>JAZOBA010000098.1:0-7756 GCA_045595705.1 Oscillospiraceae bacterium
GCCTGCATCATCGCCGCAGTGTTCGCCGGTGTTGCCGGTGTTCTGTATGCTTACGCTTACATGATCATGGTTCCCTCCAACCTGGACCTGACCATGTCCGCAAAGCCCATGCTGATGGTCATCATGGGCGGCGGCAGCACCCTGTGGGGCCCCGCCATCGGCGCCTTCATCATCACCATCTTCGAGACCTATGCCGGTATCTGGATGCCCGACCGCTGGCCCATGCTGCTTGGTCTGCTGTACGTGATCTGCGTGCTGTTCCTCCGCGGCGGTATTTCTCCCTACCTGATCCGCCTGTACAACTTCGTGGGCTACAAGCTGTTCCCCGAAGGCAAGGGCGCTATGAAGGTCAAATCTGCTGTTGCTGAAAACGTTGGAAAGGAGATGGAATAATGAGCCTGCTGCAAGTTAAAGATCTGAACAAGGCCTTTGGTGGTCTGAAAGTTCTGCAGGGCGTAAACTTTGAAGTTTACGAAGGCGAGCGTCTGGCTCTGATCGGCCCCAACGGTGCCGGTAAGTCCACCCTGATCAACGCCATCGGCGGTCAGGGTCCCGCCACCTCCGGCGATGTCATTTTCGACGGCCACAACGTGACCCATATGACCCCCAACCAGCACCTGCACAAGGGCATGGCCCGTTCCTTCCAGGGCAACAACCTGTTCTGGAAGATGTCCATTCTGGAAAACGTTCTGCTGGCCCTTCACGGCGGCGAAAAGAACCACTTCCAGATGCGCCGCACTCTGGATACCCGCAAGGAGTTCCTGGAGAAGGCTGAAGAGCTGCTGAAGGCCGTTGACCTGTGGGAGAAGCGCCACCTGGTGCCCACCCTGCTGTCCTACGGTGATCAGCGTCTGCTGGAAATGATGCTGGCCTTCACCTGCAACCCCAAGATGGTGCTGCTGGATGAGCCTTCCGCCGGTCTGCCCACCGTCGAGGCCGGCCGCTTTGCTGAAAAGCTGCGTAAGATCAGCGAGGGTACCACCTTGCTGTTCTGCGCTCACGACCTGGAGCTGGTGTTCACTCTGGCCGACCGCATCATGGTGCTGTACTTCGGTCAGATCCTGAAGATCGGCAAGCCCGATGAGATCCGTAATGACCCCCAGGTCAAGGAAATCTATCTGGGCACCGAAGACTGAGGAAAGGGAGGAACAGATCATGTTAAAAATTGAAGGCATCAATACTTACTATGGCGACAGCCAGATCCTGTTTGACCTTTCCATGGAAGTGCCCGAGGGCAAGATCATTTGTATGCTGGGCCGTAACGGCATGGGTAAGACCACCATCTGCCGTTCCATCATGGGTCTGACTCAGCCCCGTGACGGCTCCATCACCTTCCGCGGTGAGGAAATCAGCCAGATGGATACCCACAAGATCTCCAAGATGGGCATTGCTTATGTGCCCCAGGGCCGTGGCATCTTTGCATCTCTGTCCGTTAAGGAAAACCTGACTGTGGGAGCCCGCGGCCAGGATAAGCCCAACGCCTGGACTCTGGAGCGTGTGTACGATTTCTTCCCCATTCTGGAGAAGCGTCAGCACATGCCCGGCAACCTGCTGTCCGGCGGTGAGCAGCAGATGCTGGCTGTTGGCCGCGCTCTGATGACCAACCCCGACCTGCTGATCATGGACGAGCCCTCTGAGGGTCTGGCCCCCCTGATCATCAAGCAAATCGGCGAAGTTATCACCCGCCTGAAGGGTCAGCTGACCGTTTTCCTGGTGGAGCAGAACTTCAATATGGCTCTGTCCGTGGCTGACAGCGTCTACATCGTCTCCCGTGGCCAGGTCGTCTATCAGGGCGATCCCGAGGCTCTGCGTCACGACGAAGAGACCAAGGCCAAGTGGCTGGCCGTGTAATCGAAATTACACCCTTTTTCGCACCCTCCCGACTTGTCGGGAGGGTGCGTTTTTGTGTTTTTCTGCCGGTTGGTTGGTGGTGTTTGTGCGAGGATAGATCGGTTCCGAATTCTTACAGGAAAGGAGAAACTTGGGTAGAATTCCATTTTTGTATATGTTGTGGTTTTTTAGCGAGGTGAATTGTGCATAGCGCCGAAACTAAAGTGAAAAAATAGGGGTATTTTTGACGAGAAGGTCAAAAACCTCTTGCAAGGGCATTTCAAAAGGTTTATAATCGTAATATCATAGTCGGTAAAGAAAAACCGGCAGTTCCGCATGACTCTGAGAGGATACCGGGGAAGCGGAACGAACCATTGTGCTGCGGTCGGGTTGCGACCGCGTTCAGTGGGGTCAAGAAAGGAGAAAATGATATGAAGAAAACCATGAAGCGCACTCTTGCCATCGTACTGGCTCTTGCCCTGTCCTTCGCTCTGGTCGCCTGCGGCGCCAAGAATGAGCCCAAGGATACCGCCTATCACATTGGTTTCAACACTTGGGGTGCCGGCACTGCAACCTTCGATTTCATGGCCGACGTGACCACCAATGCTCTGGATGTTTACGGCGCTACTTATGACCGTGCTTCCGATGATCACCAGCCCGACAAGGAACTGGCCAACATCCAGAACTTCATCTCCGCTCAGGTGGATGGCATCATCATGCAGACCACCGCTGACCCCGTGCTGCCTCAGGCTGCTGCCGAGTGCGCCGAGGCCAAGATCCCCTTCGTTCTGGCTGTCTTTAACGGCAACGATGCCGATCGCGCCAAGATCAATGCTGAGAATGACTACTATCTGGGCTCCGTCAACGCCGACATGGTGGCCGAAGGCTACATCATGGGTAAGGCTGCTGCCGAAGACGGTATGAAGACTGCTGTTCTGCTGGGCGGTAACGTGGGCGACGTCCACTTTGAGCAGCGTATCGCCGGTTTCACTAAGGCCTTCGTGGAAGAGGGCGGCGGCACCATTCTGGCCGAAGCCCGCTGCGCCAACCCCGGTGAGGGCCAGGAGAAGGCCAATGCCATGCTGAGCGCCCACAAGGATGCTGACTGCCTGTTCGCCATGGTCGGTGACTATGTGCCCGGCGCCGTCAACGCTATGGCTACTCTGGGTATCACTGATATGCCCATCTATGTCACCAACGCCAACACCGATGCCATCCCCTACATCAAGGACGGCACCATTGCTGCAGCCACCACCGGTAACGATCTGGTCTGCGCCGTTGCTGCCGCTCTGATGATCAACTATCTGGACGGCCACCCCATCATGGACGAGAACGGCAATCCTCCCGAGCTGAAGAGTGTTGGTTTCAAGGTTGACAAGTCCAACGTGGACGACTATCAGGCTCTGTTCCTGGATGGCCATCCCTTCACCGACGCTGTTCTGGAGACTCTGTTGGTTCGCAACAACAAGGATGCAAACTATGCCTTCATCAAGGCCTTTGTGGAGAACCACCTGAATCTGGAAGCTCTGCTGGCTGATATCAAGTAAGCAATCGCAGCGAACCAAATAGTATCTGATTCGAGCCCCGCTTGCCGCGGCAAGCGGGGCTCTTCCTAAGTTTTATAGTTCCGAAGAGGAGCGTGACTTACCTTGCAAACAAAGATTGCCAACAAGGTGGAACGAAAGCAAAGCTCCGCCCTGTCTCTGCTGATTCTGATTGCCGCCATGGTTGTGGTAGGCGTCATTGTCAATCTATTTACCGACGGCCAGTTCCTAGCTCCAAAGAACATTGAGATTATCGTGTCCAACTCGGTGTATCCTACCTTTATTGCCTGGGCCTTGTGTTTCCTGTCGGCCTGCGGTTATACCGATCTGTCCATGGGCGGTGTGCTGGTGCTGGGCTCCTTTGGTGCCTGTGCCGTGGGTAACGCCATGGGTTATCCCGGTGTGGTCATTGGCGGCATCGTGGTGGGTACCTTGCTGGTGTGCGTCAATTTCGGTATCTTTACTGCGACCCGGATTCCCTCCTGGATTGCCAGCATTAGTCTGGCTCTGATTTATGAGGCACTGACCGTAATTCTGCGCACCGGAAAACTGACCAAGCCGCTGGTGGATACCGAACTCGACCGCGGTTTCCGCGCACTGGGTCAGTTCCCTATGAACGTGATTATTCTGATCATCGGATTTGTTGTGGTGTACTTTGTGTACAACCGGACCACCATCGGTCTGAATGTCCGCGCCGTGGGCGGTAATGCCAACGTGTCCAAGGCGCTGGGTATCAGCGTGCCCAAGACGGTCCTGTCGGTGGGTCTGATCGCTGGCTTGCTGATGGGTGTGGCCTGTATCATTCAGGAAAGCTACAACGGCAAGACCTTTGCCATGTCCGGCCTGACCAGTATCCAGATGATCTTTAAGCCCTTGGCCATCTCTCTGCTGGCCGAGATTCTGAGCCGCCGTATCAACATTATTCTGGCGGTACCCTTCTGCTCCATCATCATCTATGGCGTATTCAACATTATGACCTTCTTCGGTATTCCTTCCGGCACGCTGCAGGATGTATTCCTGGGCGCCTTTGTCATCGTGTTCGGCATTGTTGGTCAGCGTGGCACAAAGGAGGTCGTGAAATGAGTGAGTATATTTTTGAAATTCGCGGTCTGAACAAGAGCTTTGGCCCTACTCACGCCAACGTCAACATCGACTTTACCCTGAAAAAGGGTGAGATCCGTGGCCTGATCGGTGAGAACGGTTCGGGCAAGTCCACTCTGATCTCCCAGATTGCCGGCATTTATCCCCCCGACAGCGGTACCATGACCATCGGGGGAGAGGAATATGCTCCCAAGAGTCCCGCCGATGCGTACGATCACCGCATCTCCATGGTTTTGCAGGAGCTGGGTGTGGTGGGCACTTTGCCTGTGGGCGCCAACGTGTTCCTGGGCCGTACCGGTCAGTTTACCAAGTGCGGTGTAGTCAACCTGAAGGCCATGAACAAGGCCGCCGCCGCAGTCTTTGAGAAGTGGGATCTCCCCATGCCGCCTCTGAATGCCAGCCCTGGAACCATGCTCATCGAGTCCCGTAAGATGGTGGAGTTAGCCCGTGCCCTGTCGGTAGATCCTAACATTCTTCTGCTGGACGAGATAACACAGTCTCTGTCTCTGAATAACCGCCAGAAGCTCTACGATCTGCTGAAGAAACTGAAGGCAATGGGGCGTTCGGTGGTTCTGATCACCCACGATGTGGAAGAGATGATCGCCATTACCGATACCATCACTGTCCTGCGTGACGGCGAAGTGGTGGGCAATGTGGTCTCGGCCGAGACCACCCCTGACGAGATCAAGCACATGATGGTGGGCCGCAAGATGGATGGCGATTATTATCGCGATGATAAGTGTGCCGACTACGATGAGGAAGTGGTGCTCAGCGTCAAGAATCTTACCGTAGCCGGGGAATTGGAGGGCGTGTCCTTCGATCTGCACGCCGGTGAGATTCTGGGTTTCTGTGGTTTGAGTGACTCGGGCATCCACTCGGTGGGCAAAGCGGTGTACGGTTTGTCCAAGATTAAGGCAGGCAGTGTCCATCTGGTGGAAAAGGACGTGGATATCACCACCCCCATGCAGGCGCTGAGAAGCAATATGGGTTATGTGCCGAAGGACCGCGATTCCGAGGCCATGATGATCAATGACTCCATCCGTGAAAACTTTACACTGCCCTCCATGGGCGAGCTGACCGGCCCTGTGGGCTATATTTCTCCCCGAAGCATGAAGAAACTGGCCGAAGAAATGGTGGAAAAGCTGTCGGTCAAATGTACCGGCATCAATCAGAGTGTGTCCGCTCTGTCCGGCGGCAACAAGCAGAAAATTAACCTGGGCCGCTGGCTGGCCAAGGATCTGAAGGTTCTGGTTCTGGACTGTCCCACCCGCGGCGTGGATGTAGGTGTCAAGGCGTACATCTACGCGCTGATGAAGGAAGCCAAGAAGAACAAGATTGCCACCATTCTGATCTCTGACGAGTTGACCGAGGTCATCGGCATGTCCGACCGTCTGATGGTTATGAAGGATGGCAAGGTGACCCGCGTAATCAGCCGTGACGGTGAGTTTACCGAGCAGGCCATTATCGAGGTGATGATATGAGAAAACTGAAATCCAAACTGGGGAAGCTGAAATTCCAGGATGTGGTTCCCTTTGTAGCTTTTATCGTCATCTTTGTGTTCTTTACCATCGCCAGTTACAACGAACGTACCGGTACCATCACCATGCTGACCGTGCGCAACCTGCGCTCCCTGTTGGATCAGACCATGCAGACCATTCTGGTGGCCTGCGGCACGTTGTTTGTGGTGTCTCAGGGCAGTACCGACTTGTCGGTGGGCGTCAATCTGGCCCTGTCTGGTGTTATCGGTATGTGGGCGGCTCATGCTACCGGCGTTGGATGGCTGGTCATTCCCGTGACTTTGATCGTAGGTTTGGCTCTGGGCGTGTTC
The DNA here is from genome assembly GCA_045595705.1 of Oscillospiraceae bacterium. Lineage (GTDB taxonomy): Bacteria > Bacillota > Clostridia > Oscillospirales > Oscillospiraceae > JAJPXI01. The sequence goes on from JAZOBA010000098.1 coordinate 6,304, forward strand.
AACGGTATCATTGTCAGCAAGTTCAAGGTGTCCTCCTTCATGCTGACCTTGGCTATGCTCATCGGTGTGCGCGGTCTGGTAAATTACCTGCAGATCTTTATTGATGTGCAGCGTATGCCGGAAAGCATGGCCTTTCTGAGCAAGTTCCCCGTCAAGGTGGTCCTGTTTATAATCATCATAGCCATTATGGCTTATGTTTTTGAGTTCACCAAAGCCGGTCGCTACAGCCGCGCCATCGGCGAGAACGAGACCACGGCAAAGTTTGTGGGCATACCCGTGGATAAGATGAAGATCGTGGCGTTTGCTCTGTCCGGTCTGATGGCTGCCGTGGCCGCCGTTTTCAATCTGGCAACCATCGGTTCCACCAGCAATCAGATGGGATCTTTCCTGGAAATCCGTGTGATCATGGCCATTTATCTGGGCGGTGTGCTGGTTACCGGCGGCTCCTCCGCTAAATTCTATAAGATTTTGCTGGGCTCTTTCTCCATCCAAATCATCGTTAACGGTCTGGCTTTGATGGGTAAGGCCGATGCCCACTACTCCCAGTCGGTGCAGGGCATTCTGTTGCTGCTTATTCTGTTCCTGAGTGCCGTGGCGGCCCGCCGGAAAGGGAAGAACAAGGAAATCTCTGCCGAGACGACCAAAAGTAAAGAAGAAGCCATAAAATAATTGTGTATTGGAACCGGTTTGTCCGTACTTTGTGGGCAGCCCGGTTTTTGTGCCGGAAGAGGTTAGAAACCTTGTGATTCTAAGTGAAAGAGGGCAAAAAGCAGTTGACAAAACACGGAAAAAATTTTATAATATAGACGCAGCGTGTAGCGTCTTCGGCATAAGTCCGGCTGATTGCTTCCGCTGTATTTTTGTTTTGTTAATAATTTTTTTAAGGAGGAAAAATATTATGGCTCATGTTGGTATTCCCGAGCAAGCATGGGAGTTCCTGTCTGACATGGTTGACAACTGCGTCGGCCGCGCCGTTAAGGGCGACAAGAAGGAAGTCCTGATCCTGGTCCACAAGGACGGCCTGTATGGCGGCGATAACCTGATCGATGAAGAGGCTGTCGATTGGGTCTCCACCGCTTTCACCACCCGTGGTCACCGCTGCTCCATCCTGTGGGTGGACGATCCCCAGCTGAAGCATGGCTGGCGTTATCCCCCCGTTGTCAAGAAGGCAATCGAGGGCGCCGACATCATCATCAACACTCCCTGGCAGATGCCCGTCGAAGAGATCGCTGACTTCCGCGGCCACATCGAGTGCGCTCACCTGAACGACCCCGCTCGTATGACCGAGCAGGCCAAGAAGGACTTCCCCCAGCGCCCCGACAAGCAGCCCAAGGGTCTGGACTACGACGCCGGTACCTGGATGGTCCGTCTGTTCCCTGTCACTGCTGACCTGATGATGACTGATTGGGCCCGTACTCCCTACGAGCTGACCATCATGCTGCGTCACATCTCT
>JAZOBA010000099.1:0-5730 GCA_045595705.1 Oscillospiraceae bacterium
ATCGATGACGGCAAATTCCCGCTCCTCCTTATAAGAGAAGCGCAGTTTCTTTTCCCGGGGGCGCTCGGCGGCGGCAGCCTTGGGCTTTTCCGCCTTGCCCGGAGTCTCCTCCTCCCTGCGCTTGGCCGCCCAGTCGCTCCAGTTTCCGGTGTAGCGGACCACCTGTCCGTCTCCCCGCACCTCCAGAACGGTGTCGGCCAGTTTGTCCAGAAAGAATCGGTCATGGGACACCGTCAGAATGGGGCCGGGGAAGCTTTGCAGATAATCCTCCAGAATGGACAGGGTCATAATATCCAGATCGTTGGTTGGCTCGTCCAGCAGCAGCACGTTGGGAGCCTCCATCAGCACTGACAGCAGGTACAGTCTGCGCCGCTCACCGCCCGACAGGCGGCCGATGGGCATGCCCTGCAGCTCGGAGGGGAACAGAAAGCGCTCCATCATCTGATTGGCCGTGAAGGTCCCCTCGTCGGTTTTGACCTCGTCGGCGATGTTATGGATAAAATCGTAGACCCGCTGATTCAGATCCAGTTCCCGGCCCTCCTGGGAGAAATGGCCGATTTTCACCGTGGTACCCATGTCCACATGGCCCCGGTCCGGCTGCAGTTCCCCGGCGATCATGTGCAGCAGGGTGGACTTGCCCGCGCCGTTTTTACCCACGATGCCGATGCGGTCATCCCGCAGCAGATTGTAGGAAAAGTCCTCGATGACGGTATGCTCCCCAAAGGACTTGCCGATGGCGTTCAGTTCAATGATCTTCTTGCCCAGACGGCTGGCCGCCGCCGCCATCTGAACCGTGTCGTCGGTGTCGGGAGCCTCCTGATTGAGCAGGGTTTCATACCGCTCGATGCGGTCCTTGGACTTGGTTCTGCGGGCCTGACAACCCCGCATGATCCACTCCCGCTCCACCCGGAGGATGGACTGGCGCTTGCGCTCGCTGGCCTGAGCCATTTCGGCACGCTGGGCCTTGAGTTCCAGATACTTGGAGTAATTGGCCTCGTAGTGATACAGCACGCCCCGGGACAGTTCGGTGATGTGGTTGACCACACGCTCCAGAAAATAGCGGTCGTGGGTCACCATGACCAGACCGCCTTTGAAGCGGCGCAGCCAGTCCTCCAGCCATGCCACCATTTCGCTGTCCAGATGGTTGGTGGGCTCGTCCAGCACCAGAATGTCGGCCGGATGCACCAGTGCCGCCACCAGCGCCACACGCTTGCGCTGACCGCCGGACAGGGTACCCACCTTCCGGTCAAAATCGGTCAGACCCAGACGGGTCAGCATGGACTTGGCCTCGTACTCGTTCAGATCACGGAATTCCGCCGGGAAGTGCAGAAAGACCTGCTCCAGCACGGTGGCACTGTCCTCCATGACCGGATTCTGAGACAGGTAGCTGACCTGCACATTGGGATTGCGGGAGACCCGGCCGGCATCCGGCTCGGCCACCCCGGCCAGCACCTTCAGAAAGGTGGACTTTCCGGTGCCGTTGATGCCGATGATGCCCGTCTTGTCCCCCTCATTCAAATAAAAATTCACGTCCTGCAGCAGCTGCCGCGTGCCGTAATTGATGGAAAGATGTTCCGCAGATAATAACATAGGTCCTCCGATGCCGCCCGGCCGGTTTTTCTTTATTCTACCACGAAATATGCCCCTTGCCAATCCATCTTGCCAAACCCCGGCAAACCCTGTATACTAACGGCAGTCAATTATCCTTTTTAGGAGGAAACGGCATATGTTTGAAGCCCTGTATGAAAAGCTGACCGACGCTGACCGCGCCCTTTATCTGGAGCGCATCGGTCTGGCCGGTCTGGAGCCCAAGGGTGATCTGGACACCCTCAACCGCATCCTGTATGCCCATGTGCAAACCGTCCCCTTTGAAAATCTGGACGCATGGGCCGCCGGACTCTGCCCCAGTTTGGCCGTGCGCGATTTGTACAACAAGGTGGTCCTGCAGCGCCGGGGCGGCTGGTGCCACGAGCTCAACGGCCTGCTGCTGGCCTTTCTGGACTGCCTTGGCTATTCGGTCTATCCCGTTCTGGCCCGCGTGACCGCCGGACTGGACTTCACCGCACCCGTGGGACACCGGGCCGTCATCTGCGTGCTGGAGGGTAAAAAGTATTACTGCGATGTTGGCTTTGGTGATCTGGCCTTCCAGAACGCCATCCCCTTTGACGGTACCCCCTCGGCCTTTGGTTTCCACATGGAGAAAAACGGCGACTGGTACGAGATCTGGCGCGGCGGCGAGCGCCCCATGAAGATCATCACCTTCCCCGATCTCGCCATGGAGCCGGTGGACTACCTCCACGCCAACTTTGCCTCGGCCATGAACCCCTTTGAGCCCTTCCGCAGCAGCCTGTACGTCTCCATCATGAAGGGCGCTCAGCGTGTTCTGCTGCAGGGCGACACCCTGACCGTTCAGACCGACGGCCCCAAGAGGGTTGTGGCCGAACATTTGGAAGGCGAACGGCTGACCGCCGCCCTGAAGGAGCACTTCGGCATCGAATACCAAATCCTGTCCTGACCGTCCCCCGGCCGATGCGGCGTCTTTTTATGTTTTCTGAACAGAAAATCACTCCGCCCCGCTTTCATTTGTCAGAAATACTGCAAAAGATTTTCAAAAAGACGGCGCAATGCTTGCATCTCCCCTCGGGGAATGGTATACTCTTTTTAATACGCACCACTATTTTAATATTTTCCAAACAGTTGCCTGCGGGTCTGGGCCCGGGGGCAAGGAGGAGGCAATTATGGAATTTCTGACCAACAAACCCCTGCTGATCACCGACACCATCCTGCGTGACGCTCACCAGTCTCAGGCCGCCACCCGTATGCGCGTGGAGGATATGCTCCCTGCCTGCGAGATTCTGGACTCCATCGGCTACTACTCTCTGGAGTGCTGGGGCGGCGCCACCTTTGACAGCTGCATGCGTTTCCTGAACGAAGATCCCTGGGAGCGTCTGCGCAAGCTGAAGGCCGCTCTGCCCAACACCAAGCTGCAGATGCTCTTCCGTGGCCAGAACATTCTGGGCTACAAGCACTATGCCGACGACGTGGTGGACGCTTTCTGCCGCAAGTCCATCGAAAACGGCATTGACATCATCCGTATTTTCGACGCTCTGAACGACGTTCGCAACCTGGAGCAGGCCATCAAGTCCACCAAGAAGTACGGCGGCATGGTGGAAGGCACCCTGTCCTACACCTCTTCTCCCGTCCACACCGAGGAGTACTTCGTCAAGGTGGCCAAGGAGCTGGAGCAGATGGGCGCTGACGTTATCTGCATCAAGGACATGGCCAACCTGCTGCTGCCCATGGACGCTTACAAGCTGGTCAAGAAGCTGAAGGAAACCGTGTCCGTGCCCATCCACCTGCACACCCACAACACCACCGGCACCGGCGACATGGTCTATCTGATGGCCGCTCTGGCCGGCGTGGACATCGTGGACACCGCTCTGTCCCCCATGGCCAACGGCACTTCTCAGCCCGCTACCGAGTCTCTGGTTGCCACTTTGAAGGGCACCGTGCGCGACACCGGTCTGGACCTGAACAAGATGACCGAGGCTGCCGCCCACTTCCGCGGCGTGGCTCAGGGTCTGAAGGAGCAGGGCTCTCTGGACCCCAAGGTGCTCAACGTGGACACCAACACCCTGCTGTATCAGGTTCCCGGCGGCATGCTGTCCAACCTGCTGTCCCAGCTCAAGCAGGCCGGCATGGAAGACAGCCTGTACGAGGTGCTGGCTGAAGTGCCCCGCGTGCGCGAGGACTTCGGTTATCCTCCTCTGGTCACCCCCACCAGCCAGATCGTCGGCACACAGGCCGTTATGAACGTGCTGTACGGCGAGCGTTATCTGATCTTCACCAAGGAGTCCGAGGGTCTGCTGCGCGGCGAGTACGGCCAGCTGCCCGCTCCCGTCAACGAGGAAGTCCGTTCTCTGGCCGGCATCCAGCCTGAAGACGTCATCACCTGCCGTCCCGCCGACCTGCTGGAGCCCGAGCTGCCCAAGTACGCCGAGGAGTACAAGGACGTGGCCAAGAGCGAGGAAGACGTTCTGTCTCTGGCTCTGTTCCCCCAGGTTGCTGCCGACTTCATCGCCCAGCGCGACGCTTAATCCAGCAAAACCCCCCGCCCGCTGTCCAGTTCCGCACAGCCGGCGTCTTCTTTTGCACTTTCCCCCTTGTAAAATTATTATTTTTCGCTATAATAATCGCAAGGCGATTATTATATGCGCATTTGCGCACTTTGTGCGCAAGCGCTTTTTACTTTAGGCCATGCCGTGACACACGGCATGTGGCCATATTTCATCATGATAAAATCATGATGAAATATATAAATGAATGAACTCAAATTGTTGTGAGAGGAAGTATCCCTATGGAACGCACACAGATCGCACGCATTTTTGCCGATCAGGAATCCTTCGGCGGCCAGACTGTCACCGTCATGGGCTGGGCCCGCACCATCCGTGACATGAAGACCTTTGGTTTCGTGGAACTCAATGACGGCTCCTGCTTTAAGAACCTGCAGATCGTTCTGGACGCCACGGTCCTGGAAAACTATAAAGAGATCACCGGCCAGAACGTGGGCGCCGCCCTGATCGTCAAGGGCGAGGTCGTTCTGACTCCCGAGGCCAAGCAGCCGCTGGAAGTCAAGGCCGTATCGGTCGAGGTGGAGGGTGTGTCCTCCCCCGATTACCCCCTGCAGAAGAAGCGCCACACCGTGGAGTACCTGCGCACCATTCAGCACCTGCGTCCCCGAACCAACCTGTTCTCGGCCGCCTTCCGTGTGCGCTCGGCTACCGCCCACGCCGTCCACTGTTTCTTCCAGGATCAGGGCTTTGTCTATGTTCACACCCCCATCATCACCGCCTCCGACTGCGAGGGCGCCGGTGAGATGTTCCAGGTGACCACGCTGGATATGAACAATCCCCCCCGTCTGGAGGACGGCTCTGTGGACTGGAGCCAGGACTTCTTCGGCAAGCGTGCCAACCTGACGGTTTCCGGCCAGCTCAACGCCGAAAACTTTGCCATGGCCTTTGGCAACGTGTACACCTTCGGCCCCACCTTCCGCGCCGAAAACTCCAACACCCAGCGCCACGCCGCCGAGTTCTGGATGATCGAGCCCGAAATGGCCTTTGCCGATCTGGGCGACTACATGGACAACGCCGAGGCCATGATCAAGTACGTCATCAAGTACGTGCTGGAAAAGTGCCCCGATGAGATCAATTTCTTCAATTCCTTCGTGGACAAGGGCCTGAAGGAGCGTCTGGAGCACGTGGCCAACTCTGACTTCGGCCGCGTGACCTACACCGAGGCGGTGGAGATCCTGTCCAAGGTCAACGACAAGTTTGACTACAAGGTGGAATGGGGCACCGACCTGCAGACCGAGCACGAGCGCTATCTGACCGAGCAGGTCTTTAAGCGCCCCGTCTTTGTCACCGACTACCCCAAGGAGATCAAGTCCTTCTACATGCGTCAGAACGACGACGGCAAGACTGTGGCCGCGGCCGACTGTCTGGTCCCCGGTGTGGGCGAACTGATCGGCGGCTCCCAGCGTGAAGAGCGCATCGAGCTGCTGGAGGCACGCATCAAGGAGCTGGGCATGAATCCCGAGGACTACTGGTGGTACTGCGATCTGCGCCGTTACGGCTCCTGCCGCCACGCCGGCTACGGCATGGGCTTCGAGCGCATGGTCATGTATCTGACCGGCATCAACAACATCCGCGACGTGGAACTGCACCCCAGAAC
>JAZOBA010000100.1:0-8395 GCA_045595705.1 Oscillospiraceae bacterium
TGGGGATTGAGCTGCATTGTCTGACCCACAATATTGGCAGACTTTGTCCGCCCGCCGGTAAGCAGTCCCATCTTATACATGGTGTACAGCAGTTTCCGGTGGGAAGGCTTAAATCCGTCGATCTCAGGGATGGCCCGGGAAACGATGACAGACATGGCATAGGGCATGTAGTTGATCTCCAGCGTTTCGGAAATGCCCTGCTCTGTGGTGGAGCCTACCAGGCCAACGACGCCGTCGGGATTGGTCTTCTTTTTATTCTGTTCCGGTTCTTTCTTCTTTCGTGCCATTTAGGAACCTCTTTATCAGGAAATATCGGCCAGATCCAAGTATCTGGAACCGTTTTCAGCAATGAAATTCTTCCGCTCGGCAAGGCTGTCGCCCAGAAGAACATCGAAGTAATAGGCCGTGCGCTCCGCATCCTCCGGCATGACCTTGATCAGTCGGCGGGTTTCGGGATTCATTGTGGTCATCCACATCATCTCAGGATCGTTCTCACCAAGGCCCTTGGAGCGCTGGATGGTGACCTTCTTGCCTTCCAGTTCTTTGAGAATTCTTACCTTCTCCTGCTCGTTATAAGCAAACCATGTCTTATCCTTGCAGGTGATCTCAAACAAAGGTGATTCTGCAATATACACATAGCCGTTTCGGATCAGTGTAGGACAAAGCCGGTAGAGCATAGTGAGGATCAAGGTGCGGATCTGGAAGCCGTCCACATCAGCATCGGTACAGATAACCACTTTGTTCCAGCGGAGGTTGTTGATGTCGAAGGCCGCCATATCCTTGACGTGCTTGTTCTGCACCTCTACGCCGCAGCCCAGCACCTTGATGAGGTCGGTGATGATCTCGCTCTTGAAAATGCGGGCGTAATCGGCCTTCAGGCAGTTGAGGATCTTGCCGCGCACCGGCATGATGCCCTGATACTCCGCGTCACGGCTCTGCTTGACGCTGCCCAATGCCGAGTCGCCCTCCACGATATACAGTTCGCGGCGCTCTACGTCCTTGGTGCGGCAGTCCACGAATTTCTGTACGCGGTTGGAGATATCCATGGAGCCGGACAGTTTCTTTTTGATGTTCAGACGGGCCTTTTCTGCCGTCTCGCGGGAGCGCTTGTTGATGAGCACCTGCTCGGCGATCTTCTGGGCATCGAAGGGATTTTCGATGAAGTAGACCTCCAGCTGGGAGCGCAGGAACTCGGTCATGGCGTCCTGCACGAACTTGTTGTTGATGGCCTTCTTGGTCTGGTTTTCATAGGAAGTCTGGGTGGAGAAGTTGTTGCTCACCAGCACCAGGCAGTCCTGCACATCGTTCCAGGTCAGCTTGCTCTCGTTCTTCTGGTATTTGCCGATCTGCTTGATGTAAGCATCAATGGCCGACACAAAGGCGGAGCGCATGGCCTTTTCGGGGGAGCCGCCGTGTTCCAGCCAGGAAGAGTTGTGGTAGTGCTCGATGACCTGCACGGTGTTGGAGAAGCAGAAGGACACGCTGAGTTTGACCTTGTATTCCGGCTTGTCCTCCCGGTCCTTGCCCCGGCGCTCGGTCTGCCAGAAGACCGGCTGGGTCAGACTGCCTTCGCCTGCCAGCTCGGACACATAGTCCACAATGCCGTTTTCGTACTTGTACTCGAAGGTTTCAAACTTGCCGGGGGTGGTTTCGTTGCGCAGTTTAAAGGTGACGCCGGCATTGACCACCGCCTGACGCTTCATGACGTCCTGGTAGTAGTCCAGCGGGATGTTGATGTCGGTAAAGACCTCCAGATCGGGCTTCCAGCGGAAGGTGGAGCCGGTCTTTTTGCCCCGGTCGGTGGGCTCTTTGTTCAGACCGCCGATGTTTTCACCCTTTTCAAAGTGCAGGGTGTACTTGAATCCGTCGCGGCGGATGGTGGCGTCAAAATACTCCGAGGCGTACTGGGTGGCGCAGGAACCCAGACCGTTCAAGCCCAGCGAGTACTCGTAGTTGTCGCCGCTGGCGTTGTCGTACTTGCCGCCGGCATACAGCTCACAGAAGACCAGTTCCCAGTTGTACTTGCCTTCCTTCTCGTTCCAGTCCACGGGACAGCCGCGGCCCTGATCCTCCACCTCGATGGACTTGTCCAGATAGCGGGTGACCGTGATCAGATTGCCGTGACCCTCACGGGCCTCGTCAATGGCGTTGGACAGGATCTCAAATACGGCGTGCTGACAGCCCTCCAGCGCGTCCGAGCCGAAAATGACGCCCGGGCGCTTGCGGACGCGGTCGGCGCCCTTCAGGGCGGAAATGGATTCATTGCCGTAAGTTTTCTTGGCCATGATGCTTCCTCACATTCCTCAGGACAAGGGGTTGTGGTCCTCTTGCCTGTATACATACTAAATCAGCTTATTTTACCTTATTTTAACGGTAAGTGTCAAGGCAAAGCCTGTCGCTTGCGCGGCAGGTATGAAAACAGGAATATTTGTCCAAACTACCCATAAGATGGACTAAGCGAATTTGCAGGGAAAGGTGTGATTTCCATGGCCCAAGCGGTCAGAAAACATCCGCCGCGCAAGCGGCTTTCCACGCCGGAGCAGGAGGAGCGGCAGGCTCTGCTGGAGGGACTGGACCGGACCAAGGTCCTGATCCATCAGGCCTATGCATGCTTTAACCGGGAGAGCGACCCCGATCTGATCGAATCCTACGTGTTTGAGATCAATGCGTTGCAGAGCCGGTATTCCTATCTGCTCAAGCGGGTGCGGCAGTTGGAGGAGCCGGAGCCGGAGACCCTTCCGGCCATGGAGGCCTGATATGCAGGGTTGGATGTGGGGACTGCTGGCGGTGCCGGTGGTGCTGATCGTGCTGAGAAAACCTCTGCGGTGGATGCTGCGGCTGCTGGGGCGCATGGCAGCCGGTCTGGCCGGACTGTTTGCCTTCAGTCAGATCGGAGGACTGTTTGGAGTGACGCTGGGGGTCAATCTGTTCAACGCACTGGTCATGGCTCTGCTGGGTGTGCCCGGGTTTGGGCTGCTGCTCATGGCCAACTGGGCGCTGCAGGTATAAAAAGGATAAAAAAGTTCCACGACTTGGCCAAGTCGTGCAACTTTTTGTATTTATTCCTTGAGGGTTCTGAAGGTGTAAACCCAGTTGCAGGTGCGGCACGCATCCTCGTAGGACAGACCGGTGAAGAGGTAACAAAGGGGTTTGACGGTTGCGGCCGTTTTGGTCAGCAGATAAGCAAGGATCAGCACCGAGACCGTCAGAGCCAGCACATGGGGCGCGCCCAGCGAAGGGAACCCAAAACGCAGCAGAATGCTGATCAGAACATTGTGGACCAGATAGATGGGGAAGGTCAGGGATGCGATGGGGGTGATCCAGCGGTTCAGCCTGCCCAGAGGGCGGTTCAGATTCTGCTTGAACAGCAGGAACAGACACACGGCCAGAATCACCTCAAAGCCACGGCTTTGGGCCTGCCAGGTGGCGGTGTAGGCGGCGTTCTGAACCGACAGACGGTAGGTCATGACGGTGATCAGCGCCCAGTCTGCCACGGCGACGGCAATGAGAACCTTGTTGGAGATTTTTCGCTCCATGCGGCCAAACAGCCAGCCCAAAAACAGGGCGCAGATGTGATTGCTGAAGGCCAGCAGTTCCGAGAAAAAGCGGAAGGGAATGTAGGGGCGAACCGACTGGGGCAGAATGTGGATCAACGTACACAGTCCCAAAACCACTGCAATCAGCCAGAACAGGTAGGTCCGGCCGGTTTTGTTCAGTCCGTTGACCGCGCCGTACAGAATGGGGGAGGCCAGATACATTGCGATCAGAGTGTACATGAACCAGAAATGGACCATGACCGGGTTATTCAAACCGGAGACAAAGGTTTTCAGCGCGCCCATCAGGTTCAAGCCTTCCGCGGCGCTGAGATTCAGCCAGAGGGAACTGACAAAGCTGTAAGCGATCAGGGGAAGCAGAAGACGGGGGATTCGCTTTTTGAACAGGTGGGGCACACTTTGGGTGTTGGCGCTGGTGAACAGCAGGTAGCCGGAGATCATGAAAAACAGGGGCACGGCACAAAATGCAAGGGAGGTAGCGGCGTTGAGCAGATGCCAGTGTTCACCCGGTGTGGCCACATTGTATCGAAGACCGTTGGCGGCCGCGTGCATGAACACAACAAAACAGGTTCCGATCACACGGATGTAATCCAGAAAATCGTGGTGCCGTTTTTCCATAAGCAAAGGCCTCCTTACCCGTGGGGACAGGATTTGAGGATAAATCAGTAGCGGTTGGCCCAGCTGGAGATCAGCAGAGTGGGGACCAGCCACATCAGCAGAAAGACCAGCAGACTGAGCACCGACAGGGAGGTGAAGGCCATCTGGGCGGTCAGGTAAAAGGTCAGCAGAAGGCCGATGACCGAGCCAATGACGGCCAGCGCGGTGTTCAGACGGGTGGCGAGGTGAAGGCGTTTGGCACCTACCACGGCCTCGGACAGGGGGCCGATGCCCTCACGGCAGAGAACACTGACCAAAGGCAGGTCGTGCTCCTGCTCGAGGTCGGACAGGTCCCGGCGGCGGGTGTGGTCGGGGAACTCCATGCGCTCGGCAGGCAGTTTGAAGCGCTGGTGGAGCATGGAGGGGACCAGGTTGAAATCCCGGGTGGCCAGAATGGGAGAGATCCGGTTCTCGATCAGTGCTTCCAGCGAGGGGCGTACCGAGGCATGCAGGGCATAGGTCTGGGCGAAGATGCCGGCCAGTTCGCCGTCAATGGCGCAGAATACGGCATTTTTTACATTCAGACCGTCGGGCATGGGGATCTCCATCATGTGCATGAAGGAGGAGTTGCCCACCAGAACATGCTCGCCGCGCACCGTGGCCGAAATGCCGCCTTCATAGCGGTGGACATGCTCTGCCTTGCGGTAGACGGTGCCTTGACTGTGCAGCAGTTCGTAAAAGGCGCGGTCCAGACCGCTTCCGGTTTCGCGAATCAGGGTGGCAGAGACCGAAATCACCTTGTCCAGCGAGTAGTTGGGGAAAATCTTGACGCCGTTCATGTCCACCGAGCCGGGGGGGAACAAATCGGTGTCGGACAGCAGGATACCGGTGTTTTTGGCCTGACGGCGGATGCCTTCCCAGCCGGCCAGAGCGGCGCCGATGCTCGCAAGACGGCGGGACATCATGCGCCAGGGCAGCGTGAAGGCCAGCGAACCGCTCAGGCAGGCGCAGGCGCACAGGGTGGCCGAAAGGCACCAGAGCATCAAATCCGGGCGGCCCTGACCCACCGAGGCCTGCAGGGAGAACAGCAGACTGGCCAGCATCAGCAGGGGAGCGACGGTGCGGAAGGTCCGCATGGTGCCGTCATCCGACTGGATCTGACTGCCAAATCCTTTGACCTTGCCCGGCCACTTGGAGAACACCGAGCGGCCGTCCCAGCGGTCCTCGTCCAGGGTGACCAGATAAGGGGTTTTGGCGGCTGCCGCCGTGCGGCAGGAGATACGCAGGGTCAGACGCTTCATATAGCGGCCCCAAAGGCCGAAGCCCAGAGAGAGAACGCAAATCAGACTGTAGGGCAGACTTTCGTTGCGGCTGCCGATGAAATTCATGGTGCAGGCATCGGCCAGCGTGAGCAGCGAGGCAAACACCGTTAGGGTATCGGCGCCCATACGGGAAAGACCGGCCCAAACCAGATCGTAACTGAGACCCAGCGCCACGGTATGGATCCCGGCGCAGATCCAGATCTGCAGCCAGTTTTCATCCAGCGGGGCGGGCAAAGGCAGGGAAAGGGAACCGGCCAGAGACAGATAGAGCAGGGGGAATGCCAGCAGGAAGACCAGAAAACGGCGGATACGCAGGGAACCGAGCCCCTTTCCGTACTTGGCGGCCAGTTCCTGAGGCGGGGTGTCCGGCCATGTACGCACCTTGCGGCGGCGGGGAGCCAACCGTTTGCGCAGGTGCTGGGGTTGTTCCACATCCACGCCGGGCAGGTACTGCTCGGCACGCTGCTGCTCTTCCGAGGGCTCCGCGTGCTCAAACATGCGCCCGGCAAATCGGTCGCCCCAGTTGAGAATACGGGTCAGCAGGGAGGGCCTTTCCTCCGGTTCGGGGGGAGTCAGTCGGGTGACCTTGGGCGGCGGCTCCCTGCGTGGGGGCGGCGCCGGCCGGGCTTGGGGTTCCGGCTCGGGCTCCGGTTCGGGCTCCGGTTCCGGCTCAATTTCCGGCTCCGGTTCGACCTCGGGTTCGGTTTCCTCTTCTTGGTAACCGTCCTCCGGCGTGGGTGTGCCGGGGAACCGGATGACCTTTTTTTCTTCGGGGAAGGTGGGTTTCTGTGGCTCCTCCGGTGGCTTGGGACGGGGTTTGTTCATAAATTCGGGCAGGTCAAGATCCCCCTCCCGGCGGGAGTGGGCGCCAAATTCGGCCAGGATTGCGTCGATGTCGAGATCCAGTTCCGAACTGTCAAATTGATCGTCCCGATAGTCTGCCATGTGTGAAGTCCTTCCCTTGGGTCAGAATATGATTACAGGCGCTGACGCACTGCCTCGTACAGCAGAATGGCGGCGGCGGCCGATGCGTTGAGGGAGTTCAGCTTGCCCTTCATGGGGATGGAGACCTTGAAATCACAGGTCTCGGTGACCAGACGGCCCATGCCGTCGCCCTCGCTGCCAATGACAATGGCGGCGGGGCCCTTCAGGTCGGCCTTGTACAGGGAGGTGTCGCCGTCGGCGGCGGTACCGAAGACCCAGATGCCTTCCTTCTTCAGGTCCTTCAGAACAGCGGGGATGTTGGGCACCCGGGCCACAGGGACGTGGCTGACGGCGCCGGCCGAGGTTTTTGCCACGATGGCGGTCAGACCGGCCGAGCGGCGCTTGGGGATAATCACGCCGTGGGCACCGGCACACTCGGCGGTACGGATGACGGCACCCAGATTGTGGGGGTCGGACAGCTCGTCACAGACCACGATGAGGGGATTTTCCCCCTTTTCCCGGGCGGCGTTGAGGATTTCTTCCACGCTGACGTATTCGCGCACGGCGGTGACGGCGATGACGCCTTGATGGGAGTGGGTCACGCTGCGCTCGTCCAGTTTGCGGCGGTCGGTTTCTACCACCACAATGCCCTTGTTCCGGGCGGTGGAGGCGATGTGGCCCAAAGCGGCGTCGGTCTCGCCCTTGGCCAGAAAAATCTTGTCAATGGGGGTGTTGGTGCGCAGGGCCTCCAGTACGGCGTTGCGGCCTTCGATGATGCCGTCGGACTCGGCCTCGGTATTAAAAGCGTGAGGGCGTTTTTCTCTCATAACGTGCCCACCTTTCCAAACTTTTAGTTCCAAATAGTATATCACATTTGAGCAGATAATAGCAAGGGATGGAACCGGTGAACTTCACAGAAAGTTTACGGGTGTTTCCTTGCTTTTCACGCATTGCCGTGGTATATTAAACTGACATTGCATAAGAAATACCATCCAAAGGAGGATACTCGTTTGGCTCCCAATAATCAAAACAACAAAAAGGAACCCAACAACAAAAAACGCTACACCGGATTTATCTCCATTGTTCTGTGGGCGCTGATTCTGACCATCGTGTTCAACTTCCTGTTTGACGGCAGGAAAGACCCGGGCATGACCGAGGTCAAATACTCCCACTTCCGCAACGCTGTGGAACAGGGCGCTGTGGAACTGGTGGATATGGATTCCTCGGTTTACACCTTCTATCTGAAGGACGGCTGGACCATGGACGCCGACGGCGTGCTGACCTACACCGAGCCGGAGGAAAATCCCACCGATGACCCGGCCGCCGCCGTCATCCCCGGCGAATTCCGCGGCGAGGGCAAGATGGCTTACCGGACCGCACCCATGACCGATGCCGGACTGATTCCTCTGATGGAGGAGCAGGAGGGCCTGACCTACGGCCCCGACATCGTCAAGGAATCTTCCTACCTGATGAACCTGCTGTTGAGCTACGTTCTGCCCATGGTGCTGATGATCGGCGTCATGGTGCTGCTCTACCGCTTCGCCTTCAAGAAGATGGGCGGCGGCGGAATGGGCGGCATCGGCGGCGTGGGTAAGGCCAACGCCAAGGTCTACGTGGAAAAGAAGACCGGCGTCACCTTCCGTGACGTGGCCGGTCAGGACGAGGCCAAGGAGTCCCTGCAGGAAATCATCGACATGCTCCACAACCCCGCCAAGTACACCGAAATCGGTGCCAAGCTGCCCAAGGGCGCTCTGCTGGTGGGTTCTCCCGGTACCGGTAAGACTCTGCTGGCCAAGGCTGTGGCCGGTGAGGCCGGTGTGCCCTTCTTCTCCATCAGCGGCTCCGACTTTGTGGAGATGTTCGTGGGTGTGGGTGCCTCCCGTGTCCGTGATCTGTTCAAGGAGGCCGCCAAGATGGCCCCCTGTATTATCTTCATCGATGAGATCGACACCATCGGCAAGTCCCGTGACGCCTCCCGCTTCGGCGGCAACGACGAGC
>JAZOBA010000101.1:0-4991 GCA_045595705.1 Oscillospiraceae bacterium
CATGGAGAGGTCTCCTTTCGTGGCTTGAATAAATTATCCTATTTTACATCTTACGGGATGGAACGGACCGCTGTCAAGTAACGTTAACACTTTAACAAGAAAAAGTGAACAGTTGGGGCCCGTATGTCCATGAATTTGGAAAATACAGGGGGATTCGGTTAAGCAAAATTTGTCATTCTGAGGTTTTGAAGAAACCGAAGAATCTTCAAAAACGGCCTCAAAAGAGGCCGCTTTTGTTTCAAGATACTTCGCTTCGGTCAGGATGACGCGTTATCTTAATGAAATTGGGGGCTTCGGCGGCATTTGGGTACAAAAAAGCGTGCCGCGGTTGCGGCACGCAGTGTTCGGTCAGGTCGTTTCGCTGAAGGTGGTGCCGCAGGCGCGGCAGGTGATGGTGATTTTGCCCTTGCCCCGGGGCACCCGGAGGGTCTGCTTGCAGTGGGGGCAGTTAAAGTAGCGGTGGTCCTTGTCCTTGGCCTTGGTGCGCTGCAGCTTGAACCAGCGCCGAATGGGAGCGCTCAGACTGAGGAACTTGGCGTTTTCGGCCCGGCGGCGGTCGATTTTGCGGCTCATCATGCGCAGGATGGAGATGAAAATGCACACCAGACCCAGAGAGGACAGCCATTCCATTCCGGTTACAATGGCCAGAAGCCAGAACACGAAATACAGGATCAGCAGGAAGTTATTCAGTTGGTCGCCGCCGTAACGGCCGTACATCAATTTCTGCAGAAAGTTACGAATCATAGGGAAAAACTCCTTGCGGAACGCATTTTTTGCACGGTAATACTATAATCTTTTCTTTTGCGCTCGTCAATCGTTTTGCCGTGAACATTTTGTGAATTATAGGTTGCGCACCCTGTGGAAACACGCTATAATTTATCTTGGTGAATTTTATGCACTGCGCATTTTCATAAAAACAAGAAGGAGGCCAACCCATGAGCCGCATCGACAAGGAAAACTATTACCTGGACATCGCCCAGACTGTATCCGAGCGCTCTACCTGTCTGCGCCGCCGCTACGGCGCCATCATCGTCAAGAACGACGAGATCATTTCCACCGGCTACAACGGCGCCCCCCGCGGCCGCGCCAACTGCGCCGATCTGGATTACTGCACCCGTGAGGCATTGAAGATCCCCTCCGGCCAGCGCTACGAGCTGTGCCGCAGCGTCCACGCCGAGGCCAACTGCATCATCTCGGCCGCCCGCAAGGATATGCTGGACGCCACCATCTACATGGCCTGCGTCAACCCCAAGAACGGCGAGCTGATCCCCGATTCCACCTCCTGCTCCATGTGCCGCCGCCAGATCATCAACGCCGGCATCAAGAAGATCGTCATCCGTGATAATGAGACCGACTACCGTGTGGTGGAGGTCCAGGACTGGATCGACAACGACGATTCGCTCCCCGAACTTTAAGCGTGTGAAGGACGCACAGTACGACGGTGTGCGGAACACACCTTTCTTTTCCCTGTGGAAAAACAAGTAAATCACCTTGACAGAATGTCAGTAAACCATTAGAATATATAAGGTTTACTATTTATATTTTTAGATATTTGAACCGCGTACGTTATTTGAAACTTTGAACGGGGCATGTCACCCCATCCCGAAATGACAATGAAAGGAGAAAGTATGCAAATCTGGTTAGCAGTCGTGCTCTGTGCAGTCTGCTTCCTGGTGGGCGCTGTGCTGTTCTTCGTGCTGGGTATCCGCTACCGCAAGAATGTTGCGGAAAAGGAAATCGGCAGCGCCGAAGAAGAAGCCAGACGCATCATCAACGATGCCATCAAGTCGGCCGAAAGCAAAAAGCGTGAAGCACTGGTGGAAGCCAAGGAAGAGATCCATAAGGAACGCACCGAATACGAAAAAGAAGTGAAAGAGCGCCGCGCCGACCTGCAGAAGCAGGAGCGCCGCCTCCAGCAGAAGGAAGAAAATCTGGACCACAAGCTGGAGAACATGGAAAAGAAGGAAGACGCCTTCCAGAAAAAGCAGGAGGCCCTCGAAGCCCAGAAGGAAGAGGTCGCCCAGCTGAAGAAGGCTCAGATGGAAATGCTGGAGCGCATTTCCGGCTACACCGCCGAGGAGGCCAAGAACTACCTGATCAACCAGCTGGAGGCCGAGGTCACCCACGACGCCGCCCTGAAGATCAAGGAGATCGAGACCCGCTACAAGGAAGAGGCCGACACCATGGCCCGCGAGATGATCTCTCTGGCCATCCAGCGCTGCGCCGCCGACCACGTGGCCGAAGCCACCGTGTCGGTGGTTCCCCTGCCCAACGATGAGATGAAGGGCCGCATCATCGGCCGTGAGGGCCGCAACATCCGCACCCTGGAGACCATGACCGGCGTCGATCTGATCATCGACGATACCCCCGAAGCCATCACCGTGTCCTGCTTCGACCCCGTCCGCCGCGAAATTGCCCGTCTGGCATTGGAAAAGCTGATTCTGGACGGCCGCATCCACCCCGCCCGCATCGAGGAGATGGTGGAAAAGGCCAAGCGCGAAGTGGACGCCACCATCAAGGCCGAGGGCGAGCGCGCCGTGTTTGAGACCAACGTCCACGGCCTGCACCCCGAACTGGTCAAGCTGCTGGGCCGTCAGAAGTACCGCACCAGCTACGGCCAGAACGTTCTGAACCACTCCATGGAAGTTGCCCATGTGGCCGGCCTGCTGGCCGCCGAACTGGGTGTGGATGTGGCCACCGCCAAGCGCGCCGGCCTGCTGCACGATCTGGGCAAGTCCATCGACCACGAGGTGGAGGGCTCCCACGTCCAGATCGGCGTGGAACTGGCCCGCAAGTACCGCGAGAGCGAGGAGATCGTCCACGCCATCGAGGCCCACCACAACGACGTGGAGCCCCGCACTGTGATCGCCTGTCTGGTACAGGCCGCCGATGCCATTTCCGCCGCCCGTCCCGGCGCCCGCCGCGAGAATCTGGAGAACTACATCAAGCGTCTGGAGAAGCTGGAGGAAGTTACCTCCTC
This sequence comes from Oscillospiraceae bacterium, assembly GCA_045595705.1. Classification (GTDB taxonomy): domain Bacteria; phylum Bacillota; class Clostridia; order Oscillospirales; family Oscillospiraceae; genus JAJPXI01. Next base: position 2,981 of record JAZOBA010000101.1, read on the forward strand.
CTTCAACGGCGTTGACAAGTCCTTCGCCATTCAGGCCGGCCGCGAGGTGCGCATCATGGTCAAGCCCGAGGTGGTCAGCGAGGACCAGATGGTCATTCTGGCCCGCGACATCGCCAAAAAGATCGAGGAAGAACTGGAATATCCCGGCCAGATCAAGGTCCACCTGCTGCGTGAGACCAAGGCCATCGAGTACGCAAAGTAAAAAGAAAGAGTCTGAACGTTCGTTCAGACTCTTTTTTGTTGCGGGTGAAGGATTTTAGATCCTTCGTCGCTGCGCTCCTCAGGATGACAAAATTTATGTCATTCTGAGGATTTGGAAAATCCGAAGAATCTTCAAAAACGGCCTCAAAAGAGGCCGTTTTGTTTCAAGATCCTTCGCTTTGCTCAGGATGACATGTTAACTGAATGACATTGGTGTAAACCGTTCGTTTTTTTGTTACCGGTGGAACAGTTTGTTGCTCTCATACTGGGGTTCGCAGGTCAGGTGCAGACCCAGCTTCTTGTAAATGGACGAGTCCACGCTGGACAGGATGACGCTGGAATGGGCGTCGCAGCCGCGCAGGTCACCCAGACGGTCCAGCGCCAGCCGGGCCTGGGGATTGCTGTTGGCCGAGATGGCCAGAGCAATCAGAATCTCGTCGGAATGCAGGCGGGGGTTGGTGCTGCCCAAAGCGCCCACCTTGACGGCCTGAATGGGCTCAAAGGCCGAGGGAGAAACCAGATGGACCTCCTCGTCAATGCCGGCCAGATGCTTCAGGGCATTCATCAGGGCGGCGGCGGTGGCGCCCATCAGCTCGGAGGTCTTGCCGGTGACCACGGTGCCGTTGGGCAGTTGGATGGCGGCGGCGGGATTGCCGGTGGCCTCGGCCTTGGAAAGGCTTGCGGCGATGACCGGGCGCATGGAGGAATCGGCCTGAGCGTGCTGCATGAGCAGTTCCAGCTTGTACACCACCTCGTCGCGCTCCTTGCCCTTGCGGCGCTCGCACTGGGCGGTGTAGTAGCGGCGGATGATCTCCTGCCGGGCGGCGGCGCAGACAGCCTCGTCATCCACGATGCAGTTGCCCACCATGTTGACGCCCATGTCGGTGGGCGACTTGTAGGGGCTTTCGCCCAGAATCTTCTCAAAGATGGCCGACAGGACGGGGAACACCTCCACGTCGCGGTTGTAGTTGACGGTGGTCTCGCCGTAGGCCTGCAGGTGGTAGGGGTCGATCATGTTGACGTCGGCCAGATCGGCGGTGGCCGCCTCGTAGGCCAGATTGACCGGGTGCTTCAGGGGCAGGTTCCAGATGGGGAAGGTTTCAAACTTGGCGTAGCCGGCGCGGATGCCTCGCTGATGGTCATGGTAGAGCTGGGACAGGCAGACCGCCATCTTGCCGCTGCCGGGGCCGGGAGCCGTGACCACCACCAGAGGACGGGTAGTCTCGATATAATCGTTGCGGCCGAAGCCGTTGTCGGATACGATCAGGGGGATGTTGTGCGGATAGCCGCTGATGGGGTAGTGCAGGCAGACCTTGATGCCCAGACTTTCCAGACGGCGCTTGAAGGAGTCGGCGCCCGGCTGGCCGGCATACTGGGTGATGCACACGGCGCTGACGTACAGATCCTGCGCCCGGAAATTGTCGATCAGGCGCAGCACATCGGCATCGTAGGTAATGCCGTAGTCGGCACGGACCTTGTTCTGCTGGATGTCGGGCGCGCTGATGGCCACCACCACTTCCATGCTGTCCTTGAGCTGGGTCAGCATGCGGATCTTACTGTCGGGCTCAAAGCCGGGCAGCACGCGGGAGGCATGATGATCGTCAAACAGCTTGCCGCCAAACTCCATGTACAGCTTGCCGCCGAACTGCGCAATGCGCTCGGCAATGTGGAGGGACTGCATTTCCAGATATTTGTTGTTGTCAAAACCCAGCTTGGCCATGTTCGGTCGCCCCTTTCGCAAAACACATCATATAGTGTATCACATTTTTTTACAGTACACAATGGACTGGAAAAATTTTTTCAAAGGGCA
>JAZOBA010000102.1:0-2374 GCA_045595705.1 Oscillospiraceae bacterium
CCAGCGGGCAAAGGACACAGGAGTGCCCTTTGTCACCGCCGAGATCGACACCATCCCCTATAACGAAGTCAGTCTGAACTTCCACAAGGTCATGGGCTTCCGCGAGGTGGGTGAGCAGATCATCCGCGGCGGCGCTGTCAAGGTTTCCTTGCAGGAGGCACCCGTTTAAGAACAGGAAACGCACAAACCGCCGCGCAATTCTGCCAATGTCATTTAGTTAAGCAAAACTTGTCATTCTGAGGTTTTGAAGAAACCGAAGAATCTTCAAAAACGGCCTCGAAAGAGGCCGTTTTTGTTTCAAGATCCTTCGCTTCGCTCAGGATGACACGTTATCTTAATGACATTGGCAATTCTGCACGGCGGTTGTTTCTGTGATGGATGGTTATTCTTCCCCGAACAGGCGGCCGTAGTAACTCTCGGCGGTGTACAGGGGGGCGGCCGGGTTGTGGCCGGTGACACGGTCCTTGGCGATCAGGGTGGTGGTGGTCGCTTCGGAATACTTGTAAAACAGGCTGTCGTGGCCCACGCAGAGACCCACTACCACGTTGAGCTGGGTGCCGGCGTGGTTGAGCATCTTGGCCTGCAGAATGGGGTTGCACATATTGCAGCCCACAGCGTTGTTCTTTTCATCAATGCCCACGTCGGTTTTCAGCACTGTGCCTGCCTTGCAGCCGATGCCGAACACTTCAAAGCCGTGGCTGCGCAGGATCTTTGCCAGCATGCGGGACTCGCTCAGCAGACCCACGCAGGTGGCAATGCCGATCTTCCTGTAGCCCATGCGCTTGGCAAATTCGATGATCTCCTGTACCCGGGGCCACTTGCCGTAGCCGGTCAGCTCCACGTCGGCGGCGGCCGCCATGATGGCCCGGTTTTCCGGCTGTTCATACTGTGCCATGGCATCCGCCTTGACTTGGGCCGGGATGCGTCCGGTCAGGCAGTAGTCGGGCAGCTGCTCGGGATTGATGCACCGGGCTTTGCCGCAGTCCACGCAGGACAGATTCTGATACTTTTCTTGCTCCATGAGGATCCCCCGTTTCTTTGTCATAAGACATACATATACCAATTTCCGCGGGATGTCAAGGGTGCGAAGACCCTCGCCCCCTGTCGACAAGGGACACTTGCGGATTTTTTTATAATGTGGTATACTAACGTTCCAATTGTGCGGAAAGGAGGAGTCCCAATGGCAGATCAGCCGTCCATCAAGGTTGTTTCCAACAACAAAAAGGCTTATCACGATTATTTCGTGGAGGACAAATACGAGTGCGGCATTGAGCTGGCCGGTACCGAGGTCAAGTCCATCCGCAAGGGCAACGTCAACCTGAAGGACTCCTACTGCATCGTCAAGGACGGAGAAATCCGTGTCCACGGTATGCACATTTCCCCCTACGAGCAGGGCAACATCTTCAACAAGGACCCCATGCGCCCCCGCCGACTGCTGATGCACAAGCGGGAGATCCTGCGTCTGTACGGCAAGATGAAGCAGGACGGCTACGCCATCGTGCCTCTGTCCATGTACTTCAAAGGGCCCCGGGTCAAGCTGGAGATCGGTCTTTGCAAGGGCAAAAAGCTCTACGACAAGCGCGACAGCGCCGCCGCCAAAGATGCGAAACGTGAAATTGACCGGGTGATGAAGTCCCGGAGAAACGGCTATTAAACAGTATAAAGGTATTACCCAATACATTTATAGATAAAATAAAGAGGAAACGCTGATTTCATCGAACGCGGAGAGATGAACGAGCAAATTTTTTGTCAGCAGCGACAAAAAGCGCAGGGAATACTTTGTGTATTGCCGAGCATTTTTGGTGTTGATGGCGGAAAACTGGCCGATCAGATCCCGCGATTGGATGGAATCTGGGTTTCCAAGAATTAGGAGGAACCCAACTATGGCACAGAATCCCATTGTCACCTTTGAGATGGAAGACGGCGGCATCATCAAGGCCGAACTCTATCCCGAAATCGCTCCCAACACCGTCAACAGCTTTATCAGCCTGGTCAGCAAGGGCTACTATGACGGTCTGATTTTCCACCGCGTCATTCCCGGCTTCATGATTCAGGGCGGCTGCCCCCAGGGCATCGGCACCGGCGGCCCCGGCTACAACATCAAGGGCGAGTTCACCCGCAACGGCTTCCAGAACAATCTGAAGCATGACCGCGGCGTGCTGTCCATGGCCCGTGCCATGCATCCCAACAGCGCCGGCAGCCAGTTCTTCATCATGGTGGAGCGCGCTCCCCACCTGGATGGCGAGTACGCTTCCTTCGGCAAGGTCATCGAGGGCATGGAAGTGGCTGACAAGATCGTTTCCGCCCGCCGCGACCGCATGGACCGTCCCTTTGAGGACCAGCGCATGAAGAAGGTCACGGTTGAAACCTTCGG
>JAZOBA010000103.1:0-6271 GCA_045595705.1 Oscillospiraceae bacterium
GAAAGAGAGGAAATATCAATGGGTGCTTTGAGTCAAGTGTTTGAGGCGGCAATGGTCATCTGTTTCGGCCTGTCCTGGCCTTTGTCGGTCTATAAGTCCTGGAAGTCCCGCACGGCAAAGGGCAAGAGTCTGATGTTTGAGCTGTTTATCTGGATCGGCTATGTGTGCGGTATTGCAGGCAAGATCATTACTCACAACATTACTTATGTGTTTATTTTCTACATCATCAACATCGTAATGGTCAGCACGGATATTGTGCTGTACTTCCGCAACTGCCGTCTGGACCGGCTGGCAGACTCGGTTCAGAAATAATCAAAAACCTCTTCTGTGCGCCTCGCAAGGGGCGCACATTTTGTATTTTCTTAGTGGAAATATTCTGCATTCCGTGATAATATATTATCGACAGTAAACTTTCACTGATTTGAGGTGTTTTTTGTGACATATCTGATGTCCGTTGTGCTCGGATTTGTACAGGGCGTGGCAGAATTTCTGCCTATCTCCAGTTCGGGGCATCTGTCTCTGCTGCAAACCTGGTTCGGCATGGAAGAGCCGGATAACCTGTTCAATGTGTTGCTTCATTTTGCTACTCTGATCGCCGTATGCGTGGTCTACTGGCGGGACATTCTGGATATGATCGCCGAGTTTTTCCGCGGCGTGGGGTCTCTGTTTTCCCGCAAGGGGAAATCTGCCCCGGTTCCTCCTGCCCGCCGTCTGGTTCTGATGGTCATTCTGGGAACCTTGCCTCTGGCCGTGGTCCTGCCCATTGAGGACAAGGTGGAAGCTCTGGGTGCCAGTAACGTGTTTGTGGGTATCGCCCTGCTGATCACCGGTGCCATTCTGTTTGTTTCCGACCGTATGGCCCGCGGCCGCAAAAATGCACGCACTGCCTCCATGACCGATGCACTGTTGGTGGGCTGCGCCCAGGCAGTAGCCGTAATTCCCGGCCTGTCCCGTTCCGGTACCACCATTTCGGCCGGCATGGCACTGGGTTTTGACCGCTCTTTTGCCGTGCGCTATTCTTTCCTGTTGAGCCTGCCAGCTGTACTGGGTGCAACCCTGCTGAAAGTGCTTGATGTGGTAAAGGACGGAATTGACCCCGCACTGCTGCCCAAGTACCTTTTGGGTATGGTAGTGGCCGGTGTGGTTGGTTATTTCTCGATCCGTCTGGTCAACCTGCTGGCGCAGAAGAACAAATTCGGCAAGTTTGCCTACTATTGCTGGGCCATCGGTGCTGTGGCCATTGTGCTGGAGATTATCCTGTAAATTCACGATGTACGAAATACAGAGAGGATGCCCGTCCGGGCATCCTCTCAGCCTGTCAAAAAAGTCCTTCGGCCTTTTTGACAGGCTTCAAAATGCCGTTACTTTCCTGCCGCGTTGCGGCACAAAAGTCCTCGCACTGCGAGTCGCTGCGCCTTGCACGGCAAGGCTTGCGAGGCATTCGATCTCACTCGAGGCGGGCTGCCGCCCCCTCGAGCACCCCCGCACGCACTGTCACCTGCGCGTTTGATTCAGGGTTCTTTGACACACTCACGGGGCTGCTGCTCAATCAGCAGCAGCCCCGTTTCTCTTCTCTTTTTCTCTTCCGTTTGCTTTGAGCAAAGGGAAGGATGCTTCTCCTCCCTTTTGCTCAGAACAAAACACAATTTCAATCACGAGGTGATTCATATATGATCTTCTCAACCCCGTATTTCCTGTTTTTGTACTTCCCCATCGTCCTGCTGCTGTACTACATCGTGCCGCTGAAGTTGCGCAATCTGGTGCTGCTCATCGTCAGTCTGGCCTTCTACGGCTGGGGCGAGCCGGTGTATATCCTTATCATGTTCGCCTCCATCATCATCGACTACACCCACGGTATGCTGGTGCAGCGGGGCAAACAGAAGGGCAACCTGAAACTGGCCAAGGGCGCCGTGATATCCTCGGTGGTGCTCAATTTGGGTCTGCTGTTCTTCTTCAAGTACTGGGACTTCATTGCAGGCAGTCTGGCTTCCATCGGTCTGAATTTCATGCCGGAGCTGGGGCTGGAACTGCCCATCGGCATTTCCTTCTACACCTTCCAGACCATGAGCTATACCATCGACGTCTACCGCGGTGATGCCCGCACCCAGAAAAACATTATCACCTTCGGTTCCTTCGTCACCCTGTTCCCCCAGCTGATCGCCGGCCCCATCCTGCAGTACAAGCATCTGGACGAGCAGCTGGAACAGCGCGACCACACCGCCGACAAGTTTTCCAGCGGCGTGCAGCGTTTTACCATCGGCTGCGCCAAGAAGGTCCTGCTGGCCAACGCCATCGGTCAGCTTTGGGACACCTATCTGGCCACCCCCGTGGCCGACCTGACCACGTTGGGTGCATGGCTGGGTATCATCGCCTTCTCCTTCCAGCTGTACTTTGACTTCTCCGGCTACTCCGATATGGCCATCGGTCTGGGCCGTATGCTGGGCTTCGACTTTTTGGACAACTTCAACTACCCCTACCTGTCCCGCAGCGCCACCGAGTTCTGGCGCCGCTGGCACATCTCGCTGGGCAACTGGTTCCGCGACTATATGTATATCCCCCTGGGCGGCAACCGTGTTGGCAAGTACCGTCTGATTTTCAACCTGCTCATCGTTTGGGCTGCCACCGGCATCTGGCACGGCGCCAGCTGGAACTTCCTGATCTGGGGTCTGTTCTACTTCGTGCTGCTGGTCTTTGAAAAGTTCTGGTTTGCCGATGTGCTCAAGAAACTGCCCCGCTGGATCGGCCACGTGTACGGCCTGCTGCTGATCCTTGTGGGCTGGACCATCTTTGCCGTGGAAGATCTGAAGCAGCTGGGCGGCTATCTGAAAGCCATGTTCGGTCTGGGCGGCGCCGGTCTGATGGACACCGCGTTCCTGTACAATCTGCGCAACTATCTGCCCATTTTGATCATTGCCGGCATCGCTTCCACCCCGCTGGCCAAGAACCTGTGGCACAAGCTGTCCAAGCGCGTCAGGCAGGTGGCTCTGCCCATCCTGCTCATCGCCGGTCTGGTGCTGGCAACCGCCTATCTGGTGGACGGCACCTACAATCCCTTCCTTTATTTCCGCTTCTAATTAAGTAACCGCTGATAAAATGCACCTGCGGCATCTTGCGGCGCCTTTTGGCCGCAAATGCGTTGCGGCTTCTTGAAATACACAAAGTATTCCTGCGAATCCGCGCCTTTTTCCGGCGCAAAATTCGCGCGTAATCTGCTCTTGGCGATTTCATCATCGCTTACTTTGGAGGTGTCTCTATGTCTAAGAGATATTCAATCTTTATAACCATTTTGTTCTGCGTTTTCATCTTCGGGTTTGGCATCTTCTTCTTTGCCGCTCCCGACAAGGACTTTTCCGAGCAGGAAAACCGCTTTTTGGCCGGCTTTGTCCCGCCCACGTGGGAGACGCTGGTCTCCGGCGAATTCATGGAGGACTTTGAGGACTACGTGGTGGACCAGTTCCCCCTGCGTGACAAATGGATCAACCTGAAGGCATGGGGTGAGCGCATTCTGGGCAAGCAGGAGAACAACAAAGTCTACTTCGGCACCGACAAGCAGACCCTCTTCGCCCAGTTCAACTACACCACCGACCTGTTGACCCGTGTGGAGTATATCAACAAGCTGAGCGCCAAGCTGGACATCCCCCTGTACTTTGCTTTGGTGCCCGACAAGAGTTTCATCCAGTCCGAACTGCTGCCCGACAACGCCCCCAATGTGGACGACGGCTCCATGATCACCGCAGTGCAGGGCGCTTTGTCCGACAAGGTGAATTTCATTGACCTGACTCAGGTTCTGGACCGGGAGGGCGTGTTCTACCGCACCGACCACCACTGGACCACCATGGGTGCCTACTACGCCTACGAGGCACTGGGCAGCGCCATGAACGGCTTGTTCACCACCCCCGAGGGCGAGCCGGTCAAGGTCACCGATTCCTTCTTTGGCACCACCGTTTCCTCGGCCGGCACCGGCTGGGTCACCCCCGACGAGATGCACATCTGGGTCAGCGAGGATTCCGGCATTTCGGTGGAGCGCTATCCCGAGGGCAAGCCGGTCCCCGGCGAGCTGTATGACGAGTCCAAGCTGGAAGTCAAGGACAAGTACTCCATGTTCCTTGGCGGCAACCAGCCCCTGTGCATCCTGCGCAACGAAAACGCCGCCACCGACAAGAAACTGCTGGTGGTCCGCGACTCCTACTCCGACTCCATCGCCCCCTTCCTTGCTCAGGATTACGCCGAGGTCCATCTGATCGACCTGCGCTACTACAAGATGCCCCTGCCCATGTATATCGCCCAGAACGGCATCGACGAGGCACTGGTGCTCTACTCCAACTCCAATTTCTCTACCGATAATAATTTGTTCATGTTAGGCATTGGCTAAACCAGAGCGCGAAGATGCCCGGGAGCAGCGCGGATGGACTGGCGTGAGGACGAAAAACCGAAGTTGCCGCAAGCAACTGTTTTGAGTCCGAATCGGAGGGAAGCCGCGCGTCGCGGAGGGCATGCAGCGTGACTATGCGCGCAACGCACAAAGAATAACCAAAACCTCCTGTCCGATCGGCAATGTTTTCGTTAAGCAAAACTTGTCATTCTGAGGTTTTGAAGAAACCGAAGAATCTTCAAAAACGGCCTCATTTGAGGCCGTTTTTGTTTCAAGATCCTTCGCTTCGCTCAGGATGACGCGTTATCTTAATGACATTGGTCCAATCGGACAGGAGGTTTTCTGCATTCTTATTTCTTTTTCCGTTTCAGCACGCTCAAGTCGGCTTCCATCAGTACCAGGCTGGCCAGCATCAGCACGGCGCCCACATAGCCAATGGGGCGCAGGCGCTCCCCGGCAAGCGTGAACGCCACAATGGCCGAAAAGACCGGCTCCAGCGTGAAAATCAGACCCACATGGCTGGCTGTGGTGTACTGCTGCTGCACCGTCTGCACCACAAAGGCGATGCCGGTGCAGAACACCGCCAGAAACAGGGCGGAGCCCCAACTGACCGGGGTGTTGGGCAGGGATGGCTTCTCCAGCAGCAGAGTAAGAATCAGAGTGACCACACCCACCACGCCAAGCTGGAGGACGCCCATCTGCAGGGGGTCCACCTCGCTTTTGCGTACCGCCCGGTCGGTAATGACCAGATCCACACCGTAAAAGATGGCCACACCGAGGCAGAGGATGTCACCCAGCGCCGGTTTGAACTGGTCGTTCAGGGTCAGCATACCCATGCCCACGGTGCAGAGGGCCAGAGCGATCAGCAGCTTTCTGCCCGGGCGTTTCCGGGTCACCAGAAACTCGATGATGGGGGTGGTGACCACCGGCAGGGCGCAGATAAACCCGGCGTTGGTAATGGAGGTATACAGGATGCCGTAGGCGTAGAAAATATACACCGCCGACAGGGCCAGCCCCACCAACAGGCCGTATTTCAGGGTCTGACGGGAGATGGGGAACATCTTTTTCCAAAAGAATACGGCCAGCACGGCGAAGCCGATGAGGAACCGGAAGGCGTTCAGGCTCATGGGGGTCATATCGCCCATGCACAGGTCGGTGAAATAATAGGACATACCCCAAAAACCGGTAACCAGCAGCAAAAGCAGATCGGCCCTGCGCTGCTTATTCATGTTCCTCACTCCCTTTCTTATACAGGTTGTTTTCCAAATCAAAAATCCCGCTGCGGCGGGGAAAAGAACGGTTCCAACACCCATTCTTTTTGGTCGGGCGCAAAAAGAACGGGTTTTGGATTCCCAAGAAAAACGCCCCATGCGAGCCTGCTGACTGTTGCTTTGTTGTCGGCGCGATGCTCAGCCGAATTGGCCGTCTCTCCGACCGCCGTTACGGCGGGAACAGCAGAACCGTTTTCGGGCTTGTGTTCTCCTCACCCGCGCCGTTTGGGTCGCTGCAATCCCGACCGGCGCTGTACCTGCCTCCTGCTGCCAAGTGATGCCAAAACATACGAGGTGTTTTGGCGGGAGATGAGCATCCCCCGCTGGGTAAAACACGGCGCTGAAAGCCTGTGTTTTGAGGGGGCTGGGTCCCCCGTTATCAGGGTCTTTTTTTCTTTGGCGGCCCGACACGGTTTCTTTTTTTGACCCAACAAAAAAAGAAATGGGGTCGGAACATCGTTTTCCTGCTCACACGATTGTGTTATTTCAGCTGCGCCAAAAGCCCGGTGCAGCCTTCGAACACGTCATCCCATGTTGCGTCGAAATCTCCGGTGTACCACGGATCTGCCACATCCCCGGGGCGGGTGGTGAAGTCCAGCATCTTGCGGATCTTCCCCTGGGCATCCCC
>JAZOBA010000104.1:0-2281 GCA_045595705.1 Oscillospiraceae bacterium
TCCCCACGTGCTGGTCATGTCGGCCACCCCCATCCCCCGCACCTTGGCTCTCATCATCTACGGCGATCTGGACGTATCTGTGCTGGACGAACTGCCCCCCGGCCGCACCCCGGTGGAAACCTATCTGGTGGGCGAGGACAAGCGGCAGCGCATGTACAATTTTGTCCGTAAACTGGTGGCCGAGGGCCGACAGGCCTACATCGTCTGTCCCATGGTGGAGGAAGGCGAAGAGGCCACGGCCGAACTGAAAGCGGTCACCGCCTACGCCCGGCAGTTGCAGACCGATGTTTTCCCCGATTTGAAGGTGGCCTTTGTCCACGGCAAGATGAAACCCAAGGACAAAGAATCGGTCATGGCGGCCTTTGCCGCCGGTGAGACCCACGTTCTGGTGTCCACCACCGTTATTGAAGTGGGCGTGGACGTACCCAACGGCGCCCTGATGATCATCGAAAACGCCGAGCGCTTCGGCCTGTCCCAGCTGCACCAGCTGCGCGGCCGTGTGGGCCGCGGCAAGCACCAGTCCTACTGCGTGCTGCTGTCCGACACCGCCAACCCCGACACCCGGGAGCGCTTAAAGGTCATGACCCGCACCACCGACGGCTTTGTCATTTCGGAAGAGGATTTGAAGGCCCGCGGCCCGGGCGACTTTTTCGGCAAGCGGCAGCACGGTCTGCACCAACTGCGCATTGCCGATCTGGCAGGCGATATGCGCCTGCTGAAGGAGGCCCAACAGGCCGCCGAGGATCTGCTCGCCGCCGACCCCACCCTGTCCAAGCCGGAAAACCGCCGGGTACTGGAGCAGGTCAGACGGCTCTTTGCCGAAAATCCGGATATATTCAATTAAAAACCACACAACCGCGTCATTCTGAGCACCGATTCACAATCGCGCGAAGCGCTTTCTATAAAAGGCTGAACCGCAGCGAAGAATCTTTTGCCGATCAGCAGCAGATCCTTCGGGCGCAAAGCACCCTCAGGATGACAGGAAAGAAGGAAAACCACCATGGAACACCGTACCCCCGCGCCGGGCGAGTTTGTCCGCATCCGCGACTACATTCCCGACATTTTCGTGGAATTGAAGTACGCCACGGCGGATAATTTCACCGGCCACGTCATTTACAATTTCACCGAGCCGTGGCTGCGTTACAGCAGCACGCAGAAACTGGCTAAGGCACAGCAACTGCTGAAGGCACAGGGGTACAGTCTCATCATCTGGGACGCGTTCCGTCCCCACGCCGCCCAGCACAAGCTGTGGGAGGTCTACCCCGTGCCCGGCTTTGTGGCCAATCCGGTCACCGGCTGCTCCCCTCACACCCGGGGCAACACGGTGGATGTGGCGCTGGCCGATTTGGAGGGCAATTTGCTGGAAATGCCCTGCGAGTTTGACGATTTTTCCGACCGGGCCAACCGGGACTACTCGGCCGCCACCCCCGCCGCCGCCAAGCATGCCACCGTCATGGAACAGGCCATGGCGGCTGCCGGGTTCCGACCCTACTTTGACGAGTGGTGGCACTTTGTGGACCTGGACCCCTACGACCCCGAATACGGTTTTATACCCACCGATAAGGAGACAAAGAATATGACCCACGCTGAACAGGCAGTCGCCTATTTCCACATCGCCGAACCGCACCACAATTGCGCCCAGTCGGTGCTGATGCCCTTTGCGAAGCAGGCCGGACTGACCGAGGAACAGGCCTTTGCCGTTGCCGCCAATTTCGGTTCCGGCATGCGCCACGGCTCCACCTGCGGCGCTGTCACCGGCGCTCTGATGGCGCTGGGTCTGCTGGGCTGCGGCGCAGAGGAGACCCAGACCCTGCTCAACGCCTTCTGGGAAAAAGAGGGCGAGCTGACCTGCGCCAAGCTGCTGGCCATCGGTAAGCAGCAGGGTCTGGAAAAGAAGGACCACTGCAGCCGGATGGTGGCGGCCGCCGCCGCTCTGGTAGAGCAATTGACCGCGAAATAATCACCCCAAAATTCACCAGAAAGGTGGGACAGGCCATCAACAAACAACTGGAACAGCTGCCCATCCCACTGCTGACGTGGTACCAAGAGCACAAGCGGGACCTGCCGTGGCGCCGTGACCCCACCCCCTACCACGTGTGGGTGTCCGAAATCATGCTGCAGCAGACCCGGGTACAGGCCGTGCTGGGGTATTATGAGCGTTTTCTGAACACCTGCCCCACAGTGGCCGATTTGGCCCAACTGCCCGAAGACCGGCTGATGAAGCTGTGGCAGGGGCTGGGCTACTACAACCGCGCCCGCAGTCTGCAGAAAGCCGCAAAAA
>JAZOBA010000105.1:0-19720 GCA_045595705.1 Oscillospiraceae bacterium
GGCTTCCGAGCAGAAATATAAGGAGGGCGACGGTCCCTCCCAGACCTGGGATGCCAACAACAAAGATGAAATCATCGTCTTTACCGACAAACAGCAGTGCTACAAAGCGCGCCTGTCCGACTTCGGGGACACCAAGGCCAGCGCGCTGGGTGACTACCTGCCCTCCAAACTGGGCTTTGACGAGGGAGAAAGCGTGGTGTGGGCCTGTCTGCCCGGGGATTATTCGGCCCACTTGCTGTTCTTCTTTGAAAACGGCAAGGCCGCCCGTGTGGAGCTGTCCGGTTACCAGACCCAGACCCGTCGCCGCCGCCTGACCGGCGCATACAGCGACAAGAGTCCGCTGGTTACCGTTCTGATGCTGAAGGAGGACTTTGAAGTGGCAGTTACCTCCACCGAGGGCCGCTGCCTGGTGTTCCACACCGCATCTCTGAATCCCAAGGCTACCCGCGCCACCCAGGGCGTTAATGTCATGACCCTGAAGCCCAAGTACAAGGTGGCCAGCGCCCGGCCTCTGACGGAGACTCCCATTGTCAACGTGTCCCGCTACCGTGCCCGCAGTCTGCCCATCGCCGGCGCTCTTCTGAAGGAAACCGACCGGGGTGAGGAGCAGATGAGCCTGCTGTAAAAAGGAGAAGATTCCATGTTTGATGTACTGAAAAAGAATCTGGAAGCCAACGGCTTTGAGGTGTCCTGCTTTGCCACCGGGGAAGAGGCCTGCGCCTATCTGGATTCCAAACTGGACGGCAAGACCATCGGCCACGGCGGATCCATGACGCTGGTGGAAATGGGCCTGCTGGACCGGCTGGAATCCCATGCCACGGTTTACCGCCACGCTCCGGGCGTCAGCCCGGCCGAGGCCGCCACGGCACAGGTCTACCTGTGCTCGGTCAACGGCCTTGCCGAAACCGGCGAAATCATCAACATTGACGGTGCCGCCAACCGGGTGTCCTCCACCATGTTCGGCCACGAGGAACTGTACCTGCTGGTGGGCAAAAACAAAATCGCCCCCGACTATGACGCCGCCCTGTGGCGCGCCCGCAACATCGCCGCCCCCCGCAACGCCAAGCGGCTGGGCTGCAAGACCCCCTGCGCCGTCAACGGCGACAGGTGCTACAACTGCAGCAGTCCCGGACGCATCTGCCGCGCTCTGACCGTCCTCTGGAAGCGACCCTTCGGCATCAAGCGTGCCGAGGTGGTTCTGATCGATCAGGAACTGGGTTTCTGAGAAAGGTGAATGTGCGTTGAAAAAAATCACTTCTTACCTTTGGCTCATTCTGGGCTCGGCGGTTTATGCCGTCGGCTTCAACTGGTGCTTTGCCCCCAACGCCATCGGCTTTGGCGGCTTGACCGGTATCGCCCAGATCATCCACAGATTTCTCCCCTGGGCACCCATCGGCACCATGGTCATCATCATGAACATTCCCCTGTTCCTTCTGGGATGGCGGCTGCTGGGCGGAAAACTGCTGGTGACGTCCCTGTTCACCATGGCCGTGGGCTCCATTTTTATCGACATTCTGGACGCTCTGTACCAGTTCCCGCCCATGGATCCCCTGCTGGCCACTGTATTCGGCGGCTTGCTTGTGGGTCTGTCCTTCGGCATCATCTTCCAGCAGGGCGCCACCACGGGCGGCACCGACTTGGTCGCCCGCCTGCTGAAACTGCCCTTCCCGTGGCTGCCGGTCAGCAAACTGCTGCTCATCGTTGATCTGGTGGTCATCTTGGCCACCGGTGTTGTGTTCCGCAGTCTGGAAAGCGCTCTGTACGGCATCATCGCACTGTATATCACCAGTCTGGCCATGGACACCGTCCTGTACGGAACCGACCGCGCCAAGGTGGCCTATATCATCAGCAGCCATCCGGAGGAAATTACTTCCGCTATCCTCCACGACATCGACCGCGGCGTCACCGTCCTGCACGGACAGGGTGCCTGGTCGGGCGAGCAAAAGCAGGTGCTGATGGTGGCCTTCAAGCAGCGTCAGATCGTTGCCCTCAAACGGGTGGTGCGGGAGTATGACCCCGCCGCATTCCTGATCGTCTGCGAGGCCCACGAAGTGCTGGGCGACGGTTTCCGCGAACACAAACAAAGCGAACTTTGACCGAAAGGAGGCGCAATGCCGTGAAAAAGCAACTGATCGCCCTGTTTCTGATCCTCTGCCTGTCCCTGACCGGCTGCGCTTCCATGCTGGAACGGGACTACGTTGTGGTCTCCCCCTATCAGCCGGTATCCAATCTGTCTGACAGCACTTCCGCCCTGCGTGTGGAAACCTATCAGGATCTGGTCAATGCCATCCTGTATCTGGTCACCCGGGGTGAAGCTCAGGGCGTTCTGAACCTGTACAACTACACTCAGGACGTGGAATCCGACCTGACCCGTGCCTGTCTGGAGGTCCTGCAGGAAGACCCGCTGGGGGCCTATTCGGTGGAATACATCTCACACAACTATTCCCTGATTGTCTCCTATTATGAGGTCAATCTGCAGATCACCTACCGCCGCAGCCGGGAACAGGTGGCAGCCATCACAACGGTCACCGGCAGCAGCGCCATTCGCCGGCAGATCTCCCAGGCGCTGACCAATTTTGACCCCGAGACGGTTCTGCGCATCAACTACTTTACCGAAAACGAGGCCTACATTCAGTCTCTGGTGGAACAGGCCTATTACGACTCTCCGGCCACCGCCCTGGGCATGCCGGAAACCGACATCAACATCTACCCCAACAGCGGTTCTCAGCGCATTGTGGAGATCGGTCTGACCTATCCCGACAGCGCCGAAGCCCTGCGCCGCAAGAACCGGCAGCTGACCGGACTGGCTCTGAACATGGTGACCGAACAGTCCACCGCCCAAACCCTGTATGACAGTCTGGCCAACCAGCTGACCATCGCTCCCGATTCCGGAAAGAGCTCCACCTACGACGCGCTGGTGGAAAAGGAGACCGACAGCCAAGGAGCCGCTCTGGCCTATCAGCTGCTGTGCGACCGAGCCGGGGTCGAATGCTATCTGGTTCGGGGCCTTCTGAACGGCATCCCCCATTTCTGGAACATTGTCCGCAACGAGGCGCGTGAATACCGCCACGTGGACCTCTCGGCCGGATTGTTCGATCTGACCGATGAGTCGCTTGCCTCTTACGGCACCTATACGTGGGACACGCAGGAATACCCCGCCTGCCCTGCCCCCGTGGAAGAAATCATTCCGGATGAAAATCCCGAAGAAAATGAAATTTTCTGATATTTCTGCTTGACATTCGCGAAAAACATGGTAAAATATCTTTTGTTGTCGCGGGTGTAGCTCATCTGGTAGAGCGCCACCTTGCCAAGGTGGAGGTAGCGAGTTCGAGCCTCGTCACCCGCTCCAGAATAAAACGGCCTGTCCTTTCGGACGGGTCGTTTTATTTTTGTGTCAGTTCGATCTGAACTCGCTGCCTCCACCCCAAAATCGCGGTGTGTACCGCGATTTTTTCAATCCGGATGTGCGCTTCCCCGGGGAAACAGAGTTTTCCGTTGTCACTTTCTTGCTTTATTTCGTTAAATTCGCTGTTGCATTTTAAAAAAAACAGGATTATAATGACTGCAATCATTCCGTGAGAGGTAATTTTATGCGTCACTGTGCTCTCACAACTGCATCCTTTTTCTTTGGCTTTCGCTGGGCTCGATTTATGGGCACCGGCTATTTTGGCGTGGAGAAAAAAGGATGAACGAATGAGCAGTACCCGGAACCGGTCCGGGATCCGATCCCTGTCGTTTTGGGGCTCATTGATGTTCATCATCAATGGGTCCCTTTTTATTATTCCGGTATGAATTGACCCCAAAATCCCCCTTTGGATGAAATCATACCTTTTCTTTCCGCTCTAAGTAATGTAAAATAAAGAGAATATACTTTGGAGGCATTGTTATGGTTATCGTTATGAAGCCCGGTACGCAGCAGCGTGAAATTGATAAACTGGTTGCACAGTTCCAGCTTCAGGGACTGACGGTCGGCATCACCAACGGTGTGGGCTGTACCATCCTCGGTCTGGTGGGCGACACCACCGCCGTGGACATGGATAAAATCACCATCAATGAACACGTGGAGCGCGTCATGCGCGTACAGGAACCCTACAAAAAGGCCAACCGCAAGTTCCATCCCGAGGATACTGTGGTCACCGTGGGCAGTGCAGGCATCGGCGGCGGAAACTTCTCGGTCATTGCCGGTCCCTGTTCGGTGGAAAGCGAAGAACAGATCATTGACATTGCCAAGTCGGTGCAGGCTTCCGGCGCGGCCATGCTGCGCGGCGGCGCCTTCAAGCCACGCACCTCCCCCTATTCCTTCCAGGGCATGGGTCTGGACGGTCTGGACCTGCTGCTGGAAGCCAAGGCCGAAACCGGTCTGCCCATCGTCACCGAACTGATGAGCACCAAATACTGCGACATCTTCGAGCAGAAGGTGGACGTGGTCCAGATCGGCGCCCGCAATATGCAGAACTTTGACCTGCTCAAGGAAGTGGGCAAGATGTCCAAGCCGGTCCTGCTCAAGCGCGGACTGGCCAACAGCTACGAGGAGTGGATCATGTCGGCTGAGTACATCATGGCCTCCGGCAACGAAAAGGTCATCCTCTGCGAGCGCGGTATCCGCACCTTTGAGACCTATACCCGCAACACGCTGGACGTTTCCGCCATCCCCGCCATCAAGCGCATGAGCCACCTGCCCATCATCGTGGACCCCTCCCACTCGGGCGGCTATTACTGGCTGGTGGATCCGCTGGCCATGGCCGCCGTGGCAGCCGGCTGTGACGGTCTGATCGTGGAGGTCCACAACGATCCCGCCTGCGCCAAGTGCGACGGTCAGCAGTCCCTGACCCCCAAACATTTCAGCGAGCTGATGAACAAGGTCACCAAGCTGGCTGAGATGATGAACAAAGTCCTGTCTGTGTAATTCCTCACCGAAAGGATGACCCGCATGAGAACCCTGACCGTAGCCCTGCCGGGCCGGGAATACGATATTGTCATCGAGCGCGGTCTGCTGGAGCGCGCCGGTGAACTGTGCAAAGCCGCTCTGCCCAAAGCCAAAAAACTCGCCGTGGTGACCGACACCAATGTGGCTGTCCTGTACGCCGACAAGGTCAAAAACAGTCTGGAAGCCGCCGGCTTCGGGGTGCAGGTGACCACCCTGAACGCCGGAGAGCACGCCAAGTGCGTGGAAAACCTGTCCCTGCTCTGGGAATCCTTTATGGACTTCGGCCTGACCCGCACCGATGCCGTTGTGGCCTTGGGCGGCGGCGTCATGGGCGACCTGGCCGGCTTTGCCGCCGCCACCGTTCTGCGGGGCGTGGATTTCGTGCAGATCCCCACCACCCTGCTGGCCCAGGTAGACTCCTCTGTGGGCGGCAAGGTGGCCATTGACCTGAAGGCGGGCAAGAACCTGGCCGGTGCCTTCCACCAGCCCAAACTGGTTCTCATGGACCCTGATGTGTTAACTACGCTGGATGACAAAACCTTTGCCGACGGCATGGCAGAGGTCATCAAATACGGCTGCATCCGGGACGGCGAATTTTTCGTCTTTTTGGAACAGCACCCCTCCCGCAGCCAAATTATGTCCGAAATTGAGCACGTTCTGTACACCTGCTGCAGCTTAAAGCAGGAATTGGTCGTGCAGGATGAGCGCGACACCGGTGTGCGCATGCTGCTGAACTTCGGCCACACGCTGGGGCATGCCTACGAACTGGCCGGCAATTATGAGACATGGACCCACGGACAGGCGGTCGCCGCCGGTATGGTCAAGGCCGCCCGGTTGGGACATTCCCTCGGCATCACCCCGGAGGGCACAGCCGAGCGCATTTCCGCTTTGCTGGAGCGGTTCGGTCTGCCCTGTGCCATCCACTGCACCCACGCTCAGTACGCCGCCGCGGTCGGTTTGGACAAAAAGGGTGCCGGAGAGAACATCTCCCTGATCTTGCTGGAATCCACCGGCAAGGCGGTGGCGCGCAAGATGCCGAAAGCCGAGGTGTTAAACCTCTTATGAATCTGAAACTGACCCCCACCAAACTAAAGGGTGCCATCACCCCACCCCCTTCCAAATCCTATGCCCACCGGGCTTTGATTGCCGCCGCTCTGGCAGGCGGAACAAGCCGGCTGACCAATTTGGCCCACTCGCAGGATATTATGGCCACCCGCCGCTGTCTGGAGGCTCTGGCCTCCCCGGAGGAACTGCCTGTGCTGGACTGCGGCGAATCGGGTTCCACGCTGCGTTTCCTCATTCCGATCGTCCTCGCCCTGCGGGGGGGTGGGCGATTCACCGGACAGGGCCGTCTGATGGAGCGCCCTCAGAAGCCCTACTTCGACCTGTTTGACCAAAAGGGCATCTTTTATGCGCAAAAGGACGGTATCTTGACCGTCAAAGGCAGGTTGACCCCCGGCGAATACCGCCTGCCCGGCGATGTGTCCTCCCAGTTCGTCACCGGACTGCTCTTTGCCCTGCCCCGATTGGACGCAGATTCCCGCATTGTTCTGACCACGCCGCTGGAATCCCGGGACTACGTGGAGATGACCCTCGCCGTTATGAATCACTTCGGCGTATCGGTGACCGAAACGGCTGACGGCTGGAGCGTCCCCGGCAATCAAACCTATACCCCCAATTCGTTGGACATCGAGGCCGACTGGTCTCAGGCCGGGTTCTGGTATGCCGCGTTGGGTCTGGGCAACCAACCGGATATTCAGGGCATGAACCCCGCCTCGGTTCAGGGTGATATGCGTATCCTTTCCTATTACAATCTGCTGATTCAGGCGGGCGACGTGGAACTGGACGTCTCCCAGTGCCCCGATCTGGTACCCCCGCTGGCCGCCCTCGCTGCGGTGCGCCAAGGCACGACCCGTATCATCAACGCCGAGCGTCTGCGCATCAAGGAAAGTGACCGTCTGACCACGGTCACCGAGGTGCTCCATGCTTTGGGCGCCAAGATCACCGAGGGACAGGACCGTCTGATCATCGAAGGCCGGCCCTCCCTGTCCGGCGGCGTAAGCATCAGCGCTCACAACGACCACCGTATCGCCATGATGGCCGCCATTGCCGCCACCTGCTGCGAACACCCCATTGTCATCACCGGCGCCCAGTGCGTCGCCAAGTCCTACCCCAACTTTTGGGAAGAGTACGTCCGTCTGGGCGGTATCATCGAGGAGGTGCCTCAATGAAATATACCATTTTCGGAGAGTCACACGGCCCTGCCATCGGCGTGGTTCTGACCGGTGTCCCTTCCGGCGTGGAGGTCGACATGGACTTCATCCAATCCGAACTGGACCGCCGCCGCCCGGGTCGGAACGCCCTGTCCACCGCCCGCAGCGAGGCTGACATCCCTGAAATTCTCTCCGGCGTATTTGAGGGCAAAACCATCGGCACCCCCCTGTGCGCTATGATTCGCAATGCTGACACCCGCTCCAAGGATTACAGTCAGTTAAAGGTCTGTCCCCGTCCCAGCCACGGCGATTTCGCCGGCAGCATCCGCTACGAGGGCTGCAACGATTACCGGGGCGGCGGCCACTTTTCCGGCCGTCTGACCGCGCCGCTGGTCTTTGCCGGCGCGCTGGCCAAACTGATCCTCAAGGCATCCTGCGGTGCTGAAATCACCGCCCGCATTTCCATGCTGGAAGGGGTGGAAAACCCCACCGATGAACAGGTGGAACAGATTATTCTGGCCGCCAAAACTGACTGCGACTCTGTGGGCGGCGCCATCGCCTGCACTGTGAGCGGTCTGCCCGCCGGGTTCGGCGCGCCCGATTTCGGCTGCAATGTGGAGGGCATCTTCTCCCAGCATCTGTTTGCCGTTCCCGCCGTCAAGGCGGTGGCCTTCGGCGCCGGGTTCGGCTTTGCCTCCATGCGGGGCAGTGCCGCCAACGACCCCTTCTATCTGGAGGGTGAGACCGTCAAAACCCGCACCAACCACGCCGGCGGCATCAACGGCGGTATCACCAACGGCATGCCCATTACCTTTGAGGTGGCCATCCGTCCCACCCCCTCCATTGCCAAGGAGCAGGACACCGTCAATCTGGCCACCGGTGAGAGCACCAAGCTGGTCATCGAAGGCCGCCATGACCCCTGCATCGTCCACCGCGCCCTGCCCGTCATTGAGGCCGCCGCCGCTCTGGCGGCTTGCGAGGTGCTGGGCATATGAGTGAACTGAAACAATTGCGCGACGAGATTGACCTCATTGACCGACAGATCGCCGCTCTGTTCCAACAGCGCATGGATGTGACCTACAGGGTGGGCCGGTACAAGGTGCGCAACCACATGAACGTGCTGGACGAAAGCCGTGAACAGGAAGTGCTGGCCGCCAAGGCCGCTCTGACCGACGACCCTGCCCTGCAGGCCGACCTGACCGCCCTGTTTGAGGGTATCATGTCCATCAGCCGCAAGCAGCAGCGCCGCATGGTGCAGGAAAACGACCCATGGTTCGACCGCTATTTGGCTGACCGCTCTCAGGTCCGCGCGCCGTTGACCGATCCCCGCGTCCTCTATCAGGGGGAGCCGGGCGCCTACGCCGACCAAGCCGCCGCCCTGTTCTTTGGCGAAGATACCCCCCGCGACCACGTGCGCACATGGGAGGAAATTTTCCTCGCACTCAAGGACGGCCGGGCCGATTACGGCGTGGTCCCCATCGAAAACAGTTCCACCGGCTCCATCAATCCCATCTATGACCTGCTGGCCCGCTACGGGGCCCACATTGTGGGGGAGCAAACCGTCAAGGTAGACCACTGTCTGATGGCCCCCAAGGGCGCCACGCCGGACTCCATCACCGACGTCTATTCCCACGAGCAGGGCCTGTCCCAGTGTGAGGACTATCTGAAAATCCACCCCTGGGAGCGCCACGCCATGCTGAACACGGCGGCCGCCGCCAAATTTGTGGCCCAATCAGCCGACCCTTCCCGGGCCGCCATTGGCAGCAAGCGTGCCGCCGCCCTGTACGGACTGGACATTCTGGCTGAGAACATCAACTTCAATGAAAGCAATTTTACCCGCTTCGTGGTGGTCTCTCCCGTCATGGAGCGCCGCGCCGGCGCCGACAAAATCAGTGCCCTGTTCACCCTGCCCCACAAGAGCGGCACCCTGCACCGCATCCTGTCGGTCTTTTCGGTGGCCGGACTGAATTTGATGAAACTGGAATCCCGCCCTGTGGCGGGCCGCAACTGGGAGTACCTGTTCTTTCTGGACTTTTCCGGTGATCTGGATGCGCCCGAAATGGACGGCATCATCCGGGAACTGACCCAGACCGCCGACGGCTTCCGGGTGCTGGGCAACTACAAGGCCTGTGGAGACGGATTATGAACAACATTGTACTGATCGGCATGATGGGCTGCGGCAAATCCACCGTCGGTTCCCTCCTGTCGGAACGGCTGGAACGGACCTTGGTGGACACCGATGCCCTCATCGAGCGGCGGGAAGGCCGCTCCATCAGCGAGATTTTTGCCACAAACGGCGAAGATTACTTTCGCAATTTGGAATTGACCCTGTCCGAAGAACTGGGACAGGAACAGAACCTGATCATCGCCTGCGGCGGTGGACTGCCCCTGCAAAGCGCCTGCATGACCGCTCTAAAGCAAACGGGCACGGTGATCTGGCTGTGCCGTGACCCCGGTAAAACCTACGACACCATGGACACGACCGCCCGTCCGCTGGCACAGCAGGGCCGGCAGGCCTTTCTGGACCGATTCGCCCAACGGGAGCCGGTCTACCGCCAATGGGCGGACCTCATCATTGAGGACTTTTCCTCCCCCGAAGTCACTCTCAACAACATTCTGGAGGCATTGCAATGCGAATTCTGATTCTGAACGGCCCCAATCTGAACCTGCTGGGTCTGCGGGAGCCGGGCATCTACGGCGCCGAAACTTACGAATCCCTGTGCAGCCTGTGCAAACAGCACGGCGAGGCCAAAGGCGCACAGGTGGCCTGCTTCCAGTCCAATCACGAAGGCGATCTGATCGACATGATCCACGGCGCCATGGGTGTGTACGACGGCATTGTGTTCAATCCCGGCGCCTACACCCATTACAGCTACGCCCTGCACGATGCCCTCAAGTCGGTTAGCGTCCCCTGCGTGGAGGTACACATTTCCGACATTCAGACCCGGGAGGAATGGCGCCGTGTTTCGGTCACTGCCCCCGCCTGCGTCAAGCAGATCTGCGGCATGGGCCTGCAGGGCTATCTGATGGCCATGGACCACTTCCTGGGTGAATAACATGAAAAAACTCTGCGTCATCGGAGACCCGGTGCTCCACTCCAAATCCCCCCTGATCCACAACACCATGATCGAGGTGCTGGGTCTGGACTATGACTATGTCTGCCAGCCGGTCAAGCGGGAGGAGCTGGCGGCGTGGCTGGAGCGCGTGCGCACCGAAGGCTGGACCGGCTTCAACGCCACCATGCCCCACAAACAGGCGCTGGTGCCCTACATGGACGAACTGGACGAGGATGCCAGACTGTACGGCGCCGTCAACACGGTCTGTTACCGGAATGGAACATTCTACGGATTCAACACCGACGGCGCCGGCTTTGCCCGTGCGCTGACCATGTGCAACATCCCCATTCAAGGCACCCGTTTCACCCTGCTGGGTGCCGGCGGCGCCGCCAGAGCGGTGGCGCTGAAACTGGTACAGCAGGGCGCCGCCCACGTCACCGTGTGCAACCGCACGGCAGAGCATGCGCTCGCATTGGTCGCCCATGCTCCCCAAGTCATGTCGGCCACGGGATTTTCTTTGGAAGAACTGGCGGCGGCTTGCAATCGATGTGATGTGCTCATCAACTGCACCAATCTGGGTATGGTCGGCTCGGCGGAATTTGAATCCCTCGACTTTATGGATGCCCTGCCCAAGGGTGCCCCGGTGTGCGACCTGATTTATCACCCTTTGGAGACTGCGCTGATGACCCGTGCCGGCGCGCAGGGTCACCCGGTTATGAACGGCCTGCCCCTGCTGATCCAGCAGGCCATCCTGGCGCTGGAACACTTTGCCCAGGTGGAAATCGACACCGGAACGGTGTTCCCCAAGGTCTGCGCCGCACTGGATGCGGCCCAATAACGTACAAAACGCCCAGAGCCGCGGCTCTGAGCGTTTTTCGTTTATTCCCCTTTGTATTTTTTCCGGGTGGCAATACCGCCCCGGATATGCCGTTCCGCCTTGTTTTCCTCCAGCACTTCCTTGACCTGAAGATACAGCGGTTTGTTGAAGGTGGGCAGGCGTTCCACCAGATCCTTGTGTACAGATGTAGATAAACCGAACGGTTTTGAAGCATGACAGTCCAAACCCTCGATGTCTTCTGCCATCTGGATTAAGACCTCTTCCTCCAGACCCAGATCTCCGAATAGTCTCAAGTAAATTTCCACATTGCCATCCTTGTCCACCAGAATCTTTTGAATAATTTTCCTCAACTGTGCATTAGTCATAGAGCGAACATCGGTAATACTCTCAATGGTGGAAAAGGTGGTCTGGATCAGCTGCTCCAACTGATCGCCTTTGTCAATGTTCAGTTCTACCAGATGGAGTTCATTTCCCAAACGCTCGATTTCTTTGCGAGTACCGGCGATCTGCTCATTCAGCTCCTCACGAGAGATCAGATCATCTGCATACATGTCCATGTATTTCTTGCGCTTGCGCTCCAGTTTGGAAATCCTGTCCCGCAAGTCTTTTTCATAGACCTCATTCTCGTTCTTGGCCTTGTATGCTCGATTAAATGCACCAACAGCGTATTGGATAATGTTCTTCTTGGAAGCAAGCACCGTGGCAAAATAGCCTTCCAACACTGCAACCAACTCATCTTCGTCGATGGTAATGGCATTGGGACAACTGTCCGCCCCTTTCTCGTTGTGGCCGGAGCACACCCACCGCACATAGGTGTTCTTATAGGTGCGAACAGTGCGGCGGAAGGACCAGCCACAGTCCTTGCATTTAATAAGTGTAGAAAACAGGTGCTTGTTACTCTGGCGTGTAGTATCCAGCTTAAAAGCAATGGCTCTGGCAGCCATAATTTCCTGCGCCTTATCGTAACGTTCCTGCTCTATCACTCGGAGGTCGGGGCGTTCCGTAATCATCCATTCGTCAGCACTTTTTTTGACGCGGGTTCCGGTTAGAAAATCAGTAACCTCGTGCTTTCCATTAACGATCTTTCCCGTGTACAGTTCATTCGTTAGGATGGTACAAACTGCGTTGGAACTCCACTCGCAGTTTCGTTTGGTTTTAAGTCCCCGCTCATTCAGCATCTTAGCAATCTTGACGGTTCCGTACCCCTCATCAATGTACCACCGATAGATTTGATGAATGACTGCGACCTCTTCCTCGTTAATCGCAAGATTAAAGTAATCTCCCTTTGTCTTGTTATATCCGTAGACAATGTTGGG
The DNA here is from genome assembly GCA_045595705.1 of Oscillospiraceae bacterium. Classification (GTDB taxonomy): domain Bacteria; phylum Bacillota; class Clostridia; order Oscillospirales; family Oscillospiraceae; genus JAJPXI01. The sequence goes on from JAZOBA010000105.1 coordinate 12,351, forward strand.
CACGCGCCCTTTCTCTGCGTTGAGCTTCTTGCTGAATTTAACGCGCTTGGACGTGTTGGCGCTCTCCTCCTGTGCAAGCGCACCAAAGATGGTCAAAACGAATTCACTATTGCCCATGGAGGTCATGTTCGCCGTAAGAAACTGCGTTTCAATTCCAAGCGCTTTCAAGGTTCTGACACTCTGAAGCAAGTCCACCGTATTTCTGGCCAGACGGCTAATATCTTTAACAACCAGCATCTGGAACATACCATGCTCGGCATCACGCATCATACGTTGAAACTCTTTTCGGCTCTTGGTTCGAGTGCCGGTAATGCCCTCGTCAGCGTAAATGCGTACCAATGTATCGCCGGTTCGCTTGGCATATTCTTCAAAAAACTCTTTCTGAGTAGCCAAGCTATTTAACTGGTCTTCTTTGTCGGTACTGACTCGACAATAAGCCGCAATATTCACGTCAAAACCTCCCCAATATATCTGTATCGTTCATATATATCTATTATACCGCGAGTAAAATCGCTTTGCAACCGAAACTCAGCATAGTCCCCTTTAACTTAAAATGTGAGTGGTTTCAGTTCCGGCATCTTTGCCAATCGTTGAAATAATCAGCGAAACATGATAGAGTAAACTAAGAGACAAATAAGAATTTGGAGATATCATCATGGACAGAAAAGAGCTGTTGGAAAACTATTATAGTGAGTGGAACGAAGATGACCGACTTCTCTCCCGCTTCGGGCAGATTGAATTTTTAACCACCATTCGCTTTGTTGAGAAATACCTAAAACCAGGAATGAAAATCTTGGAGATCGGAGCAGGCACAGGTCGATACTCCCACTACTTTGCAAGAAAAGGCTACACTGTTCATGCGGTTGAGTTGGTGGAGAGAAATATTGAAGGTTTCAAAGAAAAGACTTTGCCTGGTGAAGATGTTACGATTGTCCAAGGTGATGCTGTCAACCTCCACATGCTGAAGGATAATGAGTATGACATTGTTTTGCATTTGGGCCCGATGTACCACCTTTCTGCTAACACCGAGAGAAAAGCAGCGGTAAGTGAAGCACTTAGGGTGACAAAGCCTAATGGAATGGTTTTTATGGCATATATCTTAAATGAAATGACTGTAATAAATTATTTCTTTAGAAATGGTCATATTAACGAAGCAGAGGAAAGAGAAAAAATTATCTCTTCAAATTGGCGATTTAAGGAAAACAAGAAAAGACACCTTTCCTTTTACCGAATTGAAGATATCAATGCTCTTATGAGGGGCTTTGATGTACATCGCCTCCATTTAGTAGGAACAGAAATGATATCGGGAGCAATGAGAGAATTATTGTTGTCAATGTCTGATGAAGAATTTGCTTGTTATGCCGAATACATTTACTCTATTTGTGAGCGTACTGATATGATAGGATTGTCTGGTCATTTGCTTGATATATTTGAAAAGAAGCAAAAAAATAACAGTTGACCAAATTCCAATTTGTTGAGTTATGAGAAAGGGCGCCGCTATTCAGCAGCGCCCTCATTCTTTCCCGTATCCTGCTGTGGAGGCACCGCCTCGCGCAGCAGGTTTTCGATTTTTGCTCGGTTCACATCGATCAAAACTTTCAGTATGTAATCGGCGGTGGCTTCCGCCGTATTGGGATTAATGAACCGATAGTTCAACTTTTGCTTCTTCACGGCGGCTTGGCCACCTCCTTTCCACAACTCACTCTATGCCGTAGTTATCTGCAACTATGCGAGTTTGTTTTGTCGAATTCAGTATCAATACAGGTAGAGATAGTGCCGGAGCATTACTTCGATACGGTTGTGGCCCAGTGCTCCGGATACAGCCCCCAACAGGTCGGTATCGTGACCGGCCGTCTTTTCCTTGCGCGCGGTATCCTTGCCCTTCAGGTGGCAGTAGTCGCTCAGATTAAAGGAACCTTCGAAGAGGGGGCGCCCCGCCGCGCGCTCATCCTCCAACTGGTGCAGGAGCGCAGCGGCGTATTCAGCGCGATGGCGATGATTGTCGATGTGGGTGTCGTACTTGTCAAAAATGGGAACATTCTCGCCGTTTTCCGCGGCGGCCTTATCCACAATGGCGGTGATGGCCTTGCGATAATCGTTGAGGATGGGAGCCGTGCGGCGACGACCGCCCTTCTCAACTACGCGCACGCCGATGACAATACCATTCTCGGCGCGCACACAATCACAGGGGCGCACCGTGGTAATGGACATACGGCGCACACCGGTGCCCTTGGCAAAGGTAATCTGAGGCTCGAACTTGGAGAAGTCACGCTTGTCGTGTTCGCAGGGCAGACGGCTGCGGACAATATCCGCCTTCCGGCGTGCCTCCAGACCAAGCTTGGAGGGGGAGAGCTGCCACCCCAGAGCCTTGTTGATGGCGGCGGATGCCGTAGAAATGCTCCACGAGCTCTTTCCCTCCGCAGCCATTGCAACGAGGTAATCTGCTCCCATCTCTTCCGCAAGATCGCTCAGGCGCTTTGCCCCCTGCTCAGCACAGAACTCGGCGAAGGAGGGCATTTCGCCCAGGTAAGTGGTAAGTGTACCCACGGAAAAGATTCCGTCTACCTTTCCGGGGTTGTACCCCTTCAGATCACCATGCTCTTCCAGGTATTTTCCCTTGGCTGCGGCCTTGGCTGCGTGCTTGGACTTCCCCAACTTGGCCTGGGCATAAAGATTATGCTGAAGTGCCTTGGTGAGTCGCTTGGCCGCCGAGAAGGCACTACAAGGCATCATCTCAGGCTTTTCAATACTCATGTTGTTCCTCCTTAAAAGATTAGTGGATAACAATGTTTCGCCCCTTTGGGGCGGGGCGCGGATTACCGCGCCAAAATTGTTGTCGGTCGCCATAAATGTCGACCTCCTATATTAATATTTTCATGGCCCGTGAATCCCGGGCCATGGAAAATAACCGGCCGCCCGCGTCCGCGGCGTCCGTTTATTTTCCATAGCTCGGCGGGAAAAATGCGGATCAATCTGGTAAGCTCGTGTTCAGAAGACGTCCACTTTTTAACCGTGGCTTGCGTTCCCACGATCCGGTTCCGTATCCCATAAAATGCACCGGAAACATTTTTAGGGGTGCAGCTGCGCTTTATGGCAAGCGCTGCTGCGGTAATAGCCCTGGTGTTGTTCTCGCACAATACTTTCACCAGAAAAGCGGCCGCAAGCGACACACTCAAGCCTCATACGGAGGCCCGCCCGTAATTTATTTGTGGTGTGCACGGGCCACACACATCGGTGTTGTAATTCCAGACAATCCACCAAAACAGGCCGCAAGCGGCAAGCTGCCTCATTTCCCTGAGGCGGGGGCGCAGCCCTACTGGCGGCAGGGATGCAGTTCGCGAAGGGGTACTTGATGTCGCCATCACCGCTGGCTGCGGTGCGGCTTTTCTCCTTGATATATTGATATATGTAAAAAGGGCCAGGAGGCCGATCAATTCCTCCTGACCCTTGGGTTGTTATCCCACGGTATATATGAAAAAGCCTAGTCCACCCTTTTGGGGTATGACTAGGCACTTGATTATGAAAAGAGACAATACCGCCCAGGGCGGTGGTGTGACGTTCTTCATGCATGCTATGCATGAAGAGGGGGGCAGACAATTACAGTAGAATAATACCCTATTTTTTCCGAAAATGCAAGAGGGTTTGCGGAAAAATTTTTTGGTTTTTAGTGAAATAAATTTAGAAAACCACGCATTTTGTGCATAATGCGTGGTTTTTTCCATTAAATTGTTCTACCAGCGGAACAGTTGACGCCACAGAGATAACCTGCAAAACGAAGCCCGGTCTTGCGGTGCACCGCAAGACCTGACTTATCATGCTCTGGTATCTTCCGAGCGAAACTCCCACAAACGAAGCCGGTAGGCCAGTTCTTCTTCGCTGTATACCCGACCATCACGGTAGCGGAGATACTCCGCGTGCTTCGCAGTGGCCAGTTCTGGTGGGCCATCAACAGAGGGAGCCATCAGATGGTAGTAGATGTACTTCTCCACGTAGCTCTTCGAAGGAGACTCAGGAATCTCCTCCCAGAGGTCCACCAGTTTGGCCATCAAATAGGCTGAATCCGGCTCACCTGCCACACGATAGAAAAAGTCCCTCAGATGATTCTCCTCAATTAAAGGGATACACAGGAGGAAGCACTTTAAAGACATGAGATTCATTGGTGCCCTCCTTATTCCGGATCGCGGATGAGCGGGTAACGAATGGAGCGCTGACAGAAGTTGTATGCGCCAGACTTGGACATGCCAATGACCGTGCTGATTTCACTGAAAGGGCGGTGTTCTCTTACCATTTTCAGCGCCACCAACACCTTTTCGTAGTGGGCGATGGCATTGTCAATATTGTTGTTGTCAGTTGCGCGCATGCGGCAACGATGGCAAAGCCCGGTGAGATGGGCTGTTTCTCTTTCGCCGCAAGAGATACACGGCTTGATGCCTTTCATACGGCGGCAGCGGGAGCAGATGCCGGAATGATGCTTTGTGCGGTGCTGCCCGCACTGGGAACAGAGGGGTGCGTGGACTAAGCTCATAAGAATACCTCCTATGTACAAAAGTTTAGTTCTGCCGAACTTTGTTCGTATTATACTTCAGTTTTACCAAACTGTCAAGTGAAAAGTTTGGCGAAACTGAACTTGTTATTGATTTTCCCCATAACCAATGGTATCTTTAATGAGGAGAGGAGGGAGCCAATGGATACATTAAGCAAAACCTTTGCCGAAAAGCTTATATTTTACCGTACACGTCGCGGAAAGATGCAGAAAGACCTAGCCACAGCAATGGGGGTGACACCCGGTACGGTATCGGCATGGGAGAGTGGCACCTACTCCCCCAAACTGAGTACTCTGTGTAAGATCAGTGCATATCTCGAGGTTCCTGTAGACGCTCTGCTCGGACTAGATGGAAACAGTTCTGAGAACTATACAACGGAAGAAAAGGCATTAATAGAAGCCTACAGAGAACGTACAGACCTTCAACATGCTGTGCGTGTGTTGCTTGGGATAAACACTTAATAAGCAATAAAAGGCCCTCAGAACCGAATGGCTCTGAGGACCTTTCGTTTTTTACTTGAGTAAGTGATTACCTATCTTGCACGCATAAGTGTTCAGTGTTTATTGCTATTTTACAAGAATATGTTATAATTTAACAAAAAGAAAGTGTAGGGAGTGAGGGTTTTGCTGGCATTATCGGATACTCCTATTCAAGGGGTAATAAAGTATTTTGCAGACCGAGGCATCGGCGTTGCGTTTCTGGTTCCAACTCCTACCGGATATGAAAAGTCCATCATGGATGCGATCGCTCCATTTAGAAGCTTTTTGTTTGAAAACGGTATCCATAACTTTAATTCTCAGAATCAGGGGCCAGAGGCTAAAGTAATCTGTCCTGCCTATTTTGTCATGCCCGACAGATTAGTTGAAACTACTGCCTCGCTATATCGTCCCCGCACCAAGCAGGGAGATCCCAGAGTTTGGTTTTCAGGTCTAAAGAGTTATTGCAGACCATGCAATTTGCTGGGAATTGTCACCGACAAAGAAAAACTCTATGTCCTAAATCTTTCTTCGCCTGCCATCCATGACTCTCTGCGAAATGGCGGAGCGGCACAGCGGTTGCTTGATCAGTTGTCCTCTAATGACGAAATCGTAGCAATGGAGTTGCTGCAAAAATTCAGGGAAATTCATCGTCTTGGATTTGTTCCGACCGTGGTCGAGGGGGACACCGGCGTAGGTATGACAGCAGAACACCTCTTAGGCATTCCTCCAAACGCAGAGAAAACGCCGGACTACAAGGGGATCGAGCTGAAATGTTCTCGCAAGACGATTCGGCAACCTAATCGTGTTAATCTGTATTCGCAAGTGCCCGATTGGAAGAATAGCCGGGGCATGACAGCAGAGAAACTGTTGCAAACCTACGGATATTGGGCTGACGACAATGGTAAACAACGATGGAATCTTTATTGTACAGTAGAGGCACATCGTCCTAATACACAAAGTTTGTTCTTTGAGGTCGATGCAGATCGTGATCTGCTGATTAACTACAGCTGGCAAAATGGAGCCCCCTTCTATGTTCTTCAATGGAGTCTGCAAACTCTCCGGGATCGACTGCTGGAAAAGCATCGAGAGACTTTTTGGGTAAAGGCCACCAGTATATTCGAAGATGGTGTGGAAAAATTTCGTTATGACTCTATTGTTCATACGAAGAAGCCAACCGCCTCTTTGCTGGGCTATCTGATTGATGCTAAAATCATCACTATGGACTATACGATGCACTTCAAGGAAAACGGGAAAGTGCGCGATCACGGCTACTTATTCAAGATCAGGCCCGAAAACGTTGGTATGCTTTTTCCTGATCCTGTGGAATACATTCTGGAGTGAGGTGGACTATTATGGGTACTGTTGTAGAGGAACTGCGAAAAGCGGCAGTTAGTCGTCTGTTTAGCATTAGCACTATAGAAGAATGTTTTCCTGTATGGCGACCTGAGATTACCCGCTTTGCTCCTGATAAAACATCCGAACAAGTGCTTTCGCTTGGCGACCATCTGTCGGAGATTTTTCACTCCTCGACCGCAAATCGTGATCAGGGAGGTGTATCAAAGTCAGGCGCTGCATGGGAGTCGTTGGTGTGCTGGTACCTCAATCTTTGTTCCATAGGGCGCAGAACCGTAGTTATTAAATACGCCCGGGATCTAATCCCAGAAGTAGTAAAGGATGCAATAGTGGTTAATTACCATAATTTTTCATCTGATTCCGAAACGGATTTAATTGCTATTACTTTTCCTGATAAAGAGGAATATCATTGTGATAAAGACAGTCTAACCATTTTTGATGCTGCTGGAGTTACTGTTCCGGTGCGTAATGCAGCAGGTAAATATAACCTCCGAAGGATAGTCAATGCATTATGTGCTCGTGATTTTCGGGAATTAGAATTACATATTATTCAGTGCAAAACTAACTGGAAAGATAATGCACAAATTCCAATGTTGTGGGATGCAATTTATGCTGCAAAGTATTTTTCAAATGGCATCTCAGTTGGAAGAAATAATTATTCTGTTTCTGATGTGTCTCGTTTTACATATTCATTTGTAACAGTGCCGACAAACACCAGAGATGTCTTTACTCCAGAAAAGATTCCGGTGAAAAGAGTTACTAATCTCTCTGGTGGCAATTATTGGGGAAAGGCAACTCTGAACGATGTAGCGGCCTCGGTGCGCGAAATGTTAAATCGCAATCTGCGTACAGGACATATAGCTGGACATAGAGCTACGTTGGACACCGAACTTCCAAATTTGGAAACTACATATAGTTATTTCCGTTTATAAAACAGGTTCTATGTCAATAGTTGGGGTATAAAAACAAATATCCTTAGCGAACATTGGAAGAG
>JAZOBA010000106.1:0-17913 GCA_045595705.1 Oscillospiraceae bacterium
CCGATGTCGGTATTGATGGGGTTACCCGTACCACCCGTCAACAGATAAATAACGTTGAAGTTGTTCAGGTTATTGACGAAGCTGGTCAGGAGGTAGGGACCCGTGACGAAGAGCATGTAGGGCAGGGTGATCTTGGTGTACTGCTGGAAGGTGTTGGCGCCGTCGATGCGGGAGGACTCGTAGAGATCCGCGGGGATGTTCATGAGGATACCCGTAGCCATCAGCATGATGTAGGGGATACCCACCCAGATGTTGATCACGATCAAAAGGATCTTGGCAGACACGGGGTTTTGCCAGAGGGACAGCTGGTTGGCCGCGATCATGGCGTCCGGCAGCCAGTTCCATTCCAGCAGAAGCTTGCCGATAATACCCGTTGCGTCGAAAAGCTTGGCAACGTACAACAGGGACACGAACTGAGGAATGGCAATGGTCATGACCAGAATGGTTCTCCAGAACTTCTTGATCCGGATACCCTTCTTGTTGATCATAATAGCCACAAACATACCGAGGAAGTAGTTGGTAAAGGTGGCAAAGAATGCCCACATCAACGTCCAGCCCAGAATCTCACCAAAGGCAAGGCCGAGACCGCCTCTTCCGAAGTTCAGCAGTTCGTTAAAGTGTTCCAGACCCACCCAGCTGAACAGGTTGGAGTAGCCGTCATGGGCGGCATCATAGCTGGTGAAGGCAATCAGAACCATGTAAATGATGGGCAGGACGGTAAACAGCAGAATACCGGTTAAGGGAAGGGCCAGAAGGGTCTTGTGGAAGTCGTTATCCACCAGCGAACGCAGATCGTCGCCCGCGCTCTTGATCTTCTTGCCCTTGGCGGTAATATCCATGCAGATACGGCACTGCTTCACCTGCATTCTCCACGTGTAGATGAAGGCAATAATGAAAATGATAGAGAGAAGGCCGTACAGCATGATCTTGACGGAGTCATCGCCGTTGATCCAGATATCCGTATCAAAAATCTCATTATACTGGAAGCCGCCCTGTACGGTACCTACGGTTTCTCCCCTCTGGAACCAGTTACCCTTGGAAATCCAATGAATACCGCCGCTGGGGATCACCATGTATGCGATAAACACTACTTCAAACAGCAGGAACAGAATGCCCCGCAGAATCTGACCGTAGTATAAGTTTCCGAAGCCAAAAATGAGGAACGAAAGCTTGACAGCCCAGTTACCTTTTTTGAAGGTGTTGATGATGTCCAGAATCTCATCTCTGACGGCGCAGCCGCAGTTTTTGAAGAAATTCAGGATCTTCACGCCCAGACCGACAAACCAATGGGGAATTGCGAAGAAGAACATCTGAAGCCGATACCACATGGCTTCAGCTTTGCTTAGTTTCAGGTATTCCAACTCATTTAATCTCTTCATAGTCCCACCACTTAACTCCTTTTTATAATAGGAAAGCATTGCTGGCCGGTGCACAAGACATCTGTCGTCCTTGTACGCCGGCTAACAATGCCTTTGCCCCTGAGGGGAAAGGGGAGCCACAGGGCTCCCCTTCCCTCAGTCAATTATGAATTATTCAGCGGGAATCAGAGAAACGGTGCCACCCTGAGCGCCGTCCCAAACGAGCTGAACCTTGTACTTGCCGTCAGCCTCAACGACCACGTTAGCGCCGTTGAACTCAACGCCGAAGTTCACCTCCCAGGAAGCGCCCTGGCGAACCTTGAACTCCTGACCGGCCTTCAGTTCGAGGACGTCAGAGGTGTAGGTGCCGGCGGGATCTTCAGTCATAGCGAAGTCGGTATCCCAGTTGGTGTTGCAGATGTTGCCGATAACGCTCCAAGCGTTCTTCTGCTCGTCGGTCATGGAGAACAGACCGTCGATGGTGGTCTGATAGGCCTCCAGAGCGGCCTTCAGATCAGCTTCGCTCTTGGCAGCCTTGGCGTCAGCACCCAGAACCTTGGCGATATCCCACCAGGAGCCGTGGATCTGGCCCTGGGGCACACCGTACTCGCCCTGCTTGGCCAGAGCGGCCAGAGAGACGTTAGCCTGAACAGCGTCGGAAGCCTGAGCGTTCTTGTTGGAGGGACCCCACTGGAACTTCTCATATCTCTGAGCCTGGCACTCTTCGTTGGTCAGGTACTGAGCCAGCAGAGACAGAACAGCAGCCTTCTTGGCATCGGACTGGGGCTTAACACCCATCAGCTTGTTGCCGGTGTAGGAGCCCAGGTGATAGGACTTGCCGTCAACCTCGAAGGAGGGCAGATCGGTAGCGCCCATGTTGTCGCCGAAGTGCTCAGCGGCAGCGTTGGCGTTCCAGATACCGGTGATGACGACGCCGGCGTCGGTGAAGATGTCAGCGTTGGAGTCATAAGCGGGGGACTTAGCCAGCTTCTCCATGCCCTTCATAGCGGCCAGACCCTCGGCGGAGTTGAAGGTGTCATCAACAGCGTTGAAGTTGCCCTCAGCGTCCATGGTCCAGTTGGAGTGGCAGCCGGTAGCGAAGAAGAAGGAAGCGGTATACCAGGCGTTCTCCAGAGCATAGCGGAACTTCACGCCGGCCTTTTCACAAGCGGCGATGATAGCTTCCATGCTCTCAGCGTCCTGCTCGGAGATGATGCTGGTGTCATAGTACATATAGTAGCCGTTGTCGCTGGTCATGGGGTAAGCATACAGAGTGCCTGCGACGGAAGCGGCGGCGACAGAACCGGCGTCGTTGTTGGCCTTGATGGTCTCAGCAGCGCCCTTGCCGGGAGCAGCCAGAGCAGCAGCCTGAACCAGACGAGCCAGCTGGTCCTGAGCGAAGCAGTAGATGTCGGGAGCGGAAGCAACGTCGGCGACGACCTTGGAGCCAGCGTCAGCCTCGGTAACACCCTCGATGGCAGCGTTGATCACGATGCCGGGGTTGGCAGCCTCAAAGTTGTCGATCATGGCCTGAGTCATCTCAGCCACGCCGTCCATCTCGGAGACCCACATGGTGATGTCGTAAGTACCGGCCAGTTCGGCGCCGGGGTTGGCGGATTCTGCGGGCTTGTTGCTTTCTGCAGGCTTGTTGTCTGCAGGAGTCTTTTCGCCGCAAGCTACCATGGCGAAGACCATGACCAGAGCAAGCAGCAGAGCGATGAGCTTTTTCATTCTGTGTTTCCTCCTGAATAATTTTGTTTGCGATAAACGCAAACTATATTTTAGGCAAAATTTTCACAATGTCAATGGGTGAGGGTATGAAAACTGTACAATTTTATCATTGTTTTTCAAACTTTTGTCGCATTCCCTGTTTTTTTGTGCTTGGACGTTCAGATTCGGAACTCGGCGAAAGCAGGAAGCTGGTTGCCCTCGTAGTCAAACAGACACTGGTTAGCCCATTCGTTGGTGGTGGATTTTCCTTCCTCGTGGATATACGCCTGCCCCGCTTCGGATGCCCAGCAGATTCCCTCGCCGGGCAACCACAGAGGTTCCCAGTAAAAGACGCCATCGATGCTGTTCTCGCGGGCTTGGACAAGGAAATCCCGGATGAAGGCGGCCTGTCCGTCCGGATTCATAGGATAGCGCTCGCTCAAACCCGGGACATAGGCACGTTCGGGATCAATCACCAGACGCTGGGCCTGTCCGTCCAGACAGTAGGCCTCGGTGGTGAAGCCGTAGCCCAGTTCCATGATCATGATCTCTTTGCCAAAGTGGCGGCAGGCATTCAGATTGGCAAACAATTCATCGGGCGTGCCGTGCCAGTACGGGTAATAGGAAGCGCCGATGATATCGTAATCAATACCGGCGTCACGCACACGGGTGAAGAACTCTTGATAGACGGCCTGATCGTTGCTGCGCTCCAGATGGAGAATGATTTTTGCGTCGGGGAGCACTTCACGGCAGGCTCGGCATCCGGCGCTTAGAAGGCAGCAGAAATTTTCGTAGTTTCCCCGTGTGCCGTCTGCCAGTTCCAACTTGCCCATGGGCCAAAGCATGCCGTTGGTGATTTCGTTGCCGACCTGAATGAGATCGGGGACTACATCGGCCTCGATGGCAGCATTCAGGCAGGTTTTTGTGAACTCATACACTGCGCAAGCCATGGAATCAAGGTTATAGCCCATCCATGCTTTGGGGATCATCTGCTTGCCGGGATCGGCCCAGAAATCACTGTAGTGGAAATTCATCAGGAGCCGATAGCCCTTGCTTTTTGCAACCTTGGCGAAGCGAATGTAGTGGTCAAGGTTACAGTTTCCGGCCAGATAGGGCTCGCCGTTGGGGCCAAAGGGGTCATTCCACACGCGAATGCGCATGTACTCCACCCCGTTGTGCCGAAAGGCGTCCAGAGGGTCGATGGGCATACCGCCGTCAAGGTAAACTGCGCCGTGTTCCAGTTCTTCCAGATAGGTGGAAGTATCAATACCGAGGATCACTGTTCGCCCCCCTTATGCGGAGCAAAGGTGATGGGCTGGTTGTCCGCACCGAAATCAACCACACGCAGCTTGAGGGCGCGGTAGCGATAACGGGCGGTATCGTTCAGACGGAGCACATCCTCCTCGCTGCCGGAAAAACTGCAGCGCAGACAGTAATATTCTTTCTTCTCCTCATCGAAGAACATATCGATATCAATGTCTCTCATAAAGCAGGAGGGGCAGCGGTAATTCAGTTTGCCTTTTGAAGCTTGAGCCATGTGGTGACCTCTCCTTCCTGAATGGTTTTGCGCAGAGCAATGTGGTAAACGGGGGAAAAGGCGATGCCTTCCTCCACCAGTGCGGTGTCGTTGTCGCCGCCCATTTCCACAGTGGTCAGCACGTCGGGAACGGTGACATAGGCGCGACCGGCATTCTGTTTTGCAATCTTTTTGCCGAGATAAGAGAACTGCATGGTTTCCTCATCCACACCCAGTGTCAGATTGGACATATCAGCCTGATACTCGGTGGTGCCGAAGGCACCGGTGAAGTACTCTTCAAAGGTGACTGCTTCGCCACCCAGGTCGTTCAAAATGCGGCGGGTGGTGATTACTTTGCCGTCGCCTTCCAGAATGGTAAAGACAGACTGCACGACGATGTCCAAACCGCCCAAAGTGACCGTGACCGGGTCAGCGGTCAGACGTACGCCACCGTCGATCTTTTCGTAAACCGCCATGGTGCGGCACAGGCACAAATCGGCGCTTTCACCGCGGCAGCTGATCTTGCAGGATTTGATGGTGCCGGCACCGGCATAGTGGGTAAAGTAACCGGCGCGATAGTTGATTTGGATGAGGTAGGGGTAGGAAGCGTCATAGACATTGTCGGTGCCGATGCCGGTTTCCTGCGGAATTCTGGCAACGTAGGGGCGCAGATCGATCATGGCACCGCCCTGGTTGAAGTCCAGACAGGTGCGCATGGCAGGGTCGGCGTACCAGAAATACTCCTTGTTGCTGCCGTAGAGGATGTCCTTCCACAGAGCGCATTCACCCCGCTTGTAGTCGGGGTGGCGCTGGCGGTAGAAGTCGGCGAATTCGCTCATGGTCATGTCCGCCAGTTTGCCCTCAGATTTCAGTTTTCCGTAGTACTTCATGCCATCGTCATAAGATTTGGCAAGCAGTTCGTAGGGGGCTTCCCAGCGACCGCGGCGGTTGAGCCAGCCGGGGCCGACGAACATCATGTTGTAGCTGTAACCGTCGTTGTACTTGCTTAGATGGCGGTACTGGTCGATCAGATTATACAGGTAGGGGTACTCGACGCCGTCGCCGTCCTTGTAATAAATCATGCCGCGCAGTACGTTCTGGGGATGGGTTCCGAAATTGGAGCCGTTGCCGTCGAAGCAGGCCATCAGGTCGCGGGACAGATGAGGGATGGCCACGATGCCGCAGTCATCTTCTGCATCGGAAGCGGGGCAGTGGGAGTTGACTTTGGAAGGAATCCAGGGATTCCAAGGACCGCCGTCCATGAAGGTGTACCAGGAGTTGTTGCAGGTGTGGTAGGCCTTGGGACCTTCCTCCCAACAGGTGGCCACGGCGCATTTCACGCTGGGATAGTTCTTCTTGATGTAATTGATGGTGTATGCGTCCAGAAAATAACTGCTGGTGGATTCGGGGTAAAAACCGAATTTTTCATAAAATTTACCGAATACATCATCGATGATGGCTTCTTTGGCTTTCTCATCGAACATCCAGATGCAGAAATCTTCTGTTTTATACTTTTCCTTGAACTCGGGGCAGGGAAGGCCAAGCAGAGACAGGCCGATTTCATCGCCGTATTTCTCGTGATCTTCCTTGGCAAGATCAATAATCACGTCGGAGAAGAGAGAGGCGTAAGTAATCTGAATGGTGGTTTTGAGTCCGTATTTGTGGGCGCAGTTCTGCTGGAACCGGAAAATGTCCAGCGATTCATCCCGGACGCCTTCACCCTTTCCCAAGGCCTTTTCGGCATACTCGGGTGACAGTTCGGGGCGGTGGATGATGTTGACAACAAATTTGTTTTCCATGTGGTTCTCCTTTGATTGTCGGATGTTAACTGACGATGACACTGGTCTGAGGGCCGACGGTCAGAAGGGAGCCGTCCAGCGAGGCACTGCCCACACCGATGAAATCGTGCAGCTGATCGAAGGAAACACCCTCGCACTGGCTCAGGTCATAAGTGATTTCCTCGGTGGAGTTGTTGTGAAACAGGCCTATCATTTCACCTTCATACTCGATTTGGAAGCCGCCGAAGTTTTTGCTGCCACCGGTCAGGACGGTGTATTGACCTCGTGCGATGGCGGGGTATTTGTGGCGAATGGAGATGAGTTTGCAGTAGTAGTTGTAAAGGCTGTTTTCATCGGCCAGTTGGTCGGCTACGGTGGTTTGGATCTGGTTTTTGGCAGGATAGGTGGAACCGATGGGGTCGCGGATCAGATCGTCATCGCCCCAAAGCATGGCCAGTCTGCGGTTGGCATCGGTGCTTTCACCGCCGCGGGAGCCGCGCAGGCCGATTTCCTCACCGTAATAGATCATGGGGGAGCCGGGGCACAGCAGGTAGAGATTTGCCGCCATGCGCATGTTGTTTTCGGTTACAAACGCGCCGGCGATGCGGTCCATGTCATGGTTGGACAGGAAGGGCATGACCATGCCGTCCGGGTTTTGTTCAAGCACCTTATCTTGATAGGAATCCACATAGTTGAGATAGGTGGAGAGGGATTTGCCCTTGGCTGCGGTGGCAATTACGCCTTCGGCCTGTGCCATGGCGAAATTGAAGCAGTTCATGGCACCGTAATACTCCAGGATCTCGTTTTCACCCGACCAGCACTCACCCACGCAGTAGATGTCGGGTTTGTATTGGCGCAGCTGTTCCATATACCATTCCCAGAAGGCCACGGATCTTGCGGTATCACCGTAATAAATATATTTCACAGCGTCAAAGCGGAATCCGTCAACACCCAGATCCAGATAATATTTGGCAATGTCCAATGTGGCTTGCTTCACTTCGGGATTGTCAAAATTGAGTTCGGGCATATTACCGGAGAAGTTGCACTCATACCAGCAGTCGACACCGGCGATTTTCTGATAGGAGACTCCACCGACTTTCTCCGCTTGGGTGACGCAGGAGTAATAGTCGTAATAGGGATTTTCGGTGTCGCCGTCCATACGTGCCTGTTTAAACTGAAGGAACCATTCGTGCTGGTTGGAGGTGTGGTTGATGACCAGATCAAGAATCAGCTTGACATTGCGCTCTTTGCAGAGTTGGATCAGTTCCTTCAGATCCTCTTCCGTGCCAAAACGCCAGTCGATCTGATAATAGTCGGTGGTGTCGTACTTGTGGTAAGAGGGAGAAGAGAAAATAGGGGAGAGCCAAATGCCCTGGACACCCAGACTGTTTCCGGAATTGATGTTGCCATCGTTCAGATAATCAAAGCGGTTGATGACACCGCGCAGATCTCCGATGCCGTCGTTGCTTGCGTCGGAGAAGGAACCGACAAAAATCTGATAGAAGGTTCTATAATTGTCGTTAACCGGGTCGATCATGCTTTCCGGCTCCTCATTTGCATTTTTTGGGGGGGTTGTCGTACATGCAGCCAGTCCGAGCAGAAGGACGGTTGTGAGCAGCAGAGCAATGGCGCGCCGGGTTGTTTTATTGTTTTTCATGGTGTTTCTCCTGCCTTATTCCGTGACCGAGTTGAGCAGAGCGTCGTCGATCTTGCCCCATGCGTTGGGACCGGAACATTTTACGTAAATACCCACCGAAATGGCGTCGCCCTCGGTATATTCGATGTTTTCCAGGGTAGCGGTGTGCCACTCGTTGTAAACCGTGACGGTGGTATCCTCGGTGGCCACGATTTCGTCGTTGATTTTCACATAGGCGTAGATATCGGTGTTTCCGCCGTCACCGCCCATGATGGAAATGGAATAGTCGTATTTGCCGGATTTCAGATTGGTTACGGCCTGCTCCAGCGTGAACTCCACGCAGTTGGCGCCGGCGCCCCAGAAGTGATAGTGCTTGGTGCCGGTCAGAGAATCGGTGACCTTGTCTTCCACATGGAGTTCGTCAAAGGAGTTTAGTTCGGTGGCGGTCCAGCCGGTTTCGCCGTCCTCAAAACTCCAGTTGGTCAGATAGTTGTAATTGACCATGGAAACATAACAGGTGGCTTCCATGCCGTCTGCGGTACCCTTGACGGTGTATTTGGCCACGCCGCCGTTTTTCATGGCGTCGATGTTCACGTTGTGCCATTCCACAGGAATCTGCTGTTTGGAATTGTCCAGCATGATGGCATTGACCGTTTCGGGAAGAACGACATCGCCGTTCAGGTCAAGGATCAGATTGGTATCTTCGATGGCATCTGCCTTGTTTTCCACGGCATTTCCGCTGCGGACCAGAGAGAAGACCTTCAGCGATTCCAATGCTTTGCCATTGGCGTCGAAAAACGCCTGATTGTCCACGGCACAGCCGCCGTACCACTGACCGGCATCTTCCGGATCGTATTCTGCGGCAAAGGAGGAGGCCCAACCGGAACCGTGGGTTTCCCAAAGGGCGGAGTTTTGTTCCCAACTGTCACCGCCTACCGAAATCCAGGTGCCTTCCCAATAAAAGACGCCGATGCCGTTGGTGGTTTTGTTGGCTACCGTGTCGATTACATTACGGACAAGATTGGCCTGTCCCTGCTGGGTGAAGGGATAATCTTTCACGATACCCCCACCGTCACCGATGGTGTTGCCGTTGAAGTCGGTGTCTTCTGCCGTAAATGCGTAGGATGTTTCGGCAACCATGACTTTTTTGCCATAGGTCTCGGCAATCTTGGACAGCACCTGTGCCAGATTATCCAGTGTGCCGTGCCAGAAGGGGTAGTAGGAGGAGGCGAACACGTCGTAATCCACCTGATAGTAGTCCAAATTCTTGCCGTAACTGTCAAAATTGGTGACTTTTTCGGGGTTTGCAAAATGGACTGCCACCAGCGCATCGGGGCAGACCTCGCGCACGGCTTTGGAGCCTGCGCTCATCAACTGCATGATCTTTTTCCATCCGCCCAATGCGCTGCTGTTCTCACCGCACATGGCACCGTTGGTTTCGTTGCCGATCTGTACCATGCCAACGTCCACACCGGCATCCACCAGTTTCTGCAGGCAGTCTTTGGTGTACTGATATAGCGCTTCGGACTTCTCGTCGATCTTCATGCCCTTCCATGCCTTGGGGACCATCTGCTTTCCGGGGTCGGCCCAGAAGTCGGAATAGTGGAAGTTTACCAGCAATTTCATGCCGTGCTCGGTGGCTGCCTTGCCGACCAGAATAGCGTTTTCAATGTCGCAGTTGCCGCCGCCGTACCCATTGCCATCCGCATCAAAGGGGTCATTCCACACGCGTACGCGAATGTAGTTGATTCCATTTTCGCTGAGGATCTCATAGGGGCTCTTTTTCACACCTGCGTGGTCGCAGTAGGTCACGCCGCTGGCTTCCAGAGCAGGAACGCAGGAAGCGTCCATACCAAGAATAAATTCATCCGGCAGATTTTCCACCTTTTCCACGTACAGGGTGTCAGAGGACACGGCAGGTTTTCTGCCGGAATGGTTGGAATCTCCAATCTCCCCTGCCGGGCCGCAGCCGGACAGCAGCATAGTTGCTGCAAGAGCAAAGGCGAGGGGGATACACAGATACTTTTTTCGGTTCATAAATGAATCCCTTCTGCACCCGGCAGGGAATGCCGGGTGCGGCTGAATCAATCATCAGGCGAGTGCGTCGTTTACATAGACGCGGATACCGATGGCATCCACGGTGACCGTGCCGCTCTCCCGGGCCAGAATGTCGGTGCCGGCAGAACAGGCGTCGGCCACGAGGTTCCATTCACCGTTCAGGGTATAGGGCAGACCGGTGTTGTGGGGATTGATGAGGGCGAGAGCCTGACCGCCCTTGCCGTCTTCAAAGGTAATTGCGAGGATTCCGCTGCCCAGTTCTTCCACATTGGAAATCTGAGCGGCGCTGTCAGTGAAAATGTCGAAGTGCTTTCTCATGGCGATGAGACCCTTGTAGTAGAGCATGGTGGCATACTCACGGGTACCTTCCTGCAGCACCGACCAGTTGATGTTGTTGACGGCGTCACTGGATTTATAGCTGTTTTCATCGCCGCCCTTGGTGCGCAGCATTTCTTCGCCCGCCTGCCAGAAGGGGGCACCCTTGGAAATCATAAGAATGGCTGCGCCCAAATTGTTCATGCGGTTTCGCTGATCCTCGGTGTGGTTGGGATTGGACAGGAGCAGTTTATCCCAGAGGGTGTTGTTGTCATGGGCGCTCATATAGTTGATAACCATGGCATCGGTGACGCTCCAGCCTTGGCCGACACCCTGACCGCCCCGGAGGCCGAAGGCGATGTCTGCTGTTGTGGCGGCATTGGCTGCGCCGCTGATATAGCCCTGCGCGGTCTTGTCGAATACGCTGCCCTTCAGACCGTCGCGAATCACGTCGTTGAACACGGCAACGGCGCCGATGGCATTGCCGGAAGGTGTGATTTTGCTGATGTTGGACTGATTTGCCTGTGCACTGCCGTCGATGGTGGCGCCCATGGTCCAGCCCTCACCATAGAGAATGGCGTGGGGATTGACAGCGTGTACGGCTTGCTCCACTTCCTGCATGGTGGCCAGATCGTGCAGACCCATCAGGTCAAAGCGCAGGCCGTCCAGTTTGTATTCTTTCACCCAGTACGCGGTGGAATCCACCATGAATTTGCCGAACATATAGCGCTCGGAAGCGGTGTCGTTTCCGCAGCCGCTGGCCGAAGAATTGGCGCCGGTGCTGGTGTAGCGATAGTAATAATACGGCACGATGCGGTTGAAGCTGCTGTTGGCATCGTAGGTATGGTTATAAACCATGTCCATCACCACGCTGATGCCTGCTTCGTGGAGAGCCATTACCATCTGTTTGTACTCGTTGATGCGCACCTCGCCGTGATAGGGGTCGGTGGAATAGCTGCCTTCGGGGACGTTGTAGTTTTTGGGATCGTAGCCCCAGTTGAATTCATCTTCGGGGGTGGTTTCATCGACGGTGGCATAGTCGTACACGGGGAGCAGGTGTACATGGGTGATGCCCAGTTCCTTCAGATAGTCAACACCCACGCTTTGGCCGTGCTTGTTGACCAACCCGGTTTCGGTGAAGGCCAGGTACTTTCCTTTGTACTGGGAAGAGACGATTTTGTTGGAGAAGTCACGCACATGGACCTCCCAGATGATGGCTTCGGAATAGTTGGAAATGGGGGTTTTCAGGCCGGAGGAATCCCAGCCGTCGGGATCGGTCAGAGACAGATCCACTACCATGCCGCGGTTGCCGTTTACACCGGCGGCTTTGGTGTAGGGGTCAACGGCCTCCTGGGTGCCCACGCCGGTGGTTACAGTGTAAGTGTAATAGGTGCCGTGGCCGCAGGATTCGGTGTGGGACCAGACACCCTTTTCACCCATGGTCATCTCTACGCTTTTGTAGGCGTCGGTGCCGTCGCCTGCTTCAAAGAGGTTGAGCACCACCTTGGATGCCGTGGGGGCCCATACCTTGAAGGTGGTATTGTCGCCGTGGATCACAGCGCCCAGATCATCGCCGTCATAGTGGAAGTGTTCGGCAAAATAGGGGCTGTCAAAGATTTCGGTGGGGACAACGGTTTTCTCGCCGTAGCCCGCGATCTCGATGCGGTAAGTCTTAGAAAGATCCAGCGCTTCTGCCGTTTCGATGTAGCCGGAAGTGGATTCCTTGCCCAAAGTGGAAATGCCGGCGACAGCAATTTCGCGCTCGCCTTCGTAGATCTTGACCTGACTCAGATCGGAAATGGTGGTCTTGGGGGCAATGCTGTATCGGATCTTATACTGATCTGCCATGCCTGCAAGTGTAAACATTTTTGCCATATACAGTGTTTTTCCTCCGTCACTGCTCAAATATTGTTCAGGATCGCCGTGCTTTAGGTAGACAACCGTCTCCTTGCCGCTGACGGTTACAAAGCGGTCCGATTCATAGTCTTTGGTGGCGCTGCCCCACGAACTTCCGCCCGGGTCAGAGCAGTCCCGCCGAACAATAAAGCCGACCGACTCTACGTTCTCGGGTACATTGACCACCACTTTGGCGCCGTATTCACATTCGTGGAAGAGGTAGCCCTTGCCGGCCTTGTCGCCCCACCAGATCCACATGTCGCATTTTTCGTAGGTGCCCGGATAGGACCAGTAGAAGGTAACCTGATTGTACCCTTCCTGCAGAGGTTCGGTGTATTCTTCGGTGGGCTGAGCGGGAGTGGGCTGCACCGGCTGGGGAGTTTCGTCGACCGGGGGAGGATCCTGTGAGGGGGTCGGCGTACATGCTGTCATGGACATGGAGAACAGCATGGCCAGCAGGAGAAGCAGGGAAAGGGGACGTCTGAAATAGTTCATGAGGGGACCTCCCTATTTATTTGTTTCGGTTTGTTCTTGTGGTCAAATCCAGAATTCTGTTTCTGAGTTTTGCGGTGTTGTACCGGGGACTGATACGCCATGCCCAGTTGCCTTGTGCTGTGGCGGGAATGTTCATCCGGCCTTTTTCGTTGGGCAGGTTCAGATAATCCTGCATGGGGACCATGGCGAGATTGGCGATGCTCTCGAAGGCGAATTCAATGAGATCATAAGTGCGGTGCTGCGCCTTGTTTCGTGGACATTCCCGGTTGAACCGGCGTTTTGCCTCGCCCGAAAGGTCCTTCTGCCAGGTGTTTGTGCAGTCGGAATCGTGGGAGGAAGAGTAAACCACGCAGTTTTCGCTTTCGTACATGCGGGGCAGGTTTTCACTGTCCTCATCGTAAAAGGCGAAATGGAGCATCTTCATGCCCGGGAAACCGGTGTCCCGCATTAACTCGCGTACATCCTCGGTGATGTAGCCAAGATCTTCGGCAATGATTTTTGCGTCGGGATAGGTTTTGCGCAGGGTGCGAAACAGGGCGATGCCGGGAGCGGGATCCCATGTTCCGTTTCGGGCGGTTGCCTCTCCGTAGGGGATATTGTAGTATCCGGCAAAGCCGCGGAAGTGATCAATGCGCAGGATGTCATAAAGCTGGAAGGCAAGACCTGCTCGATCCATCCACCAAGCAAAACCTTGCTGTTCCATCAAAGGCCAGTTGTAGATGGGGTTACCCCAGAGCTGACCGTCCAGGGAGAAACCGTCGGGAGGACATCCGGCGACCACAATAGGATTATACTGACCGTCCAGCAAAAACTGCTCGGGCGCTGCCCACACGTCCATGCTGTCGTGGGCCACGTAGATGGGCATATCGCCAATAATGAGGATCCCTTTCTCGTGGGCGTGCCGCACCACGGCCTGCCACTGGGAAGAAAATTCATATTGGCACCAACGCCAGAAGGACATTTCACTTTCAAACTCACCGCAATGGGACAGGGCCTTTGCGTAGTTGCGATGTTCCTCGTCCCAAAGGGTCCACGGGCAGTGGTTGTAGTGGACCTTCAATGCCATGAACAGGCAGTATTTTTCCAACCAGGCGGCGTTTTGCTGAACAAAAGTATGGTAAGCTTCGTCGGGGATAAATCGCGTAAAAGCCTGCCGCAGAATAGGATATCTGGTCTGAAACAGCCGGCCGTAATCGACGCGCTCGGAATTGTGGCACTGGTCGGCAAGCTCAGCTTTGGTGAGCAGGCCGTTTCGAGCCAGCAGATCCAGATCGATAAAGTACGGGTTGCCGGCTACCGAAGCCGGAGACTGGTAAGGACTGTCGCCGTACGAGGTGGGATTCAGCGGAAGGACCTGCCAGCACTTCTGGCCGGTGGCATCCAGAAAATCAATAAAGTCATAGGCGGCTTTACCAAAACTGCCGATTCCGTATTTGGAGGGCAGGCTGCTGACGGGCATGACGACGCCGGCTTTATGACGGAAACTGAAGTTTTTCATGGGGTAGGGGCTCCTTCTTAAATAACTTGTCGGGGTTACATCAAATTAAGGCCCTTGGCAACCAATGTGATAAAGTCCTGCACATTGGCCACGATGGTTTTTGCGCTCAGACTGCCGCGGTCCAGCAGCTTGTTTACCACAAATTCGTCCACGTCCACTGCATACAGGTACACCGGGCGGACGGTCCCATCTTCCTGCACGCGGAAGGAGGGGGTCATATTTCCGGTTGCGATGGTGTGCAGCATGGTGGCCATGCAAATCACGGTGGTGGCTTTCTTGACCACGCTGCGCATGGCGTTGGCGGCTTTGTATACATCACCGATGACCTCGGGCAGAGGGCCGTCGTCACGGATGGAGCCGGCCAGCACGTAGGGAATCTCGTTTTTTACGCAGCTGCACATAATGCCATCGTTCAGATTGTAGTCCTTAATGAACTGGGGGATGGAACCGCTGCGGCGGGCCTTGTTGCATACGTCCAGATGGTTGTAATGTCCATTGGGCTGGGAACGTTGGGTGTAAATATCCTGACCCAGTGCGGTGTGCAGCAGGGCGGCCTCCAGATCATGGGTGGCCAGTGCGTTCCCGGCCAGAATGCCGTGGGCATATCCATTGTCGATCAGAAGCTGCATGGCACGCCGTGCATCGGCATCGAAGGCAAAGGCGGGACCCATGACCCAAACGATGTTACCATGGTCCTTTTCATATTTCAGCAATTCAAAAAGATCGTCATAGTCCCGGGCGTAGGAGGTTTCGCGGCTGCGGCCTTGACGGAATACAAACTGGTCTTCCAACGGAGTGCTTTCGTCGACAAAGCCGTTGCTGTGCAGGTAGATGCCTTCTTCACCCTTTTCGGTACGGCCGAGTATGACCTTGTCGCCCTGTTTCAGGTTGCGGGCTTCCACGACATCGAGAACGCCGCTGTCGCGGAGCACCACGCAGCAGTCCATGCGGCTTTCTTCGGCCAGCTTCCACTGCCCGTCGATTTTAAAATATTCCGGATACATGGAGGTGCTGTGGTAGTACTCCGGTGCGACACCGTCTTGCTCGGCCGATTCGTATCCTGCATTGGGAGCGCAGACAAAACGGTCCGCGCTGAAGTCGGGGTGGTGGTAATTCAGAGGTTCAAATGCCATCGTGATCAGCTCCTGAATAAGATGGAGTTTTGTTTTGTTTTCATTTACGGCGCATCGCGTCGGGGAACGGTGTGCGTGATATAATCGCCGCTCCAGTGGCTATTATATCATGCATATTTACTTTGACAAGAGGATGAAATGTGCGGTACGGATTTTGTCAAAAACTACTTTACAAGAATTCGTTCTCGCGGTATGATGCGCTTGAAAGGGCGTGGTTCCATGCAGGCAAAAACGACACAAAAGGTCCTTGCGTACCTTGAAATTATTTTGCTGGCTGTTTTGCTGGCGTTCAATTACCAGTTGTTTATTGTGGAAAACGGTTTTGCTCCGGCAGGCATCAACGGCATTGCTACCATGGTGCAGTATAAGACGGGGTTCAGCATTGCGTATATGTCACTGCTGATCAACGTGCCGCTGTGTGTTCTGGCCTATTTTCTGGTGCATAAATCTTTTGCCAAGCGGTCGCTGTGCTTCTGCGTGGTATACTCCGTTGTATTTCTGCTTTTACAGAAGCTGGGGTTGGAGAATTTTCAGTATGATGCGCAGGGTCACGACACGGTATTTCCGGTTATGCTCAGCGGTATTATCAGTGGACTGGTGTATGGGTGCTGTTTCCGTCTGAATGCCTCCACCGGCGGAACCGATATTGTGTCCAAGTACATAAGTAAGAAAAAGCCGACGCTGAACTTTTTCTGGGTGACTTTTATCCTGAATGCTGTGGTGGCTGCTGTTTCTTTCTTTGTGTATGCCGAGCCGGTTGATGGCGGGATGGCCTACGACTACAAGCCGGTGTGCCTGTGTGTGATGTACTGTTTTATCTCCAGTTTTATGGGCAATTACATTCTGCGCGGAACCAAGACGGCGGTGAAGTTTACCGTTGTTACTGCTCATGCAGATGAAATCAACGAAGAAATCTTCCGCAAGCTGAAGCATAGTTCTACCCGAATCGCCGGTACCGGTTCTTTCAGCAAACATCCCCGTGATGTGCTGCTTTGTGTGGTCAACCGTCATCAGATTGTGGAATTCCAAAAGATTCTGAAAAAATACGATGACACATTCGCTTTCTCAGAGACCGTGAATGAGACTTATGGTAATTTCCTTCGTATTAAATAAAAATCTACTCTGAAAGAAAACCGCCTTCTTCCAACCGGAAGAAGGCGGTTTTGCTGTGTGAATCATTAATACGGCCACTTGGCGGGGTAAAAATAATCGGTGTAAATACCGTGCAAGCCGTGTGCATTCCATTGCTCGAAATAAGAAAGATCGTTGATGGAATGGGTGTAAGTATAAATGCCGTTCCGGGATAGGTCGCTGATCAAAGCCTCATTCATATATGCAGTTGGAATCGTGATGGCCCAGGGTTTCTGGTTGCAGGCGAACTCCAACAGTTCGGTGTGATTTGGAGTGGGCATCCGGTATAAAGTCAGAATGATTGACTCAAATCCGAGTTCCTTTACCTGAGTAAATTCTTCATAGGAGTATACCTGAGGGATAAACTGATTTGCACAGGATCCGGCCTGGCTGAACAAATCCGGAAGGAAGGGGGAGTTGCCGCATTTTGCGTCAGTTATGATGTAACAATCCGGGTGGTTTTCCAGCCATGCAAGGAGCGCATCGAGGTCCATCAGCGTCAGATCAAGAAAGGTTTCTGCGCGCAGAAAATCCTTCCGTGTGAATTGGCGAGTCTCATACAGCATTCGCTTGGCCATGGAATCCCAGTCGTGAATCAGCACATATTTTCCGTCGGAGGTACATTCGAAATCGAGTTCAATGTGCCGAAATCCGTTTGCGTAGGCGAGTTCAATGGCTTCCAGAGAATTGGTAAGTCTGTAACCGTGTATGGCGCCGCCGGCGTGTGCAATCAGGATGGGAGGCGTATTCGGGGCAGACGGCTGTGGATGGTCTGCCTTGTCCGGGTTTGTGCAGGCGCAGAGAAAACACAGGGCGATACCCAGAAGAAAAACAAAGATTCGTTTCATTGGGTGCCTCCTTCGTTGTTGGAATGAATTGCGTCAGAGAATGAAAAGGGTTTCTTCATTATATATATTATGTGAGAAAAAAGCAATCCGGCTGAATGGAACAAATGCACTTGAAAGAAAAAGGCTGCCGCAGATTCTGCGGCAGCCTTTGAAAATCGGGATCAGACAGGGTCGGACATGAACTTCTTGGCCAGAGCAAAGACCTCGAACAGCTGCTTGTCGCGGTGAGTGGTGATCTCGGCGGTGTCCTTGCCGGTGTAATCGTAGAAACCCTTACCGCTCTTCAGACCCAGTTCGCCGGCATCCAGGTGCTCCTGCATGCACTTGGGCATGGTGTCGTAGTTGGGGAAGGTGTAGCTCTTGTTCTTGATGTTGTTGGCAGTCATGTCAATGCCACCGAAGTCGATGCGCTTCATGATGCCCAGAACCATAGCGCGGGGGATGAAGGAAGCCTTGCAGGCGTCGTCGATAGCCTGAGCGTCGCAGTAGCCGTTGTCGATCAGGTTGAAGCACTCGCCCTGGATGCACTGCTGCAGACGGT
>JAZOBA010000107.1:0-8094 GCA_045595705.1 Oscillospiraceae bacterium
TAATTGATAGCAAGTGACTTATTGTTAATATTCACACATATTGTATAATCAACCTACCCTTGTATTTTGTTTAAATTGTCCTTGGAGAGGGACGAAAAAAACTACTACAGTTTGAAGAGGAGAGTTATTATGCAACAGAAACAAAAGCTTGGCATCAACTTCGGTTTCCGTGGTTGGATGCTGCTGATCTTCGAGGTCACCGCATTCCTGCTGTTCCAGGCATTTACCAACTTCCCCATGAACATGCTGGCCGACATTTTTGGCGGCGAGGGTGGCTCTGCAGTCATGTCCCCCATCTATACCGTCGGTATGCTGGTTGGTATCGTGATCCAGCTGGTTCTGGCCAACTATGTTGGTAAGATGAAGATGAGCGTCAAGACCATGACCCTGATCTTTGGTGCTCTGACTCTGGTCACTGCTCTGGGCGTTGCCGCTCTGAAGCCCGGCACTCTGTGGACCGTTTGCTGGTTCCTGGTGTGCGTGTTCTCCGTTATCTACGGTATGTTCGGCATCGGCATCATTATTGGTCAGTGGTTCCCCACCCGTAAGGGCGTCTTCATGGGTATCGCTACCTTTGCTTTCCCCATTTGTAACGGTCTGATGGGCCCCTTCGCCGGCATCGTGTTTAACCCCGAGCATCTTGCTGCTCATCATTTCCCCAACATCTTTGGCGGTTTCCTGCCCTTCCTGATCGTCGGTCTGGTTGGCTGGCTGCTGGGCCTGATCTTCATCAAGGATTACCCCGAGCTGTGCGGCTGCTTCCGCGACAACGACAAGTCCTTCACCAAGGAAAAGGCTGATGCCATGATGATGGCTGAGATCGAGAACAAGAAGACCACCGTCTGGAAGCTGGGCGCTACTTTGAAGAGTGGCCAGTTCTGGCTGATCACCCTCCCCATGGGCGCTCTGCTGGGCTGCTCCGTTGGTGCTATGACTCAGACCACTCAGATTTTTGCTGCTAATGGCTTGGCTGACAAGTTTGATATGCTGATGGGCATGGTCATGATCTTTGCTCTGATCGGTTCCTATATTCTGGGCGTTATCGACGACAAGTTCGGAACCAAGACTGCTATCACCATTTCCGTTGTCATCATGCTGCTGGCTGGTATCCTGGGTGCCATCGGCGGCGGCGCCATGATCCCCGGCATCATCCTGCTGGCTATCTTCATGGGCGCTGGCTCCAACTTCACCGTGTCCGGTGCTGCTAAGTACTGGCGCCGCGAGGACTTCCCCTCTGTGTTCGCTGTTGTCAACCCCATCGCCAACATTATCCAGTGCATCGGCCCCATGATGTTCGCTATGCTGATCGGTATGGTCAGCGTGAAGGCTCCCTTCATCGCTACCGCTGTGATCGCTGTTATCACTCTGATCATGATCATCTGCTTCAGCCCCGCTAAGCTGAAGGCTACCGACAACAAGTATCGCGCTGCTGCAGGCAAGCCCGTCGACGAAGTTCCCGCCGACAAATAATCCATATTTTCCATATTTCCGTGATATCTGAAAGGGGCTGCCTCATACAGAGGCAGCCCCTTTTTTATCCGGTGACTATGAGAAATCGCCGCAGGCATGCCCGCGGCGATTGTTGTTACCAATATGGATTTTTGGGTTTCTTCCTGTTATCGCTTCGGTTCATTTCCGGTTCGAAGCGGTTGGCGTTCATAATGTCCCCAAGTTCGTTCAGATAGTTTTCGGTCTTGTGGACTACGAATGCATCGGCGTCAATGGGGATCCCCTTGGAGTCCATTTGGCGGATGCTCCAAATGTACAGGACATCCAGAACAGGGATCAGCTGCTTGCCGGCTTCGGTGAGAACGTAGTCAGTGGAAGGGGGGAAGGTCTCGCTGTTGACGATGCGCTGCACAAGTCCATCGTGAATCAGCTCTTTGAGCTGCTGGCTGAGTACCTTTTCGGAAATGGGGAGAACCTTTAATGTCTGGTTGAAATGGATCACACCATAGGTGTGAATCTCATGCAAAATGGTCATTTTCCACTTGCCGCCCAGGCAGTGAAGGGCATAGTGATAGGGGTTTGTCGCCTTATCAAATGTCTCTCTTGCCATAACCATTCCTCCTTTGTGCAGTATTGTAACATTTCTGCTTGTTTTTTGCAAATATTTTAGGAAAATTTCATGCGTTGAGTTAAGGAAAAACGCCGAAATTTTGCAATCGATTTTGTACACTTGTCCGAAAGTGACCCTGAAAACAGAAAAAAATAAGGCAACATTAATAAAAGAATGTAGTTCAAATTATGTATTATTCTAAATACTGAAATGAAAGTAGTTACCAAAAGGTTACTAACTGGAAAACAAGTGCCCAATTGTACGAAAATTGAGCAAATTATATAATAAGGTATCAATAAAATTTGAAAGGATGAATTACCATGGTCAAACGTACAGTAGAAGAACTGGAAGCCTATCAGGCACCCGGACATCACGGCTGTGTTGCAATGCGAATCCACG
Organism: Oscillospiraceae bacterium; assembly: GCA_045595705.1. GTDB lineage: Bacteria > Bacillota > Clostridia > Oscillospirales > Oscillospiraceae > JAJPXI01. Next base: position 2,459 of record JAZOBA010000107.1, read on the forward strand.
GCAAGGAGGAGACTGGCGCTCAGAAGTTCTGGCTCGGTGTTTCTTCCTTCCTGCCCGGCGGCGGCGCTGACTGGGGCTACGAGGACAACCCCTTTGAGAAGGTCTATTACGTCCTGGAGGGCGAGATGACCGTCACTGACAAGGATGGCAAGAAGTATGTCATGAAGGCCGGCGAGTCCATCACCATCCTGCCCTTCGAAGGCCGCGAACTGCGCAACGAGACTAACCTGCCCGCACGTATGCTGGTCATCTTCAACTATCCCGAAGCTTAATTGATTGAGGAGGAATTTATCATGGTACCTGTTGAAAAAAGTTTTGTAAACAATATGTTCTCCGTCGAGGGCAAGGTCGCTCTCGTTACCGGCGCTACCGGCGCTCTGGGCTGCGTTCTGGCAAAGGCTTACGGCTACGCCGGCGCCAAGGTCTTCATGACCGGCCGTAACGCAAAGAAGCTGCAGGCTCTGCAGGACGAGTTTGTTGCCGAAGGTATCGACTGCGCATTCGCTACCGCCGACCCCTCCAACGAGGATGAGGTCAAGGCTATGATCGCCGCTTGCGTCGAGAAGTTCGGCGAGGTCAACATTCTGGCTGTCTGCCACGGCTACAACAAGGTCCAGAACGTTCTGGAGCAGTCCGTTGAGGATTGGCAGTACATCATGGACGCTGACTGCAAGTCCGTCTACGTTGTCACCAAGTTTGTGGCTGAGCAGATGGTTGCTCAGGGCAAGGGCGGCAAGATGGTCGTGTGCACCTCTCAGCGTTCCAAGCGCGGCATGGCCGGCTACACCGGTTACTGCACCTCCAAGGGCGGCGCTGACATGATGGTTTCCTGCCTGGCTTGCGACCTGACTGCCAAGTACGGCATCAACGTCAACTCCATTTGCCCCACCGTGTTCCGCAGCGAGCTGACCGAGTGGATGTTCGATCCCGAGTCCGCCGTGTACCAGAACTTCCTGAAGCGCGAGCCCATCGGCCGTCTGGCGGAGCCCGCCGACTTCGTTGGCTATGCCATGTTCCTGTCCAGCGACGCTTCCAACTTCATCACCGGCGCTCACTGCGACTGCTCCGGCGGCTACCTGACCTGCTAATAAAGGCGGGATAATTTGTGGGACTTTTATTGGAGGCTTTAACACGCATGAAAACCAATGAAATCAAAAACATCCTGATTTGCGGCGCCGGCATGATGGGCAAGAACATTGCCTTTGTCTTTGCTTCGAACCCCAACTTTCGGGTAGGTGTTTATGATCTGTATCCCACCGATGTGGAAGCCGGTATTCGTACCAACACCAAGCAGCTGGTGGACAAGGGTGTTCTGACCGAGGAAGAGCTGGCTGACCGTCTCAGCCGTATCTTCTTCACCACCGACATTGACTCTGAGCTGGTCAGCGGTGCTGACTTTGTTATCGAGGCCGTGTTTGAAGATATGCAGGTCAAGCGCGAGACCTTCGCTAAGCTGGAGGCACGCTGCCGCCCCGACACCATCTTCTGCACCAACTCTTCTGTCATGAGCCCCTCTGAGATCAGCCGCGATCTGCAGTATCGTGAGCGTTTTGTGGGCACTCATTTCTGGAATCCCGGCCACTTGATCCCTCTGGTTGAGGTCATCAAGTCGGATGCATCTTCCGACGATGTGGCACAGACTGTTATGGAAGTGCTGGCTTCCGTGGGTAAGGAGCCTGTCCTCTGCAAGAAGGACGTTCCCGGCTTTATTGCCAACCGTATGCAGCACGCTCTGTGGCGTGAGGCCATTTCCATCGTGGAGCGCGGCATTGCCGATGCTGCCACCGTGGACAAGGCGGTCAAATATTCCTTCGGTCTGCGTCTGCCTCAGCTGGCTCCCATGGAGAATGCTGACATGGTGGGTACCGACCTGACCTACAACATCCACGACTACATCCTGAAGGATCTGGAAGATTCTCACGAGCCCTCTCCGCTGCTCAAACAGCTGCGCGACGAAGGCAAACTGGGCTTCAAGACCGGCGAAGGTTTCCAGACCTGGACTGCGGAAGAAACCGCAGCATCCAATGCGGCTCTGAACGAGTATTTGATCCGCATGCTTTACGGCAAGTAATTTAAATTAAAATATTTGGAGGAAAATTATTATGGGTAAGACTGTTTTTGTTGACCTGACTCATCCCTTTGGCGCTGAGATCCCCCGTTGGCCCTACTTCGACAAGCCCGAGATCGTCGGTGCTCACTCCATGGCTAAGGGCGGCGTCCTGACCCAGAGCATCAAGTGCACCATGCACACCGGCACTCACTGTGACGCTCCCCGTCACGTTATGGAGTATGAGTTTGACGGCCGCCGCGCCCGTTACTCCGACGAGATGCCCATCGACGCTTACACCGGCCAGGCTGTCGTTCTGAAGATCGACGTTGAGCCCTGGGAGCTGATCACCGACAAGCATCTGGATGCAGCCTGCGAGAAGTACGGCATCAACCAGGCTGATCTGGAAGGCAAGATCGTCTGTCTGAACACCGGTATGCACCGCCTGTTCGACGACTCCAAGGCTTACTATCACTATGCTGCCGGCACCGGTGTTCGCGCCGGTAAGTGGTTCGTTAAGAACAAGGTTAAGTGCGTTGCTATGGATAGCCAGGCTCTGGACCATCCCCTGCACACCGCTATGAGCCGCAACGGCATGACTCGTATGGACCTGCTGGGCGCTACCGGCAAGACCCTGATCGAGGAGTACAAGGAGCTGTTCGGTGAGGAAGCTTGGGCTGAGTTCGACAAGTTCGACTACATCAAGCTGCACGGCCAGGAAGCTTATGACGAGCTGTACGGCGATCTGGAAGCCATCGGCTGCTGGGGCACCTGGGAGCCCTGCCACAAGCAGATGCTGGGCCACGGCATCGTCGGCGTCGAGAACCTGGGCGGCGATCTGGATATGATCCCTCCCGGCGTTTGGTTCCGCTTCAACTGCTTCCCCCTGCGTTGGTATCTGGGCGACGGCTCCATGGCTCGCTGCTCTGCTGAGATCGACGAGGACCTGCTGGTCAAGGGCGTTCCCACCCGTACCTACAAGTACGGCGGCACCGGCTACGGTGACAAGGAAGGCAACGGCGATTCCGGCCTGGAGTACATCCAGAAGCTGTTCAACCGCAATAAGTAATTTCACTCGATCCTGAATTATTCGGGCGGGGGAGCCCCCATGATTTTGGAGACTTTCCCGCCCGTCTCCATTTTTACGAATAGGTGAACGATTATGGCTAAGAAGACAATTATTACCGTGGCAACCACCGGCGCATGGCCCAAGAAGGAGAACAACCCCAACGTGCCCATGACTCCTTCCGAGATCGCTGACGACGTTTACGCTTGCTGGAAGGCCGGCGCTGCTGTTGCCCATCTGCATATGCGTGACGATGACGGAAACGGCACCATGGACACCGAGAAGTTCCGTGAGACCGTCCGCCTGCTGCGCGAGCGTTATCCCGATTGCGACGTCATTTTGAACATGACCACTTCCGGCGATCTGAACGCTACCGACGAGACCCGTCAGGCTCATCTGGGCGAGCTGCGTCCCGAGATGGGTTCTTATGACTGCGGTTCCATGAACTGGCTGCACACCAGCCTGTTCATCAACCACCCCAAGTTCCTGGAGGAGCTGGGCAAGAATATGCAAGAGTGGGGCGTCAAGCCCGAGATCGAGGCATTCGATCCCGGTATGATCGCCAACGCCGCATATTACCTGAAGAAGGGCGTTCTGAAGGCTCCTCTGCACTTCCAGTTCTGCATGGGCTGCGCCAACGGCATCCCCGGCAACATGAAGAACCTGGTCTTTATGAAGGAGACCATGGAGCAGCTGTGCCCCGGTTCCACCTGGAGCTGCTTCGGTGTCGGTCATTCCGCCATGGAAATGCTGTACGGCGCCGTGGCCATGGGCGGCCACATCCGCGTTGGTATGGAAGACAACGTCATGTATGCCAAGGGTCAGCTGGCTGAGAGCAACGTTCAGTTTGTTGAGCGTGCTGCCCGCGTGATCCGTGAATTCGGCAATGATGTCGCTACTCCTGCTGAGGCCCGCGAGATCCTGGGTCTGAAGTAATGAGCTGGGGTCCCTGTTTTATGTACTACCACTGCCCCGAGTGTGGGAAGAAGTTCAAAAGTGAACTGGGACTTCTGGCCGAGTTGGGGGAGCGATTCGGGGTCTGTCCCGATTGTGGTGCAGCCGGGTGTTTTGAAATGGAAAGCGCCCGAATTCCCAATGATTTGGAATACGAGGAAATCGACGAATAATTTCTTTGAATTCACCGTCTTTTCTTACACCGGCCCCGGGGTTTATTTGACCTCGGGGCCAGTCCTTTTATTCAGATCGGTTGCAAAAAGGTCGTCTGCAGGGACGACCTTTTTGTTTCCCTTTTTGCTGTTTTGTGGTATGATTGACATGAGGTCAAACTGAATTGAGAGCGAGGATATCCCATGATTGAGAAAGAAGTGGCGGAACTGCGCAGACGGTTCCGTGCCGATAAAAGCAATATTACCCACGTGCGCGGCTGCTATGTCAATGCAAACCGTGAAATCATCTCGGAGTTTTATCAACCCATCACCATGCTGGGACAGGAAGAAGGGGAGATGCTGCTGGCCATCCTGCGCAAGACCCTTTCGGGTGCACTGGGAAAGAATCTGATGGACATCGAATTCAGCACGCAGCAGGTTGCGGTAGGAGAAGATCATAAACTTCTGATGGCCCTGCGCAATTCCAGACTGGAGGATACCAAGGCGCTTCATGCGTTCTATGAAAAGGTGATTCCGTCCTTGAATATGGAGGACAATTATCTTATCCTGCTGGCCTACGACGCTTACGATGTGCCGTATCGCTCGAAAGATGGGGAAAAACAGGACGATGCATCGGCTGACGTGTTCAAATACATCCTGTGCGCTATTTGCCCTGTGAAGCTGACAAAAGCCGCTCTGAGCTTTTCGGCCAATGAGAATTGCTTTGGACATCTGAACCCCGGTTGGGCAATCAGTGCGCCCGAAACCGGTTTTTTGTTCCCGGCCTTTGACGAGCGCAGTACCAATCTGTACAATGCGCTGTTTTATACCAAGGATCCCGGATGCAGTCAGGCTGCGTTTGCCGATACAGTATTCCGTGCACAACCCATCATGCCGGCAACGGTGCAGATGGAGTCTTTCCAATCCATGTTGGGAGATACACTGGATGACGAGTGCAGTTATAGTGTGGTACAGGCCGTTCATGACAGTTTCTGTGCTCTGATTGAAGAACATAAAACCGAAAAGATCGAGGAACCGCTGAAGGTTTCCAAGCGGACAGTCGGAAAGATTCTGACGGCGAGCGGTGTCGGAGAGGCGCGTGTCAAGGCTTTTGATGAGCGCTATGATGAGGTGTTCGGTGAGGACACAGCGCTTCCGCCCCGTAATCTGCTGGATACCAAACGAATGGAGATCAAGGTACCCGATGATGTGGTCATACGGGTTGAATCCAATCGCTCCGATCTGGTGGAGACCCGGGTGATCGATGGGAAAAAGTACATTTTGATCCGCGCAGACAACGCCGTGGAAGTGAACGGTGTTTCCATTCAGATACAATAACAAAAGACAGGCCGCAGGCAAAAGGCTGCGGCCGGGCGGTTCATTTCAGTGCAGGAAAGAGAATCAGTCGCCCCTCTTC
>JAZOBA010000108.1:0-4239 GCA_045595705.1 Oscillospiraceae bacterium
ACGCTCCACCAGAGTGAGCAGGTTCTCACCGGTGTTGCCGCCCATACGCTCGGCCTTCTCGAAATACATTCTGAACTGCTTTTCCAGAATGCCGTAAACAAACTTGACCTTCTGCTTCTCAGTCATCTGCAGAGCATACTCGGACTTCTTGGCTCTTCTCTGGCCACCGGGGTTCTTGTTGGAAGTCTTGGAGTAACCCATAGCAGCGGGAGAAACGCCCAGAGTTCTGCAGCGCTTGAGAACAGGCTGTGTATTCTTTGCCATTACTGTTTTTCCTCCTTCTGCAAATTAGACGCGGCGTCTCTTGGGAGGACGGCAGCCATTGTGAGGAATGGGAGTCACGTCCTTGATCATGGTCACTTCCAGACCGGCAGACTGCAATGCACGGATCGCAGCTTCACGGCCCTGGCCGGGACCCTTGACATACACTTCAACGGTCTTCAGGCCACAGTTGTCGATGGCTGCCTTGGCGGCAGTCTCAGCTGCCATCTGGGCAGCGTAGGGAGTGGACTTTCTGGAACCGCGGAAGCCAAGACCACCGGAGGAAGCCCAGGACAGGGCGTTGCCGTTGGTATCGGTGATGGTAACCATGGTGTTGTTGAAAGAGGAGCGGATATGCGCTGCACCCTTCTCAATGTTCTTGCGCTCGCGGCGCTTACGGATAACTTTCTTACCCTTGGGATTAGCCATTTGAATATCCCTCCTTACTTCTTCTTATTAGCGACGGTACGCTTGGGACCCTTACGGGTACGAGCGTTGGTCTTGGAGCGCTGACCGCGAACGGGCAGGCCCTTGCGGTGACGGAGACCGCGGTAGCAGCCGATTTCGACCAGGCGCTTGATGTCCAGAGCAACATCGCGGCGCAGGTCACCTTCGACAGTGTAGTTGTTGGCGATGATTTCGCGCAGCTTGGTCTCATCTTCCTCGGTGAGATCCTTCACGCGAACATCGGGGTTGATCCCGGCCTCAGCCAGGATCTTATTGGCGCTGGTGCGTCCAATGCCGTAGATATAAGTGAGACCGATTTCGATTCGCTTATTCTTAGGCAGGTCAATGCCGGCAATACGTGCCATACTTCAGTTCCCCCTCCTTTAACCTTGCTTCTGCTTATGCTTGGGGTTCTCGCAGATAACCATGACTTTGCCCTTGCGCTTGATGATCTTGCACTTCTCGCACATGGGCTTGACAGACGGTCTGACTTTCATGTGAATATACCTCCTGTTAGCCGTTGGGCTTAACTCGTTTGCGCTTAAATTTTTTTACTTACTTCTCCAGGTGATCCGACCGCGGGTCAGGTCATACGGAGACATTTGAATGGTGACCTTATCGCCGGGCAGAATGCGGATAAAATTCATACGCAGTTTGCCGGAGATATGGGCCAAAATGATGTGTCCATTGCCGATATCCACGTGGAACGTGGTGTTGGGCAGGGCCTCGGTTACGACGCCCTCCAACTCGATCATATCGTCCTTTGCCAAAGCGTCATTCCCTCCTTGACTGTTGATTTCGCTCGTCTCGAAAAGCGGCCAGCGCTTTTCGCAGTTCATTGTCGCCCACCGTTTCCCCCGAACTCAATCGGAGAAAGGCCGGATGGTCGGACGTCCCCGCGCGCTGTACGTGTTTCACGTTTTTGCGTTTGGGAGAATTGAGCTTACGCTCTTTCCCATCGGCCAGCAGAACAAATCCTCCTTCCGTGCTTATCACACAGAACAGACTGTCCTTGTCATGCCCGGCCAGGGAACGAACCACATCTCCTCGCCTTAAATCCATGGAGAACTCTCCTCGCAGGCAGTCAGGATTTCCGGTTCGCCGTCGGTGATGAGAATGGTGTTTTCATAATGGGCCGCCAGGGAGCCGTCGGTGGTTTTCACCGTCCAGCCGTCCTTCAGGACCCGTACCTCCCAGGTCCCCTGATTGATCATGGGCTCCACCGCCAGGGTCATTCCCGCCATCAAGCGGGGACTGGGGCGACGAACCTCAGGAACAAAATTGGGAACTTCGGGGGATTCGTGGAGTTTCTGGCCAATGCCGTGACCCACAAAGTCCCGCACCACACCGCAGCCGTTTGCCTCAGCATACTGCTGCACTGCACGGGAGATATCGGACACGCGGTTGCCCTCACGGGCGAACTTCATGCCCTCAAAGAAGCTCTGGCGAGTGATTTCGATCAAGCGCAGGGCCTCCGGACTAACCTCTCCACAGGGAAAGGTCGCGGCGCAATCACCATGGAAGCCTTCATAGAACGCTCCCACGTCCACGCTGACAATGTCACCTTCCACCAGTTTCCGATGACCCGGAATACCGTGGATAACCTCGTCGTTGACCGAGATGCAGGCCGAGCCGGGGAATCCGGCATAGCCCAGGAACGAAGGTTTCGCTCCCTGCGACTCGATAAACTTGCGCACTGCGTGGTCTATTTCAAGGGTTGTGACGCCGGGCTTCACCAGTTTGCCCGCAAGAGCGCGGGCCGCCGCGGTAATCCGTCCGGCGCGGCGCATACATTCAATCTCTCGAGGAGATTTCAGGGAAATCATTTCCATACTATCAAATCCCCAGAATTTCGAAGACCAGTTTGGTGGTTTCTTCGATGGTCGGCTGTGCTTCCACGCGCTTCAGGTTGCCCTTAGCCTCGTAGTAGCGCTCCAGCGGAGCGGTGTTTTCGTGATAGATCAGTAAACGGCGCTGAACCGTTTCTTCCTTATCATCTTCACGCTGGACCAGATCGGCACCGCATCGGTTGCACTTGCCCTCCTGCTTGGGAGGAGCATACTGCACATGATAGGTGGCACCGCAGCTGGTGCAGGCGCGACGGCCGCTCATTCGCTCGACGATGATGGAATCATCAACCTCGAAGGAGAGTACGGCGTCCAGCTTGATTCCGGCTGCATCCATGGCCTCAGCCTGGACGATGGTGCGAGGCACACCGTCCAGGATGTAGCCGTTGGCACAATCCGGTTCTTTCAACCGCTCGGTGATGATATCGATAATGATATCATCAGGCACCAGTCTGCCGGCCGTCATATACTCTGTGACTTTGTGGCCCAGAGGAGTTCCCTCTTTCATGGCGGCGCGCAGGATGTTGCCGGTAGAGATAGTAGGAATGTTCAGCCGCTGACTGATAAACTCAGCTTGCGTGCCCTTTCCGGCGCCAGGGGCACCTAAAAGGATCAGCTTCACTTTGCTCACCTCTAATTACTCAAGGAAACCCTTGTAGTGACGCATGAGCATCTGAGCTTCCAACTGCTTGACAGTCTCCAGAGCAACGCCGACCACGATGATGACGGAAGTACCGCCGATGGCCAGGTTTCTGGCACCCAGAATACCAACCACGATGATGGGCACGATGGCAACGATGGCCAGATACAGTGCGCCAAACATGGTGATCTTGCCGAGAACCTTGGTGATGAAGTCGGCAGTGGGCTTGCCGGGACGGAAGCCGAGCACAAAACCGCCATTCTTCTTCAGGTTGTTGGCAACCTCAATGGGGTTGAACTGAATGGTGGAGTAGAAATAGCTGAAGCCAACAATCAGCAGGAAGTACAGCACGCAGTAGAATACGCTGGAAGTGTCAAACAGACGCATCAGACCGGCACCGAAGCCCTCACCGTCCTTGCTCCAGCCACAGAACATACCGATGGTAGCGGGCAGAGAAGCGATGGACTGGGCGAAAATGACAGGCATAACACCGGACATATTCACCTTCATGGGCAGGTGGGTGGCCTGGCCGCCGTACATCTTACGGCCAACCACGCGTTTAGCATACTGAACGGGAATGCGGCGCTCGGCGTCGGAAACAAAGACGATAAGCACCACGATGGCCAGCATACCAATCAGGATGATGGGGATTGCCCACACGGGAATGGCAGAGTAGCCGAAGGGAACCGACATACCCAGGCTGGCCTTGCCGCCGTACCACAGGGTCTGCACCAGAGAGGGCAGACGGGAGATGATACCAGCGAACAGGATGACAGAGATACCGTTACCGACACCGAATTCGGTGATCTGCTCGCCCAGCCACATCAGGAAGGCAGAGCCTGCGGTAAAGGAGGCGATAATCACGACGGCGCCCCAGAAGCCATAACCGCTGGGCACGGTGATCAGGCCGTAGCTCTTAATCAGGGTGTAGTAGCCAAAGGCCTGAATCAGGGCGATGGCCACGGTAGCATAACGGGTAATGGAGGCGATCTTCTTGCGGCCTTCTTCGCCACCCTCCTTGGCCAGACGCTCCAGAGCGGGGAT
>JAZOBA010000109.1:0-4586 GCA_045595705.1 Oscillospiraceae bacterium
AGGGGACAAAATCGTCGGCGTCGCCGGGGACAAAAATCACAGGCAGGGGGCACTTTTTCACCGCCTCAATGGCAGAGCATTCGTCCAGCTTAAAATGGCCAAACAGCCGCGCGCCCAGCTTTACAAAGGGGTAAGCCGGCACCGGGGGCAGCTTCATCTCCCGGATGGTCTTGTGGATGATGTCCTTGGCGGAGGTAAAGCCGCAATCCGCCAAAATCATCACCACATTTTCGGGCAGCTTTTCCCCGCCCACCATCAGCACCGTGGAGGCGCCCATGGAAATTCCGCACAGGATGATCTTCACATCGGAACCGAAGTGGTCCACCATGAAGTCCACCCAGGAAAGGCAGTCCCGATGCTCCTTGATGCCAAAGGTGATGACATGGCCGTCGCTTTTTCCGCTGCAGCGCTGGTCCACGATAAAGGCGCTGCGGCCCAGACTGAAGCAGCGCTGCACGCCGCCGGACAGGTCCCGCTCAGCATTGCCGCGGTAGCCGTGGAACATCAGTTCAATGGGAGCGCCGGGGGCGTACTCGTAAAATTTGGCGCACAGTTTCAGTCCGTCAAAGGAGGTAATGGAAAACTCCTGACGGGGCATGGCGCGCACTTCCCTTCCCCATGCTTCAAACTGCGCACGGAAGGGGGCGTATTCCTTCCCGTTGGGTACGTCGATCACATCCTCGGGCAGGGTGGTCTTGCGGGAAGCGTAAAATGCCATGCGGTAGCAGATGTAAGCAATCAGCAGCACAAGCAGCGCGATCACAAGGAGCGCAAACACAACGATTTTCACAGTATTCTCCATGCTTAGATGCACAGCGCGTCGGCCAGAGCGGACAACTGTGCTGCGTTGTCCTCGCTCATGGCGCAGGTGATGGTCACGTCATGGTCTACGTAGGTCAGATCCTTGCTCTTTTCCAGCAGGGTCTTCATGGTGCGGGCCGCCACGGGCGCCCAGCTTCCGTTCTCCACAAAGGCCACTGTGCGGCGGCACCAGCCGCGCTGGGTCAGGTGATGGATGAAGGTCTGCATGAAGGGGAAAATACCGCCGTTGTAGGTGGTGGTAGCCAGTACCACTTTGCCGAAACGGAAGGCATCGGCCACGGCGGCCGTCATGTCGCAGCGGGCCAGATCGTACACAACCACCTTGGGGCAGCCTTTGGCACGCAGCAGCTGCGCTAACTGCTCCACGGCCTTCTTGGTGTGGCCGTACACCGAGGTATAGGCAATCAGAACGCCCTCTTCCTCCACGGCATAGGACGACCAGGTATCGTACAGTTTGATGTAATGGCCCAGATTTTCCTTCAGAACAGGGCCGTGCAGGGGGCAGACGGTCTGAATGTCCAGCGCCGCCGCCTTTTTCAGCAGGGTCTGCACCGGGCCGCCGAACTTGGCCACGATGCCGATGTAATAGCGGCGGGCCTCATCCTCCCAAGGCTCCTCCACGTCCAGCGCGCCGAACTTGCCGAAGGCATCGGCCGAAAAGAGCACCTTGTCCTTGCTGTCGTAGGTTACAATGACCTCGGGCCAGTGCACCATGGGGGCGGTGACAAAGGTCAGGGTGCGCTCACCCAGACAGAGGGTGTCGCCCTCACCCACCACCACGCGGCAATCCTCAAACTCGGTGCCGAAATAATGCTTCATCATGGCAAAGGCTTTGGCCGAGGCCACCACACTCACGCCGGGATAGGCCTGCACAAAGCGGAAAATACTGCCCGAGTGGTCGGGTTCCATATGCTGCACCACCAAATAGTCGGGGCTGCGGCCATCCAGCACGGCGGCCACGTTGGCCAGCCACACATCGGCAAATCGGGCATCCACCGAGTCCATGACGGCGATTTTTTCGTCCTCGATCACATAGGAATTATAGGCCATGCCCTTGGGAACCGGGTACTGGCCTTCAAACAGGTCGATGTCACGGTCGTTGACACCAACGTATTTTATGCTGTCGGAAATCTTCATGGTTTTTCTCCTTCCGGAAGGTGGTAAGGGTATTTTATCACGGCACCGTATGCGTGGCAACCATTGATTTTTCTCAAATAATGCGCCGCCCGGAATTATCTCCCGGGCGGCAGGTCGGTTGACTGCAGATTAAACTGTGCCGGAAACGGTCAGCGTGCTGACGCCGGGCTGAACCGTCCACGTGCCGTCGTCGTTTTGGATAAAGGCTGCGGCAGGCACTGTGATGCGGCCGGGCAGGGTGGCAAAGGCCCCGGTGGCCTCGTTATAGGTGTAATCGGTCCCTTCGGTCAGAACTGTGCCGTTCAGAGTGACGGTAATGTCGCTCAGCGCAGGGTCAAAGGTGTCGGTGATGATGGCATCGTCAGTGGCCACCACCGCCCGGTTCCCGGTGTTGGCGATCACAAAGGTGTAGGTCAGCCTGTCGCCGCAGATCACCGTGGCAGGGGTCAGAGACTTGGTGACGGTCAGATCGGCCTCAGACCGCACGGTGATCACAGCAGTAGCCTCCACATCGGTGCAGCTGCCGGTCACAACGGCGCGGTTGACGACCGTTCTGCCGGCATCCAGCGGAGCAAACTCGTTGACCCGTGCCACATAGATCACAGTGGCAACTGCGCCGGCCGGAATCGTCAGATTGCTGATAACCAGCGGAGGGCCGGCGTCCACAGCAGGGTCAGCCTGCAAAACGCCGTTGAGCAGAAGGGTCACCGACCCCTCCACATAGGTCAGCGGCACCGGCGCGGTACCGTTGAAGTCATACTGGCCCAGATCGTCGGTGACGGTCACACCGGCAATGGGACTATCCCCTGTGTTGATAATACTGAGGACATAGGTCACCTCGCTGTCCCGGGTGTAGGTGCCGATGACCGCCGTCTTGGTGACCGTCAGAGCATCCATCAGTTCTCCCGCGGTGATGTTGGAGTTGACGGTAGTTCCGTTGTAGGTCAGAGTGGCCTGATTGAAAAAGGTCGCCATTTTGCTTCCTCCCTATCTGAAAAATGGACCGACCAAAGGGCCGGTCAGTCCATTCTATGCTGTAAAGCAAAAAGCGACATTCTGCGCGCTCCCCTCTTCCTCAAACCGATTGCATTTTTTACCCATTCATGGTAACATTTTTTATGTTGGCACAGCCATATCGATTGAATCGGAGGAACCAGTTATGAAAAAATACTACACCACCCATCTTGTCAAAAGCGAAGATCTGAACCACCACGGCACCCTGTTTGCCGCCCGCACCTCGGCATGGTTCGTGGAGACCGCCTTTGCCTGTGCCGCCTGCGAGCACGGCGACCCCAGCGAGATCGTCTGCCGCAACATTCACGGCATGTCTTTCTCCTCACCCGTGCACTGCGGCGACATCGTGCGCTTTACCGCCCGGGTGGTCCACGTGGGCAACACCAGTCTCATGGTCCACGTGGATGTGACCAGCGAACTGAACGGTCAGAAGGCGGTGGACGGTTACCTGACCTTTGTCACCATTGACCACAAGACCGGCAAAAAGAAGCCTCACGCCATCGTGCTGGACGAGCCCGAGGACGAGTACGAGGTTCAGCAGCGGGAAGCCGCCGCAAAACTGCGCGGCAAGGTCTGATCAAAATACAAAGCGAGCCCGTGTCGACGTGACACGGGCTCATTGTTTTATTTTACGCGGACAATGGCGCCGTCGTCGCTCTGCTCGATGACCAAACCGGTACCCACCACCGTGGCGGTGTAGATCCAGACCCCGGATTCCTCCACCCGGTGCCCCTGGATGTAGATGGTGCCCATGTGGATCGACGCTCCATCCTTGTTGACCTCAAAGCTGATGGCGGCTCGGGCTGCGTTGGCGCGGTTGGCATCCCACGGACACCAGTACACGGCGTGCCCGGTCGGGAAGATCATGGCATGATCCGCCTCGGGCGAATAGATTCCGGGTTCGCCTGTGGGATGTTCAAACCCGTCCATGTCCGCCAGAAGGCGCTCGGTGCAGACCGCCGAGATTTCATCGTATTCCATGTCGAACTCGAAGCGGAAGTAGGGCAGAGGGGAGCTGAGTGCGAGGTTAAACTCCCACTGGGCGAAACCCTTGCTATTCTGCAAAGCCAGCTCATAAATACTGTGGATGCGCTTTCCCCCGTTGTCACCGTGGAGAAATCCCACCACCCAAAGGGTTTTATCCATGCGAAGCAAACAGGCATTTTCCGACAGGGGGCAATACAGCCGCTCACCGTAATCGCCGATTTCCACCGTCCACAGTTCGTCTCCGAAAAACAGGGCTTTCCACTCCCGGTCAGTCCAAGGGAATTCACTCCACTGCTCCCAGTCGGGTCGCTCGGTCAGCGTGATCACATCGCCGGTGCTGCGGCTGACCTGATGCACGCCGCCGTCACCCATGCGGTAAAGATAGCCGTTGTCGCCGCCTGCGGGGTAATAGGACAGCATCGGATTCTGATACAGGCACCGCTCGGGCACAAAAAGCATGTCGGGGCCGTAGTTGCGCGGCGGCGGCTCGGGCTGTTCGGTCTGCTGCGGGATGTCGGCGTTGTCATCCGACGGCTTGGCATTGGTGACGCAGAGGACGATCACGGCGGCACACAAAAAGACGGCCACCACGGTGATCCACACCGCCGGTTTTTTCCACTTGGCCA
>JAZOBA010000110.1:0-4926 GCA_045595705.1 Oscillospiraceae bacterium
GCATCCTCTGAACGCGTTAATTATTCTCGGTCAACGGGACCACCGCAAGCGTCTTTCCTAGTGGTGCCAATATTTTAAGAACGGTGTCGAGCTGGGGGTTTGTAAGTCCCTTTTCCATTCTTGCAATAACAGGCTGTTTCACTCCGCTGAGTTCTTCCAGTTTCTTTTGACTCAAGCCCTTTTCCTGTCTGGCTTTAATCAGTTCCCCAATAAGAGCAACTCTAAGGTTGCTCTTTGCTATTTCCTCTGGGGTTAAGAGAGCGTCCATAAAGTCTAAAGCATCTCTGCCAATTGCGCTATTCATACTTTGCACCCCTTTCCTTCAGGTCTGCAAGCTCACGCTTTGCCTTTTCAATTTCCCTCGCGGGTGTTTTCTGCGTTTTCTTCACAAACTGATGAAGCAGTACATAGCAGCCATCAACCCAGCCAACAAAGAGGATTCTGTCCCGGAGAGGTCTTAGCTCCCAGATCTCACCGTTAAGGTGCTTTATATAAGGCTCTCCCGCACGGGTACCGTACTCGCTTAAAGCTTTAATATAGTCCCTTATTTTGTTTAGTTTTATGCGGCTGTCCTTATCTGTTTTTCGGGCTAACTCTGCTATGTATTCCGCCACCGGCTCGTTTCCGTTTTATCTCTGTAAAAGTGTATCTTGTGCAAGGGTTGCACCTCTCTCTGCGATTATTATACTCAAAAGTTATTGAGCCGTCAATAACTTTTGAGTTATCTAGAATTTTGAATTTGATGTGGTTTTTCGTTAGTCCGTAACCCTCTAAGGGGACACAGGAACTCTGAGTGCCGGAATGTTTTACCTTTTTTTCTTTGCCGGTTTCTTAAAACCATACAAACTGTTACAGCCAAAAACAAATTATTCTTATACGAAACAACACCAAATTTCGGGCAGTCTTTCTGTAATTAAATCACAAGTCATTTTATCGCAAGAAAACATCATTGTCATTGAAGTTGTACTTTAATGTCAGATTACGGTAATTTCTTGTACACAGCAAAAAACCTCCGGCCTGATCATTTCGACCAGATTGCCGAAGGGTACTTTTTTGCTGTGCCGCAACAGATATGCTATTGATAAATTCCTTGATTCAGGAAGGCCGGCCGGCCTTCGGCCACTGGGCCGACTGCTCTCGGAGCCCGGAATACTCAATTGACGAATTGCACCATCCCTGTACCCGCGCTACTGTGCCGGTTTTTG
Source organism: Oscillospiraceae bacterium (assembly GCA_045595705.1). Lineage (GTDB taxonomy): Bacteria > Bacillota > Clostridia > Oscillospirales > Oscillospiraceae > JAJPXI01. The sequence goes on from JAZOBA010000110.1 coordinate 1,206, forward strand.
ACGACGACCAGGCTGAAAAAACTAAATTTCTGAACTGCACGCCCTAGGGCGGTTGCTTCAAATGAATTTCTTCACATCAAATGTAGTATGAATAACTATGGTATGTGTCCCCCTGCAGTTCCAAGTGCACTCTGTACACGAAACATATAAAGAGGAAATTTAAACTGGCGAAGTACATCAATGAAAGCTTATATTATATGGCTTCATATAACATCGTCACTTGGCGAAGCTAACTATTTCCTGGAATTATACATCGTCATGTGACGATGCTGCTTATGCCTTGGCATGCCGTGTGTTTCGCACAACATCGTCACTTCACCTCGCGGCAACTATATGATCGACAGCCGTCAGCACCATAGCTAAGGCCCGCGAAGCCGCAGATATCTCCTTGGCTCCGCAGGACTTGCCAGCAGTTCAGGTTATGTTACTTATGTTGCTCCAGATGGGTAAGCGATCGAAGCGACCCGTTGTGTGAGTCGTAGACCTTGTTGTGGACGCTGATGGTTTTGTTGTCTCGCATCTCTTTTCGTGCGCGCTGAAAAGTGGTCCTGGATGTACCGAGCCTCAGGATTGCGTCTTGCAGGTCCGTCGACCACATCGATCCACCTGCGGCATGAAGCTGCTCGATAATCAAGCGCTTACACTGATCACGTTCAGCTGCTCGGCTGGCTTTGCCACCCCGCAAGCGGCGGAACTCCTCATCTCGCATCTGCGTACATCCCTTGAAATGTACCTGACCATCTTCGATTTCAAAAAGAACAGTATCGCGGAGGGGCGCGTACGAATTCTTTTCGTGCGATACATAGCGGGTCTTGTCATCCGGGGTCACACCGACCATCCACACTGCGCGCGCTATATCCCACAGATCAGATGAATCTGAGATTTTGTCCCGGCCAGAGGCCGAGCGTTTGTTCGTGTGACACACAACCAGAAATGCGGTTCCGATTTCGGTTCCGAGCCGGACGAGACTCGTCAGGCACTCGCGCATCTCATTTCGAGACCCCATGTTGATTCCTCGGGGCAGGAATCCCTGGATCGGATCAATCACGCACAGGGCAGGCCGCATATCGCGCACTATCGCGGCCAACTCATTGCTGCCAATCTTAACCTTAGCCACTTGTGTGTCGTAAGGATCGTCTACGTTAAGAACCTTAATTTTGGTGGCATCTGCACCTGCCTTGCGCAGTCTCTTGCTCACCACCTTGGCAATGCTCTCTTCTGCGGTCAATACAAGAACGGTGTCTGGAGACCGCTGGAACCCTTTCGGGTCCAAGATGCTACGCTGTCCACTGCTGACTGCAGCTGCCAAATTGGCCCACATCGACGACTTTCCGGAACCTCCGTCGCCAGCCAGTAGCGTGATGCTGCCGTTGGGGATCCCCCAGGGCACGAGCCACTCTGCATCCTCTTCTGTGACTTCGCTCAGCGGAATGACACCCAGAAAAGACTGCGGCTTGCACTCTGGCGGGACCCACTTGGGGGCTTGAGCTGTCAGGCGCACGAGCATGCTTCGCGCTCCATCCACGCCCCAGTAGTCGATCAGGTCCGTCAGATTTCCGCTGGGCGGGATCTCAGGCCATGCAGCAGACAGGGGCGCCACGCTTACGCTTGCGGCTGCACCATGCAGCGCAGCTGCAACCTCCAGCGCATAGCGCTTGCTGGGGCCGCCATTGCCCTGCACGATGCACACTGCGCAGCCGCGCAGCTCCTCGGTATACTCGGGCTGCCACTTGCCGCGACCTGCACCGTCCATACCGCACACTGCGGTGAAGCCCAACGCGCCAACTGCATTGGCGTTCTCCTGCCCTTCGACCACGTACACGGCCGAGTTGGGGTTGCCTGAGCGATACAGGCAGGGCGGCTGGTGCTTAGCGGGCGGCATAGCGCCCACTGCTCCAGCAGCAACGTTAACGATAGTGTTATCCATATTACATTACGCTCCTTTGTTCGCCTCCCGCTGTCGTCTGGGGTCTTGCTGATTTGACCCCAGCCCAATCCTGCACCACAACGGCACAGGCCAAAAAAGAAAAAAGAGTCCCCTCAGTACGTAATTACTGTGGTTACTCTTGATGTCGTCCTTGTACAGATCCTCTATGCACGCCATAATTGCCGTGCGGCAACGCGCTAAGCGACCCGTGCGGGAGGGATGGCCGGGAGAGGATTTTGATTGTTGATTGCTCGTTGACTACCTCGTGATAAGTTATGATCTACATCCCTCAAAAAACAGTACAGAGAGAGTATTGTTGTTTGATGCTTAGCGAGCCGTGCGCACAATTATGTGCAATGTGCGATTCGGTTGCACCGTCTATCTGCCCGCATCCATCTTGCCCATGCGGTCGCATACACTACGACCACATAGGCTGGATCTTGTCTGATTTTCCTCCTTTTATTGACATGCATTTTGATTGAAAAATAAAAAACAGACCCTCATTTTGACAGACTTCGCTCGTAGCGAAGTCGAAAAAATAGAAAGGTCTGTAGAGGTCTTATAGGCCGGTTCGGCGGATGTTTACCGCCGTCACCCCCCTTCGGGGGACCGGAAAAAGTAGTTCGTATGTACACTTATTATAGCACAAGGTTCTTTCGGGGTCAAGACGTTTTTTGCAGAAAGTTAAAAAATTTGCGAATATGTGTTCACAATCGGGCGAAATGAGAAAGAAAAGTTCTCAAGGTGGTTTGTGTAGCGCAAAAATGTCGCAAGGATAATTAGGGCAGTATGGGCCCAAACACTCTCATCTTTGCCTTTTTCACTTTGAGAAGTAAAAATTCACTCCATTTTCTTTTTTGTAAATGAAAATTTCCTTCAAGCAATAACTTTGAGTTCCTCCTGTTTCTTGCTTTTGCGCTTAAAGTAAAAGTTCTTCTTCAACTGCATATAGCCATCCGGATGGATCAAAATCAATTCGTCGCGCAGGCGACCCAGTTCGTAGGGTTCGACGGCAAGGACCTCGGTGTAACCTGTGGGAGACTTTTCGTTGGGGATGCGTTCTTTGCCGATCAAATCGGAAAAATATCGTTGTGTATCTCGGTCTTCAATACCAAGAATGGCCTTGAATTTGAAGTTATTCAGCATTGCGTTGCGTTCATCAGAGCCGTAGATCATGTCAATATCAGCAAGAGCCTGTGTGAGGATCATAATGCGGATATGGCGTTTTCTCAGCTTGCGCAAGGCGTCCATCATGTCCAGTTTACCAAAACTTGCAAATTCATCCAGGCAGAATAAAATAGGGGTCGTCTCGTTGAGGTCTCTGCCGGCAAAGAAATTCATACTCTGTGATACGATGATACGCATAAGAGGTCCAAGCAGAGTCAAACGTTCGTCCGGAATGATGATGAATGTGTTATGGGTTGCGATTTCGTGCGGGGAAAAACATGTTTCTCCCGGGTTGGGGCGGCGAATGGTTTTTGCAACTACATCGTTGGTGGCAAAAAGAGTGATCGCCCGGTCACAGGTCTGTTTGCAGCCTGCCGAATTCTGTTCGTCGGTGTTAAAAAACGATTTGACGAAAAATGCGGCTTTGCGATTCTGAGTGGCGAGAATGAGCTCTACCAATTCCTGAAAAGACAAGGAGAGGATGAGCTGGCAAATCTGTATAAAATCAGTGCCAACATGATAAAAAGCGATTAAAGCTCCGGTTAAAAGTTTTCTGCCCTCGTTGTTGTAAAAGGATGCGGCATTGGACTCACCACGCAATGGGGGCATGAGCAATAATGCCAACTG
>JAZOBA010000111.1:0-5037 GCA_045595705.1 Oscillospiraceae bacterium
TTACACCCCGAAGAGATTCTTCATGGAAGTTGCGCTGATGTTGGAGCCGATGACGCACAGCTTGCCGGTATAATCCGGCTTGCCGTGGCGGACCTCCCACTCGCCGGGGACATAGTCAAACTCCAGCCAGCGGTCGGGACCCCGGACGATGCCCTTGGCACGCAGGACGGTGCCGTAGGCACCCGTGCTCAGCAGCACAAGGATCTCCTCCAGAGAGGAGCGGGTGAAAATGCGGGGTGTCTCGGCGCCCCAGGAGGTAAAGACCTCCTCGGCATGGTGATGGTGTTCGTGGTCGTGATGCGCATGGTCATAGCAGCCGCAGGTGCAGTGCTCGTCATGCTCGTGGTGGTCATGCTCATGGTGGTGCTCGTGTTCGTGGCAGCCACAGTCGCAGTGTTCGTCATGGTTATGGTGATGCTCATGATGTTCATGCTCATGATGCTCGTGGTGATGTTCGTGGTCATGGCAGCCGCAGGTGCAGTGTTCGTCATGCTCACGGTGATGGTGATGCTCCTCCACTTCGGCCAGCAGAGCGTCGGCCATGCTGACCTTTTCCATGGCGGTCAGGACGGTGGCGCCGTCCAGCTCGTCCCAGGGGGTGGTCAGAATGGCGGCGTCGGCATTCTTTTCCCGCAGCATGGCCACGGCCTCTTCCAGCTTGGGCTGGGACAGTTTCTGGGTGCGGGACAGGATGATGGCCCCGGCGTGGGCCACCTGATCGTTGTAAAACTCACCGAAGTTCTTCATGTACACCTTGACCTTGGAGCCGTCCACCACGGTGGTGTAGCTGTTGAGCTTCATGCCGGGCACTTCGGCGGCCGTTTTTTCCACGGCGGCGATGACGTCGGACAGCTTGCCCACGCCGGAGGGTTCGATCAGAATGCGGTCGGGGTGGAACTGCTGCTCCACGTCCTTGAGGGCCTCGTGGAAGTCGCCCACCAGACTGCAGCAGATGCAGCCCGAGGACATTTCGGAGATCTGCACGCCGGACTCCTTCAGAAAGCCGCTGTCCACCGAGATCTCACCGAATTCGTTTTCGATGAGCACCAGTTTTTCGCCGGGGAAGGCCTCGGCAAGCAGTTTTTTGATCAGCGTGGTCTTGCCGGCACCGAGAAAGCCGGAAATAATATCGATCTTGGACATAGTCATTCCATCCTTTGCAATGAAGTTTTCTAACTTATTATTATAGCCGTAGTTTGAGGGAAATACAACAAATTTTGTTGCACACAAGAGGATATCGGCGTTCAGCGCGGGTGACCGACTTTTCCCGATTTACGGCGCTGCGGACAGCGATGTAACGCAGATGGGGGCGGTTTGCCCCTTTGACCGCCCAAAGGGGCAAAAGGCGCCAAAGGGCTCCGGGCAGTTCAGCCTATTGGAGTAAGCGCTTCGCGCGATTTGTGAATTGGCCTCTTGGAAACCCAAGGGCTTTTATGTTGGGGGACAAGCCCCCCGGCATGTCCGTGCCTGTCATGATTGCAACCACCGAAATCTGTTGTAGTATTCTCGCCGCTCCACTGCGTCGTCGCGGCTTACGCCTGTAATTGGTGCGTAGTGAAAAAACCTCCACACCGCAGGGTAATGTCATTAAGTTAACGTGTCATCCTGAGCAAAGCGAAGGATCTTTAAAACAAAAACGACCTCAAAGGAGGCCGTTTTTGAAGATTCTTCGGATTTTCCAAATCCTCAGAATGACAGGTTGTGCTTAATTAAATGACATTGGTGCCGGCACACGCTGTTTTTTTATTTATTGTTTTACAGTCGGGTGGGAACGTTCCAGATGTCCTTGGCATAATCGCGGATGGAACGGTCGGCGGCGAAGATGCCGCTGCGTGCGATGTTGGTCAGGGACATGCGGTTCCACAGGGTGGGATCCTTGTAGGTCTCACCGGCGCGCTGGTGGGCAGCCTTGTAGCTTTCAAAGTCAGCCAGCAGCAGGTACTCGTCGGGGGAGGATGCACCGGTACCGAAGAGCAGGCGGTCGGTCAGCTCGCTGTAGGACACGCCGTCGTCGAATCCCTGAGCAAAGCGGTCAATGACCTTCTTCATGCCGCTGTTCTGCACGTAATACTCGTGGGAGCGGTAGCCCTTACGCTTGAGCTCGGCCACCTCGGGAGCGGTCAGGCCAAACAGGAACATGTTCTCGTCGCCCAGACGCTCGTGCATCTCCACGTTGGCACCGTCCAGGGTACCGATGGTCAGGGCGCCGTTCATCATGAACTTCATGTTGCCGGTGCCGCTGGCTTCCTTGCCGGCGGGAGAGATCTGCTCGCTGAGTTCGCTGGCGGGCATCAGCTTTTCCGCCAGAGAAACGCGGTAGTTCTCCAGGAAGACCACCTGCAGGCGGTCCTTGCACAGGGGGTCGTTGTTGACCTGATTGGCCAGCGAGTTGATCAGACGAATGATCTGCTTGGCCACGTAGTAACCGGGTGCGGCCTTGGCGCCGAACAGGAACACACGGGGCGTGAACTCAAAATGGGGATCCTCGTGAATCTGCTGGTACAGCCAGGTGATGTGCATGGCGTTGAGCAGCTGGCGCTTGTACTCGTGCAGACGCTTGACCTGCACGTCGAACATGGCGTCGGTGTTCAGGCGGATGCCGCTTTCCTTGTAGATATAGTTGGCAAAATTGCGCTTGTTTTCGGCCTTGATGGCGGCCAGACGGTCCAGTACGGTCTTGTCACCGGCGAACTTTTCCAGACCGGAAATGGCTTCGGGCTGGGTCAGGTAGGCATCGCTGCCGGTGCAGTCACGCACCAGTTGGTCCAGCTTGGGGTTGATCTCGCTGAGCCAGCGGCGGTGGTCCACGCCGTTGGTCACGTTTTTGAACTTGTTGGGGTTGCGCTCGCACATGTCACGGAAGACTTCGCGGCGCAGAATGTCGGAGTGCAGTGCGGACACGCCGTTGATGGCAAAGCAGCCGCACACGCACAGGTTGGCCATGCGCACCTCGCCGCCCCAGATGACGGCGTTTTCCTGCACCTTGTTCATGTCGCCATGGAAGACTTCCTTCAGCTGAGCTTCGTAGCGGTGGCTGATTTCCATCATGATCTGCCAGACGCGGGGCAGCAGGGTCTCAAACATGCTCTGGGGCCAGCGCTCCAGTGCTTCGGCCAGAACGGTGTGGTTGGTGTAGGCCACGCTGCGGGTGGTGATATACCATGCCTCGTCCCAGCTGTAACCTTCCTGATCCAGCAGGATGCGCATCAGTTCGGGAATGACCAGAGTGGGGTGGGTGTCGTTGATCTGCAGCACATGCTTTTCGTGGAAGTTGGCCAGCGTGCCGTACTGAGCCTTGTGCTTGCGGCAGATGGACTGCACGGTGGCCGACACGAAGAAGTACTGCTGCTTCAGACGCAGGGACTTGCCCTCGTAATGGTTGTCATCGGGGTAGAGCAGCTTGGCAATGACCTCGGCCATGGCCTGATGGGAGACGGCTTTGAGATACTCGCCGCGGGAGTACAGGGACATGTCCACGGGAATGGGGCTCTTAGCGTCCCACAGACGCAGGGTATTCACATGCTCGGTGTCGTATCCGGCGATGTTCATGTCCTTGGGGATGGCCAGCACCACGTCATAGCCGGTGTGCTCAATGCGGTGGTTGCCATGTTCGTCAAAGACTTCGTTCACCTTGCCGCCAAAGCGGACCTCTTCGGTCTCGTCCTCTTTGGTAATCAGCCAGGCGTCGCCCACATCCAGCCACTGGTCGGCCAGTTCCACCTGCTGGCCGTCGACGATCTTCTGCTTGAAGATGCCCAGCTCATAGCAGATGGAGTAACCGGTGGCGGGGATGTCCAGGGTGGTCATGGAATCCAGATAGCAGGCTGCCAGACGGCCCAGACCGCCATTGCCCAAACCGGCGTCGGGTTCCAGTTCGAACAGGTCGGGAGCCGAGAAACCCAGCGACTCGATGGCTTCCTTCAGGGGCTCCAGAACGCCCAGGTTGTAGGCGTTCTTCATCAGGGAGCGACCCATCAGAAACTCGAGGGACAGGTAGTGGACCTGACGGGCATGGGTATCAACCATCTTGTCCTCGGTGGTCATCCGGCGGGCCGACATGATGTCGCGCAGGACCATGGCACAGGCTTTGAGAATGTGCTGTGCAGAGGCCTCATCCACGTCGCGGCCGAAGTTACGGCGCAGTTTTGTGACAATCAGTTCGGACAGTTCCTGCTTGGTGTAAGAGTGCATTAGAGAGTTCCTCCTGTGATTTGCTGATAGATTTTCGTGTATTCCTTTGCGGAACGCCCCCAGCCGAAGTCGGCGGTCATGGCGTTGTGAACCAGGGTTTCCCAGGTATCCTTGTCGTTGTGATACAGATCCACGGCCATGCGCAGCACGTGGAGCATATCGTGGGCGTTGACATCCGAGAACGAGAAGCCGTTTCCGGTTTTGTCATACTGGTTGTACGGGGTGACGGTATCTTTCAGACCGCCGGTTTCACGCACAATAGGCAGAGTGCCGTAACGCATGGCAATGATCTGACTCAGACCGCAGGGTTCTGCGATGGAGGGCATCAGCAGCATGGTGGCACCTGCATAGATGGTGTTGGACAGCTCACCCGAGTAGAACAGGCGGGCTGCAAAGCGGCCCTTGTAGCGGTCGTCGGCCTGACGCAGAATGTCTTCGTACTTGCGCTCGCCGGTGCCGAGGACCACCATCTGCACGTTCATGTCCATGATTTCGGGAAGAACATGGGTGATCAGGTCGATGCCCTTGTGATGGACCAGACGGGACACACAGGCGATAACGGGCACGCTGGGATCGACCTTCAGACCGACAGCCTTCTGCAGGGCGGCTTTGCATTCCAGCTTGCCCTGCATGTGGTCGACGGCATAGTCGTGGGCCATGCCCTTGCCGGTGGAGGGGTCATACAGCGCGGTGTCAATGCCGTTCAGAATGCCGCTCATCTTATAGTCGTTCTCGTCCACCACATGCTCCAGACCGTGGGCGTAGAAGGAGTTGTGCAGCTCGTAAGCGTAGGACGGGGAGACTGTGGTGATGTAATCGGCAGCATACATGGCGCCCTTCATCAGG
>JAZOBA010000112.1:0-7641 GCA_045595705.1 Oscillospiraceae bacterium
CCAGTCTCGCACAAGCGCTCGACAGCCCCCTCGTCAGAGGGGGCCAATAAAAAGCCCCACCGCCAACTGAAGTTGGCAGCGGGGCAGGTGTGCGATAGAAATACGCTTCGAAAGCCTTAAGGCTCAGCCGGTATCAGCCCCTGATAGGGGCAGAGCAGGCCGCCTGTTTTACGGGCGGTCCTGACTTAATTGACTTTATTGCGCTGTGCGGCAAAGGTGTCCACCCGGGACTGCCAGAGGGTTTCGTCCTCCCCTTGGGAGGCGGTCAGACCCAGCGTATCGGTCAGATACTGCCCCATGATGCGGGAGAATTTCTCGGCACCGCGGCAGTTGAAGTGGAGAAAGTCAAACCAGTCGGTGCTGTCATCAATATCCAACCGGTCCAAATGCCGGTTGAAGTCGACAAATGTTACCCCATCCAGTGTGGCGATATCCTGTTCCAGTGCCGCCAGAGCATCCGTGGGGATACGGCCCTTGGTGGGGGTCAGGAAAAGCAGAAGCTGAATGTCCTGCGCCTGACAAAAGGCGTGAATTTTCTTCAGATACTGCCAGTTGCGCAGGTAGTTTTCGGTCCCGGCGCTGTACGCGCGGTCGGTGGCGTCCCCCTGCGCTGTGGCTGCGGACAGGAAGGTGTATCCGGCAAAGGGGTCGGCGGTGGGGAGCAATTGTGTTTTCAGGTCAGCCGCCGTGACCTCCCGCCAGCGGGAGTGGTAGTCAAACAGGGGGAAGAGCAGTCCGGCACGCAGTTCGGGCTCGGCGGCGGCAAAGGTGGCCTCCAATCGGTTTGTGCCCCAGGGCATATAGCCGGCGTTGACCTTGGAGAAATTGCAGTACTTCGTATAGAACATGCCGGTGATTTCAATGGCGACCACCTTGGGGCGCTGGGTACGGCAGGCCTCCTTGATGTAGGAGTGCACAAAGGGCACTGTCTGTTCGGGACCGGCCATCAGATAGGAGGTGATGCCGGTGTTCTCCCAGATGACGGCGGGGGCAATGTTGCAGTAGGTCAGCGAGCTGCCGAAGTACAGCACGTCAATGCTGTCCTCCGGCTCCTGCAGGTAGCGGCTCCATGTGCTGCCGTAGTTCACACGGGGCGGCATCAGCAGCCAGCCTGCCGTGTAGGATAACGTGACAAAAAGCAGTACCGACACCACCGCGGCGGCGATCCATCGTCTTTTTTTCATGATGCCGCCTCCTTAAAATTTGAAGTAAACAAATTCGCTCTGGTCAAATTCGGCGCCGTAGGCTCCAAAGACGGCGATGACCAGCACCAGAACCGTGACCGAAAGGCAGTAAAGCCAAGGGCGCTCCTCCAACCGAAGAGACTTGCAGCCAAGGCCCTTGCGGACATCTTCCGCCACGAAGGGGGCAAGGAAGAAGGGCAGCGCCGCCAAATGGCGCGCAGAAATGCCCAGCGCTGTCAGCGGCATGGAACCGAATCCGTCCCGGAGGATGAGCAAAATGCGCTTGATGATAAAGATGGCCTGACTTGCCGAATCGGCCCGGAAAAAGATCCATGTGGCCGTGATCAGAGCGAACACAAAGAGGATCTGGAAGGCCACGCGCAGGGGATTGCTGTCATCCACGCGCAGGGTGCGGCGGATGGCATTGCGGGGCCGGGCGGTCATGCTGCCCACCACCTGAAATACGCCGTTGAGCACACCCCAGACCACAAAGGTCATGGCCGCTCCGTGCCACAGACCGCTGACGGCAAAGACGATCAGAATGTTCACATAGACCCGCCACTTGGGTACCCGGCTGCCGCCCAGAGGGAAGAACAGGTATTCCCGGAACCACCCGGTCAGCGACATATGCCAGCGTCGCCAGAAGTCGGCCACGGTGCGGGCGCAGTAGGGTGCGTTGAAGTTTTCGGGCAGGTCGAAACCCAGTATCCACGCCACACCGATTGCCATATCGGTGTAGGCCGAGAAATCCAGATAGATGTACAGAGAATAGGCAACGGCGGCAAACAGCAGCAGACCGCCGGTGTACTTGGCGGGGTTTTCATAGGCCGTGTTGATGAGGACGAGCAGGCTGTCGGCGGCCACCAGTTTTTTTGCGGCACCCCACACAAAGCGCAGCAGACCCCGGCGCATACCGCTCCAGTCGGGGGTGTGGCGGGTTTGGAACTGGGGGGCAAGTTCCCGTACACGGGGAATGGGACCGGACAGGATGGAGGGGAAGAAGGACAGAGCCAGCGCGCAGGTCAGAAAATTCTCCTCGGCCTCGGTTTTGCCCCGGTACACGTCGAACAGATATCCGGCGGCCGAAAAACTGTAAAAGGAGATGCCGATGGGCAGCATCAGACCCAGTGAGGGAGCTTTGCTCCAACCAAGCAGAGGGGCCAGCCCGGACAGGAAAAAGTCGGTGTATTTAAACAGAACCAACTGGCCCAGCATGATGACCGCGCCGAGCACCAGCCAGACTTTGCGCCGGGAAAACAGCCGGCGCTGCATGGCGAGGGCAGCCAGATAGGTTGCGGCGGTGCCGAACAGGAGCAGCAGTCCGAATTTCGGCTTCCACCACATATAAAAGACATAGTTGGCCAGCAGCAAAAAGACCCGCTGCCCCTTTGTGGGCAGCAGGTAGAACATCACAGTAACAACAGCCAGAAACAGGACAAAGGGCATGGACGAAAACAGCATGCACGCTCACCCCCGGAATGGGTCATAGTACCTGTATATATACCACATTCCGCCCGGCAACGCAAGAAAGTACGCGCAAAGGGTCAGCTGACCCGAAACAGATGCCGCACCGACACCCCCTGAGCCTGCAGGGCGGCCAGATATTGAATGACTCCGAATGCGGTGCATAGGCCGATGGCAGCTGGGATGGGGACACCCACGCGCTGCATCCATCGAAACAGCAGATTGACGCACAGCCCCATCAGCAGGGCGGCCAGTCCGGGGGTGAGCAGCCATGCCACAGGGTGCCATTTCAGTCCCGAGGCCCGGGTCAAAGAAAGAGCGTTCAGCGTCAGACCGGCTACGGCGCTGATGACAAACCCTGCTACATACCCTTTCAGCCCCACCCCGGGCAGGGCCACTGTGTACCATGTGAAGGCCACCTGAATCACGTCGGCCAGCAGCGCGTTGCGGGCGGCGGCACCCTGCCGACCTACGCCGTTCAGAGCGCAGGACAGCACCGACTGGTAGCAGCATAGCAGCAGACCGACGGACAGCGCCGTGGCATACTGACCCACCCGGGCATCGCCGAAGAGCAGCCGTCCCAGCGCCGGGCCTACCACGGCCAAAAGGGCGGTGGCCGGCATCATCAGCACCGAAGTGGCCCGAATGGCCCGGCCCAGCCGTCTGTGCAGTCCGGCACGGTCATTGAGCGCCACGCTTTCGGCCAGTTTGGGTACCATGACCAGGCACATGGCCCCCATCATGGCGCAGGGCATATTCAGCAGGGGCACCGTCATGCCGGTCAGCACCCCGAAGGCCGACATGGCCTCGGAGATTCCCATACCGCCGGCCACCAGCCGCTGGGGAATGAGCACAGAGGTAATGCTGCCCATCAAATTGCCCAGCAGAGCGGTCAGACCCACCGGTACGGCGATGGAGGAGATGCGTTTCCATGAGGCGGCTGTTCCCGTCCCGGTCTCCCGTCTGCCCCAGTGGCGGCGAAACAGAATGACCAGGGAAAGGGCCGAAAAGACTTCGCAAAGGGCCATGCCGGTGACGATGAGTCCCACCGTACCCTCGGGGTTCCGGGGCAGAAAAAACACCAGCAGACCCAGCACAGCGGCGGCACGGATGACCTGCTCACACAGCTCGGTCAGGGCGGCCGGGCGCACATTGCCCGTGCCGTAAAAGGTGTGCTTGTGCAGGTTTTCCACCCCGGTTAGAAACAGACAGGGGATGAGCAGCACCAGTCCCAGCCGGGTGCGGGCATCCCCCAGCAGATAGACCGAAATGGGGTCGGAAAACAGGATCACGACGGCACCCAGCGGCAGCACGGTCAGCGTAAAGGCCCACAGACAGCGCCGCAGGGTGCGGCGGATGGACTGCGTTCGGTGCAGGGCGTGGTATTCCGCCGTCAGATTGGACACCGCGGTGGTCAGACCGACCGATGCCACAGACAGCAGCACGGCATAAACCGGCATGATCAGCTGATACAGTCCCATGGTTTCGGCCCCGATCAGCCGGGACAGGGCGATGCGATAGAAAAAGCTCAAAATCTGCCCCACCAATCCGGTGGCGGTCAGCAGAACGGTGGCGTACAGGGTGGACGAGCGATCGATTTTCATGGCCGACCTCCTTTGTACACTTTATGAGGGTGGATGGGCGGACAAAACCCTTTGACAAATTACGATAAAAAGAGTAAGATACTTTACAATGTAACGCTTTAGTGCGAGGAAGTGTCCGTTGTGATCGCAACATTCATTAACGCCGCCCTGATCCTGTTGGGCAGCATCATCGGTCTGGTATTCAAAAATAAGATCAGTGACCGCTTTTCCACCGTCATCACGCAGGCGCTGGCTCTTTGCGTGCTGGGCATCGGTATCTCCAATGTGCTGCAGAGTACCGACACCCTCTGCGTCATCATCTGCATGGTGGTCGGCACATTGATCGGTGAACTGCTCCGGATCGAACAGCGTCTGGATGCAGCGGGAGAATTCCTGCGCCGCAAGCTTGTCAAAGGCGGCGAGGGCAGCACCAGCCGCTTTACCGAGGGATTTGTCACGGCCACCCTGCTGTACTGCATCGGCGCCATGGCCATCACCGGCTCCATCGAGGCCGGATTGAACCATAATTACTCCATCATCGTCTCCAAGGGCGTCATTGACGGCGTGACCTCCATCTCCTTTGCCGCTGCCATGGGTGTGGGTGTGGCATTCTCGATTATCCCGCTGACCATCTATCAGGGAGCCATCACGCTGCTGGCCACCGTGGTGGGCCCCCTTCTGGGTGAGACGGTCATCGCCGCCATGACGGCCACAGGCGGTACTCTGATCATGGGTCTGGCTGTCAACATGCTCAACATCCCCAATGTGAAGGTCCGCGTGGGCAACATGTTACCTGCGATTTTCCTGCCCATTGCTTACTACCCCATTCTGAATCTGATTCAGCAGCTTGTATAAGGGTTCCTTTTGCGCTCTCTCCGGAGGGCGCAAAAATTTTTTCAAAAAAGCAAAAAAATATCTTTACAAGCATAGCGTGATATGGTAGTATAAGTTCGCAAATGATAATTGTTAGCGTTAAGTAAGGCGCGGAAGGAAGCCGCGCGAAGGGAGGGACCATGGAAAGAGCAACCCGATACAGCAAAAAACGCGAAGCCATTCTGGATCTGATTCGATCCACCGAGGAGCACCCCAGCGCCGACTGGGTGTACCAGAAACTGAAACCGGAGTATCCCGACCTCAGTCTGGGCACAGTTTATCGCAATCTGGCGCGCTTCAAGGAAGAAGGGGTGGTTGCCAGCGTCGGCACCGTCAACGGACAGGAGCGCTTTGACGCAATGGTGAAACCCCACGCTCACTTTATCTGTAAGACCTGCGGTTCGGTGATGGACTTCCACGGTTTGGAACAGAATGAAAACATGGATCGTCTGGTGGAAGAAAAATACGGCATGAAGATCGACCACCACGAACTGGTTTTCTACGGCACCTGCCCCCACTGCATTCAAACAAATTAATCAACAAACAAATTTAGGAGGAAATGATTATGAAGAAGTACGTTTGCACCGTTTGCGGTTATGTCCACACCGGCGATTCCGCTCCCGACCAGTGCCCCGTTTGTAAGGTTGGCGCCGACAAGTTCGTGGAGCAGACCGGCGAGATGAAGCTGGCTGCCGAGCACGAGTACGGCATCTACGCCAAGACCGTCAAGAACAACGCTGATATCAGCGCTGAGGACAAGGCATACATCCTGGAACAGCTCAAGGCCAACTTTGAGGCCGAGTGTTCCGAGGTGGGTATGTACCTGTGCATGGCCCGCATCGCTCACCGCGAGGGTTATCCCGAAATCGGCCTGTACTGGGAAAAGGCCGCTTGGGAAGAGGCCGAGCACGCCGCCAAGTTCGCCGAGCTGCTGGGCGAGGAGCTGGAGCCCAACATGAAGGCCGACACCAAGGCCAATCTGGCCTGGCGTGTGGACTGCGAGTTCGGCGCCACCGCCGGCAAGGTGGAACTGGCCACCTGCGCCAAGAAGAACAATCTGGACGCCATCCACGACACCGTCCATGAGATGGCCCGCGACGAGGCCCGCCACGGCAAGGCTCTGAAGGGTCTGCACGACCGTTACTTCGGCTAATCCATAAGAAAATATACGGCGGGGGCACTGTCCCCGCCGTATTCGCACGAAGAAAGGTGTGTATGTATGGATCCCAAGGCGTTCTTTAAATTTACCTACGGTCTGTATCTGCTGACCGCCCAACAAGACGGCAGGGACAACGGCTGCATTGTCAATACCGCCATGCAGATCGCCAATGACCCCACCCGCATTTCGGTGGCGGTCATCCGGAAGAACAAGACCTGCGAAATGATTCAAAACAGCGGCGTGTTCAACATTTCCGCCATTACCACATCGGCAAAGTTTGACCTGTTCCAGCGCTTCGGCATGCAGTCGGGCCGGGATGCGGACAAGTTTGCCGGCTTTGGCGGCGCGGCACGCAGCGAAAACGGCCTGTACTACCTGACCGAGCACGCCAACATGACCGTGTCGGCCAAGGTGGTGGAGCAGCACGATCTGGGCAGCCACATCCTGTTCATCGGTGAAGTGACCGACGCCCGGGTCCTGTCCGAAGAGGACGGCTGCACCTACGGCTACTATCAGAGCGACATCAAGCCCAAGCCCCAGAAAACCGAAAAGAAACAGTGGGTTTGCTCGGTGTGCGGCTATGTGTACGAAGGGGAGGAGGTCCCCGACGGTTACCTGTGTCCCCTGTGCAAGCACGGCAAGGAGGACTTCCAGCTTGTGGGCGGTACCGCTCCCAAGGCAGAACCCACCCCGGCACAGCAGGGAAAAAAGTGGGTCTGCTCGGTTTGCGGCTATGTCCACACCGGCGAGGCCGCTCCCGAAATCTGCCCCGTCTGCAAGGTTGGCGCTGACAAGTTCGTGGAGCAGACCGGCGAGATGAAGCTGGCTGCCGAGCACGAGTACGGCGTGTACGCCAAGACGGTCAAGAATAATCCCGACATTTCGGAGCAGGATAAGGCATACATTCTGGAGCAGCTCAAGGCCAACTTTGAGGCCGAGTGTTCCGAGGTGGGTATGTACCTGTGCATGGCCCGCATCGCGCACCGCGAGGGTCATCCCGAAATCGGCCTGTACTGGGAAAAGGCCGCATGGGAAGAGGCCGAGCATGCGGCCAAGTTCGCCGAGCTGCTGGGCGAGGAACTGGAGCCCAACATGAAGGCCGACACCCGCGCCAATCTGGCATGGCGCGTGGACTGCGAGTTCGGCGCCACCGCCGGCAAGGTGGAACTGGCCACCTGCGCCAAGCGCAACAATCTGGATGCCATCCATGACACTGTTCACGAGATGGCCCGTGACGAGGCTCGCCACGGCAAGGCCCAGAAGGGTCTGTTAAATCGTTATTTTAAGTAAAACAGGAGGAAAATTACCATGGATCTGAATGAGACTGTATGCTTCTGCGGCAACGTGACCGTAGGCGACATCAAGGCCGCCGTTGAGG
>JAZOBA010000113.1:0-3566 GCA_045595705.1 Oscillospiraceae bacterium
ATGATAGGAAGTTCGGAGGAGTCAAATGCGACAGGACCAAACCAACCGCTCAAGCTGCCACCGAAGAAATAAAGCAGCCAGAAACCCACTGTAAACATGCTGAAGAAGGTGGAGTTGTGAGGAATACCGGTGTTCTTATCCACTTCACGGAACAGGGCGGGCTTGGGCCCCTCATTTCGCACCGCCAGAGAATAGACACCTCTGGAACAGGCCACCACCAAGCCGTTGGAGGTACCCAGGCAGGAAATCACGATAAACAGAATCAGCAACGATCCCATGAAATCGCCAAATACATTGATAAATGCCTGCGCAGAGCCGCTTTCCATCAGCTCATTCATGGTAAGAGAGCCGTTGATGCCCAAATAGTACAGCACATAGGTTGCAACCACCACGAGGGAACCCAGCAGCAGCGCCCGGGGCAGGGTGCGGCGGGCATCACGCAGTTCGGCGTTGATGGTAGTGGCAACGATCCAGCCCTCATAGGAAAAGGCCATGGCAACACAGGCGCCCAGCAGAACAGCACCCGAACCGCCCTCGGTCACCGAACCGACAGCGGTCAGATTCTCCATCAGCGTACCACCCACAACACCGCGCACGATGCCTACAACTGCCATAATCAGAAGAGGGATGAGCTTGACCACCGTGGTCAACACCTGAAAACGGCCGGACAGAATGGGTGCCAGCGCATTGAAGGCAACGATACACACCAGATAGAAAGCGGCAATGGCCAGCGTTCCGCCGCCGGTGGCCGCGTCGGGCATACCAAACAGTTGGCTGGTATACATGGCGGACAGCCAGACCAGAACCGAGGTGATGGCCGGATAATAAATCACCGTCATGAACCAACCCATATAGTAAGCATAGCCCTTGCCCACCACAGCTTCCGCATAGTCCACCACACCGTTCACCTTCTCATAGCGGCCTGCCATAATAGAGAATGTGTAGGAGCAGACGATCATGATAACGCCCACGATAAGCAGTGCAAGAATGCCGATCAGAGCGCTGCCGCCGGATGCGCCCAGCACAGCCTCGGTCTTAAAGAAGATGCCGGAACCGATTACAACGCCGACCACCATTGCCATGGCGGTAAACAGTCCGTACTTTTTTGTCAGATTATTTTCCATATATCCCTCTCATCTCTGCCGCATAAACCTACAGCAAATGCTTTTCAGAGTCCCTTGAATCAAGGTATATTCCGGCGGTTCCGGCAGAAAGTCAGATATCCTTCCAGAATCAGCGATGCCGCAACGGCATCCACATTCTTTCTATGGTCTTTCATCTTCTTACCGCCGGTGTGGAGAATAGCATGGGCCTCCACTGTGGTACGCCGTTCGTCCCACAGTACCGGCTTCATTCCGGTTTCCTGCTCCAACAAGTCCGCAAAGGCCCGGTACAAATCGGCGCGGGCACCCTCTGTGCCATCCATATTGCGAGGAAATCCCAATACTACTTCTTCCACGCCGTGTTCCTTGGCGATTTTAGCCACCTCAGCGGCCACCGCTTCGGCCTTGCGTCCGTGTACCACGGTAGTATACCCGGCCAGCATACCCAATGCATCGGAAATGGCTACGCCGGTGCGGGCATCGCCATAATCCACAGCCATAATTCGCATCCAAATCACAGTCCTTTCTTACATTTAATATAATTGTTTCCGCTATCTTCGTCAACCGATTTGCCCAAGTTCAAATTTTTCTTTTTCTTTTGAAAAAAAGTAGTTGACAAACTGTTTCCCTCGTGATAGGATGTTAGCACCTATAAAAGGGGCTATTTTTTTGCGCGCATTTTTACGGGATGACGCGTAAAACCCCTTGCCCATTGATGGCATATAGGGAGGCAATTCAGTTGCCGACTCCACCGTACTTTACACTACCCCTGCGCAAAAGTGCAGACGGTAGCACAAGTCGTCGGATTCGGCAAACATGGCCGAAACCGGCGATATTTTTTCGTCCTGGTCCCGGTCAAATATTATAAGGAGGTGCCGAATATGGCGAAAGCCGGTAACCGCGTCAAGATCACCCTGCGCTGTTCCGAGTGCAAGCAGCGCAACTACAACTCGTTCAAGAACAAGAAGGAGGACCCCGATCGTCTTGAGATGAACAAGTACTGCCCCTTCTGCAGAAAGCACACGGTTCACAACGAAACCAAGTAATGAGCACACGGATGTCTCACAAGAAAGAAGGGTAACACATGTCTGAAAACGAAAGACTCGATCAGATCCCCGAGGAGGAACTGAACGCAGCTCCCGCCAAGGAGAAGAAGTCCAAGGAAGAGAAGGCTGCAGACAAGAAGGCCAAGGAGAAGGCTGCCAAGAAGGCTAAGGGCAACCGTATCGCTCGTTGGTTCCGCGAGATGAAGAGCGAGCTGAAGAAGGTTCAGTGGCCCACCTGGAAGCAGGTCCTGAAGAACACCGTCATCGTGATCCTTTGTGTTGTCGTGGTCGGTGTGTTCATCTGGGTTTTCGATGCCCTGGCTCACTGGATCATCAAGGCTCTCATGAACCTGTTCTCTTAAGAGGTCGGATTATGGCTGAAAACGCGAAATGGTATGTAGTCCATACCTATTCCGGCTATGAGAACACCGTGTCCGCAAGCATCGACAAGGCCGTGGAAAATCGCGGTCTGCGTGATCTGATCACCGATGTGAACATCCCCATGGAAACGGTCACGGAAATTACCGAAAATGGCCCCAAGACAGTCGAGCGCAAAGTCTTCCCCGGCTATGTGCTGGTAAAAATGGTTATGACCGATGAAACCTGGCACCTGGTGCGCAACGTGCGCGGTGTGACCGGATTTGTCGGCTCCGCCAACAAGGCCATTCCCCTGACTGATGAAGAGATCGCTGCCCTCGGCGTGGAAAAGCGCGAGGTCGTGGTCGGCTACCAGGCAGGCGACAATGTCAAAATTATCGACGGCGCACTGGAATCTTTCATCGGTACCGTCGAGGAGGTCGATGTGGATCGCAACAAGGTCCGCGTTGTGGTCTCCATGTTTGGGCGCGAGACGCCCGTCGAACTGGAGCTCGACCAGGTCGAAGCTCTGTCTTAAAAAAGCAATCCCCCGTGGGAGGTACCAAAGGTACCGCCATCCAACCACATTTTTTCGTAGGAGGTGCTGTTTCAAATGGCACAGAAGATTACTGGATATGTAAAGCTGCAGATTCCCGCCGGCAAGGCTACTCCCGCTCCCCCCGTCGGCCCCGCCCTCGGTCAGCACGGTGTTAACATCGCCGGCTTCACCAAGGAATTCAACGAGCGTACTAAGAACGATGTCGGTCTGATCATCCCCGTCGTCATCACTATCTACGCCGACCGTTCCTTCACCTTTATCACCAAGACTCCTCCCGCCGCAGTGCTCATCAAGAAGGCCTGCAACATCGAGTCCGGCTCCGGCGTCCCCAACAAGACCAAGGTCGCCACCATCAGCAAGGAAGATGTCCGCAAGATCGCCGAGACCAAGATGCCCGACCTGAACGCCGCCAGCATCGAGGCCGCTATGAGCATGATCGCCGGTACCGCCCGCTCCATGGGCGTTGTCGTCGAGGAATAATTGGGAAAGGAGGAGAACCAA
>JAZOBA010000114.1:0-10863 GCA_045595705.1 Oscillospiraceae bacterium
ATGATCGTAGAACTGGTCCATTTTCTTTCAACCCATCATCTGCGGTGCGGTGTTTGTAATCCCTTCCGAAGATTGAGCACCCTGCAAGGTCATTTTCAGCAGGCTGCGGCTGCTTTGAGCAAAGTGGGACAGGGTGAATCGGTCTGCTTTTATCACGACATCATGTTGGAGAATATGCTTTCTCATATTCCGGATGAGAAACTGCCTTTCCTGATATCACCGGACATTTCCCGCCTGCAAAAGGCGGAGGGGGAGTACTCCTTTTCATTGGTGGATACCTTGCGGACCTATCTGGATTGCGACTGCAATCTGAACCGGGCTGCTGAGCGCATGTTTGTTCATAAGAATACCTTGCTGTATCGGATGAATCACATCCGTTCTGTCATTCGGTGTGATTTGAATGACCCGGAGGAGCGTATGTTGTTGATGCTCTCTTTTAAACTGTTAGACCGAAACTAAAAAACGGGACCGGCTTTGAGCCGGTCCCGTTTCATGTTTTGGGAGAATTAAAGGATGTTCATGGCTGCGGTGAAGGCTTCCAACACGCAGTCGTAAACCTTGAATGCGCCGTTGCAGTCGCCGATCACAAAGACCTTGGCATCGCCTGCGGCCTTGACCAGATCTTCGGTGGGGTTGGGTGCCATACCCATGGCGTTGATGATGGAGTCAGCGGCCCAGACCTTGGTTTCCCCTTCGCTGTCAACGGTGGTGACAAAGCCCTTGGAGATCTCGACAGGGGTGACACCGGTGTGAGCCTGCAGCATACGGCTCATCTCATCCAACATGCCCAGACGGTGCATGGCATATCCGTCAGGGGCCAGTTTTTCGCTGCGCTTGAGGACGGTGACCTTCTTGCCCAGCTTGGCCAGGTGCAGGCCGACTTCGCAGCCCACAAGGCCACCGCCAAGCATGATTACATATTCGCCCAGTTCCTCTTCTTTACCGTAAACGTCGATGGCACGAACGGTGTTCTCAACGCCGGGAATTTCAGGGGTCAAAGGGTGGGAGCCTACTGCAATGATAACGGCATCCGCTTCATAGGAGGCAATATCCTCCGGCTTGACGTCACAGTTCAGCTTGACGGTGACATTGCTGTTATTGACACGGGTGATCATCAACTTCAGGAAAGCGCCCAGATCGACCTTGTACTGATCGGTGTCAGCGAAATGGAGCAGACCGCCCAGTTGATGGCTCTTTTCACACAGAGTGACCTGATGGCCGCGTTCTGCGGCGGTGAGAGCAGCCTGCATGCCGGCAATACCGCCGCCAATAATCAGAACGTTACGGCTGGCTGCCGGCTTGCTGTCCAGAACCTCACGGTCGAAGAAGAAGGCTTTGGGATTGACCGAGCAACCGAACATGGTGGTGGGGTCCTCAATGACACCTTCCAGAGGGCCGGCAAAGCAGCGGAAGCAGCGGCAGCACTTGGCAATATCGTCCTGGCGGCCTTCTACCACCTTGTTGGGGAAGTCGGGGTCGGCAGTCAGCTGACGGCCCAGAGAAATCAGATCACACACGCCGTCGGCCAGCAACTGCTCACCCTGTTCGGGGGAATTGATGCCGCCCACCAGAGCCACGGGGATCTTGACGGCAGCCTTGATCACTTTGGCTGCGGGAGCGTTCAGACCGTGGGGCTGATACAGAGAGGAGAATTCTCCGGACAGAATGGGGTTGCGATAGGTGCCTACCGAAACGTGAACGATGTCGATATATTCCTGAACCATGGCACAGAACTCGGCCATGTCTTCGGCAGTGGTGCCGCCGGGCTGGCACTCTTCGCCGGAAATGCGCATTTCAATCAGAAAGTCAGGGCCCATGGCCTCACGCATTGCCTTGAACAGTTCCAGCGGGAAGCGTGCGCGGTTCTCCATGGAGCCGCCGTATTCATCGGTGCGGTGGTTGTGCAGGGGGGACAGGAACTGGTGGATCAGCCAGCCGTGACCGGCGTGGATCATGACGCCTTCATAGCCGGCTGCCTGCATGAACTTGGCGCAGTTGATAAAACTGTCGATGCACTGATCCATTAAGGCACGGTCCATGGGAATCACATCGGTGCCGTCCTCATTTTTCCCCTCGCTGGGGCCGATGGCAAAGCCCATGCCGGGAATGTCCATGCGGGAGCGGCCGCAGTGACTCAACTCGATCAGGGTGACGGCGCCGGCAGCTTTGCAGCGGTCAGCAATTTCTTTCAGACGATCGAAGGTAGGGCCGGCGTGTACGGAGTAGTCAACGGGAGGGAAGGGCTCGCGGTTGGCGTGCTCAAAATCGACGGCGGTTTCGCCCACGATAACTTCTGCGCTGCCGCCTTCGGCACGGGTCACAATGCCGTTAAACAGCACGTCGGAGAAAAATGGCATCAGAGCGAAGGGGCCGCAGTAAATGGGGGCAGCAACCATGCGGTGCTTAAAAATCTTGGAGCCAATTTTGATCGGAGAAGTGAGCAGAGGGTATTTACTCATGTCATATCGTCCTTTCTGTATTGTATTATTCCAATCATTTATTTTGTTTCCGTGTTTGTATCATAACAGACTATGACATACAAGGGAACGACAGATGATGCATTTCTGTACAGATGAAATCAGTCAAACAGATTTTTGGAAGTGCTGTAATTGAATACGGGGCCTTCCAGACAGACGTAAGTCTCATTGATCTTGCAGTGCCCGCACTTGCCCACGGCACAGGACATCTTGCGCTCGAAGGAGACCCAGATTTTATCTTCCTGTGCACCGTTTTTCAGACATTCCAGTGCAGAAAAATGCATCATGACCGGGGGGCCTACGATAGCGACATTGTAGTCCTCAAACTCGGCAAAGGGGATTTTACCGATGTGTGCGGTCACCATGCCGGTCTCAAAGCCGGGGGCGGAGGAGTTGTCCAGCGTGGCGATGGCGTGGAACTTACCTTTGAACTTTTCCAGTTCTTCGGTGAAGAGAACGCAATCGATGTCCTTGAAGCCGGCGATCAGATGGACTGATTTTATCTCATCGGGATGGTCGTAGAAGTAGTTCAGCATGGTTTTGACGGGAGCCATGCCGGTACCGCCGCAGATGACCACCAGATCCTTGCCCTTGAACTGCTCCACGGGCCATGCCTTGCCGTAAGGACCGCGCATAAATAGGGTGTCGCCGGCGTTCAGACCGAAAATACCATCGGTCAGACGGCCGATTTTACGGATGGTGAATTCCACGTAGCCGTCGCCCGTTCCGCTGACCGAGATGGGTGCCTCGCCGATCTTGGGGATGGATAGCTGGAAGAACTGACCGTGTTCGGTCTTGCCATCGTATTCCACTCGAAAGGTGTATTCAGCCTTGGTCTCTTTCAGCACGCTGATGATCTTGTGGGGAGAGGGAAGCATGATGTTATTCATAATTACTTGTCCTCCTTTTCCAGCAGATCGGCCAGTCCATTGACGGTATCGAGGTAATCAATTTCTTTGGGGCAGCGGTCAATGCAGCGGCCGCAGCCTACGCACATATGCTCGGCCCCGCCAAAGCGCCGGTTGTAGTCAAACACTTTGTGCAGAACTTTGAAACGCATGTTGGCACCGGGTGTTTTGCGGGCCATGCCGCCGCCGGCGGTGCGTGTAAAGTCCTGCAGCATGCAGGAGGACCATACCCGGCGGCGCTCGCCGTCCAGACTGGTTTCATCGTAGATCACATCCACGGTATCAAAGCAGGAGCAGGTGGGGCAGACAGTGTTGCAGCCGCCGCAGCCGATGCATTTCTCATCGTACTGATTCCAGTACTCCAGCTTGCAGACCTCACCCAGTTTTTCACGCTGAATTTTGGGCAGGTGGGCAGTGCGCTTGTTTTCCTGAACAAACTCAGGGGCATACTCAATGGGTACTTCCTCGACAAAATAGGGCAGGAATTTTTCGTCTTTTACTTCTACCAAAGCGCAGATATCATCGATGCGGAAAGCGACACAGTACTCGTCTGCCACATTGGAATTCATGGAAACACAGAAACAGTTGTCAAAGCTTTCGCGGCATTCCAGCATAAAGATATGGAGTTTCTCGCGCATGCGGCTGTAATACAAGTCGGGCAGGCCGTTGTTCAGGAAGATGTTGTCCAAACGGCGGATGGCATTGATATCACAGGGACGGGCAAACAGGATGATGTCCTTTCCGTCATCCAGTTCCTTTTCGGTGCAGTTGTCACCTTTGAAATGGAACATGGTCTGGGAAACGGGGTAGAACACTTCCTTGGGGGAGAAGTGGGACTTCTCATTGTGTACGATCTGGTCCAGTGAAGTGATTTCGCCGTAACGGATCAGGTCGCTGCCCTTGGGTCCGCGCTTGGGGAACCGCTTGGGCGCGAAAATGCGGTAGTTTTCACTCAGACGGGCAAAGATGTTGTTCAGACGCTCCTGACGGACTGAATAGGAGGGGGCCATCTTCAAACTGCTTTCTGTCATGGCGTTCAGAAGGTCGTGCTCTGCCTGAAGAAAACCGAGGGTAATCCGGCCCAGCGCTTTATAGAAATCCTGCCGTGCATACTTGTCGATGTCGGCGGTAAAGCGGTCCAGCCAGTTGAGCAGATGCTGCTCGAGGAAGGACTTCTGCTCCTCGACCTTGCCGGAGCGTACCAAGGTGGCCATGAATTCCAGTTCCACGGCCAAATGGTCTTCCATCAGGTCGGAATAGGTATCATTTTTCTTAAGACCGTAATTGGTGTAAAGGGAGTATACTTCCTCCTGTGCTTCCTGCATGACAAGATGGTTTGTGCTGGTGTAGACCGACTCGCAGGGGATGGCGGCGGCTCCGTCGTGGGAGCCGGCAGCCAGAAAAACGGTGGCATAATCCACGGCCAATACATCAAGGGCATCCTCTCCGCAGCGGTCCAGCCAGTTTTTCATCATGGTATATCCTTCGGCCAGCAGTTTCTGTTCCGTTTCGGGGAAGGACAGGTTCTTCAACCGGTTCAGAAGTTCGGCGTCCACTTCGACGCGGTACAGTCGGGCCAGGAAATCGTAAAACGTGCTGCGAGCATTCATATCAGACTTGGTTACCATCATCCTTTGGTTCCTCCTTTCTTCCATGCGCTGTGTTCTACACAGTCCTGAGGAAGGACGTCCACCCAGTCGGCATAACGGAGGATGTAGCGCACGGTAGGGCCGCAGCCGGTGTCACGCAGTGTGTGAATGTGCTTGGGGTCGGTTTCGGCCAGCAGCTTGGAAACTTCACTGTTGGGGTCGTTGATGTCGCCGAAATGGAGTGCGCTGCCCGAGCAGTTACGTACACAGGCGGGAGTTTCGCCCTCCTGACGAAGGTGGGCGCACAATGTACACTTGTCGGCTACGCGCAGTTCCTTGTTCATATGGATGCAGCCGTAGGGGCAGGCGCGCATACAGCTTCCGCAGCCCATGCACATGGCGGTGTCAATTTTGATGACGCCATCCTCTTCGTCCTTGTAGCAGGCACCGGTGGGGCAGACCTGTACGCAGGCAGGATTTTCGCACTGCTGGCACATGGCGGTCATAAAGTACATCTGCAGGTTGGGGTAGGTGCCGTTGGGGCCGATGGTGCATACTTTGTTGCGGCCGGCACCAAGGGCGATGGTATTCTCCAGTTTGCAGGCCACCTGACAGCCTTTGCAGCCGATGCAGCGGTCAGCGTCGATGACGAATGTATACTGTTTCATCAAATCTGCACCTCCTCGGTGGGTTCAGTCTGAATGGGAAGCCAGGGACGGAAATCCTCGGGGTTGAGCCAGACACCTTCGGGTGCGCCGTCGGCCTTGTATACCTTGACCTGGAAGGCACGCAGGGTATACGTGCCGACTTCCGGGTTATAAGGTGCGGTCACCTTGGTCAGCATGTTGACATTCATTTCTTTCCAGCCGTGGGTTTCGGTGTTCAGAGTTTCGGGATTCCAGAAACGCTCCATATAGACGGTTCCGGGATTGATGCCCTCGGTGACCTTGACCACACCGCGAATTTTGCCGCGGCGGGATTCCATCCATGCCCAGTCGCCGTCTTCCACGCCGTATTTTTCGGCAGCGGAGGGGTGGAGCCACATTTCGGGGGCGGGATACATCTCGCGCAGCCAGGGAATGTTGCGCAAGGTGTTGTGATGGTAGTAGGGTACACGTCCGCCGGTGTAGACCAGAGGATACTCGGTATCGGTCAACGGGCTTTCCACGGGCTCCATATAGTAGGGCAGGGGGTCATAATCCTCGTCAGCCGGCTCCAGATCGATGGGGCTGAAGGGACGGCCGGTGCGGCTGAGGGTGATCATGCTTTCCAGATACAGCTCACACTTTTTGGAGGGGGTGGGGAAGCCGTTGGGTTTGTTGTCTGCTTTGGGATCGGGCTTCTGATATACATAGTAGGAACGCCACTCGTCTTTGGGCAGGTACTCGATGGGGGCCTTGGCGGCAAATTCTTTCCAGCTCATACCCAGACGGTTGGCCCAGTGGCTCAGGAATTCATCCATGCTGTCCCAATAAGCCAGATCGTGGCCCATCTATTCGGCGTCAAAGGCTTTGGCACAGGCCTCGTGACCCAGCTCGCCGCAGCGCTTGGCCAGTTTGGACCAGAACAGGGTCTCGTCCATGGTTTCCCACAGGTGGGTTACCTGCTGGCGGGCCACCAGTGTGTTGCAGGTCTCTACCAGCATGTCGGTTTCCAGCCACTCCTCCGAGGGGATCAGAATATCAGCATAGGCAGAGAAGGAGGTGGGGTACATGTAAACGTGGACGATGAAGTCCAGCTTATGGATAGCTTCTTCCCATTTCTGACTGTCTGCGGTGGCGCCCAGCTTGTTGCCGGAGCGGTCGATCCAGACCCGGGGCTGGTAGGGCTTTCCGGTCAGAATGGCATCCAGTACGCTGCCGGGATGACCGGCCCACCAGATGCCCAGGCCCTTGTGAGCGCGGCCGCCCAGACGCTTTTTCAACTGTTCGTTTGGCAGACGGCCTGCGGCTACGGGAACGGGGTAGTTGGGCATATCAAAGCAGCCACTGGTGCGGAAACGCTGCATCAGCGCACCGGGACGCTCCACGTTACCCATCAGCAGATCCAGAGTTGCGGCACCCATGGCGGCCTGCACCGAGTTGGGTGTCTGGTCGGTGGCCACGCCGATGGCGAGACCGCTGGGACAGTTGTCGGTAAACACATGAATGGCCTCTTCGATCTTAGCGGCATCCAGCCAGCAGATCTCGGCGGTCTTTTCCAGCGTATACTCCTGACAGCGTTCCCACAAAAGCTGATAGCCGGTTTTGCAAAGGCGACCGTCTACTGTAAACTCACCCTCCAGAGCGGGGTCCAGTTCCTCGTTCCAGGGATAGGGAAGGGGCTGCGCGGAATTGGTATTCTTGTCCCACACCATGTAGGTGTCAGGAACATTGGGGTCATTGCTCTTCTCGGCGCGCAGCAGCATCTTGGTTTCCACATCCACCAGATAGGGCAGATTGGTCCACTTCATGACAAATTCTGCGTCATACAGCTTGTGCTCCAGAATGTAGTGGATCCAGCCAAGCTCCAGTGCCACGTCGGTACCGGGTCGAATGGGCAGCCACACGTCGGCCTTGGCTGCATCGGGGGTAAAGCGGGGATCAACGACTACCGTCTTGACCCCTTTGGCGCGCAGATCGGCTACCATGCCGCCGCCCGAGGCGGGGCAGGAGTAAGAGGGGTCGGTGCCCCACAGAACCAGTGCTTTGATGGGGGTATCCTCGGGGAAATACAGCTCCAGTGCGTTGGAGTCAGCAATGCTGGGGTCAACACCGCCGTACATCATGGTGTACGCCAGAACACGGGGCAGGTAGCACTGGGCACAGCCCGGCTCAAACCAGTTGGGAGTACCAAAGATGTTGCAGAAACGGGCGATGGACCAGATCTCGGGGTTGCCGCCGCCGCCGGTGGAACAGAAGACTGCTTCAGCGCCGTACTTTTCGCGGGTTTCCATCAGCTTTTCGGCAATGGTGGTCAGTGCCTCGTCCCAGGAGATGCGCTTCCACTGACCGCTGCCGCGGGGACCGACACGCTTCATGGGGTACTTGTTGCGGTTGGGGTGATACAGGGCCTGAATGCCGGACAGACCTTTTGCGCACATACGGCCTTTGCTCATGGGATCTTCCGGATTGCCCTTCAGACTGACCACGCGGCCATTCTTTACCGTAGCAATAACACCGCAGTTTGCAATACAGGCGCGGCAGGCAGTTTTGACGGTGTACTCACCGGTGTTTGCGCAGTTGCTGCAGGTGCCGCGGGACAGGACCGGATCCTTGCCGGTGAGTGAGGAAAGTCCGGGAATGCGGATCGAGCCGATGTGGTCGGCTGCAGAAAAATCTTTTTTCATATTTATCACGTTCCCTTCTCGTGTTAATTGGGAGTTTGGGGTTGTTCGGCGGATTCGGAATTGTCTCGGACCGATTCGATGTGTCTGCACATGACCTCCTGGGCCCGAACTTCATCCCGGGCACGGATGGCATCCAATAGCTGGCGGTGGAACCGAACCGAGTCATAGTACTTCTCCGGCTGACGGCCGTAGGTTTTCTCATAAAGGCCCATGTCGGTACCGGCCATGTGCACGATGTTGACAAACTGAATGTAAAACTCGTTGTGGGATGCTGCGGCACAGCGCAGATGGAACAGATCATCCAAAGCAAGCATATCCACGAGACGTTTCTTTCCGTCAATATAATCCGGGATAGCGGTTTCCATGGCCTGAATATCTTGCTCCATGGCGGAAACATCCTCCGGCGTTGCATTGCGTGCGGCCAAACGGGCTGCGGCGCCTTCGACGACCGAGCGGGCCTCGAACAGGTCGTCGGCCAGCGTGCCTTCCAGCAGGGTGTAGGTGCGCAAAATGCGGCCCAGAATGTCAGGAGAAAATCCGGCAATGTAGTTTCCGTCGCCCTGACGGCGCTCCACAATACCTAAGGCAGACAGGGCACTGATTCCTTCACGGAGCGGTACACGGGAGATGCCCAGTGATTCGGCAAACTCGCGCTCCACGGGGAGTCGGTCACCGGGTTTCAGTTTGCCTTGTTCAATCAGATCCAGCACATGATTGATCACCTGCTGGCTGACGCTTGTTTTTTGAATGGGGAAAGACATAGGAAAGCCCCTTTCTGTAATTGGTAATACCAATATACCACATGAAGTTATGATGTCAAGAAAAAATGAGCAGATCGGCCGATCTGCTCATGGAAACAATCATTGAATTGTATTGCGGAAAAGGCTGGAGAACATAAGACGGTACATTTTCACGGCAAATTCTTCGTCGGGGATAGGGCAGTTGGCTGACATCCATTCGTTGAGCACGCCGAGGTGTCCGCCAATCAGATAGGAGATATGCATTTCGGTGTCTTCCGGGTAATAAACCCGCATCAGCGGAAGGGGACAAAGACTGTCCTGCAGACATTTGCGTGAACGAATCTCAAACATGGGTTCTCCGAAGGGCCCGCGCAGCACATTGGAGACTTCTCTGTTTTCGCGCAGATACCGTAGGACATCCAGCAAAACGGGATGGGGCTGGGTCATGTATTCCTGCTTCAGCGGATAGCGCCAAAAGGGTGCGTTGATTTTTTCCAATCCGTCAAAGAAGTCATCTTCGATGTCCTGTAAAACCGCATACGCAGAATCATAATATAAGTAAAATGTGCTGCGGCTGATCCCAAGAGAGTCGGTAATTGCCTTGACTTGAATGTTATGAATGTGGGTGGATTTCAGCGTTTCCAACACCTGACGGCGTATCTGTTCCTTGGCTTTTTGCATAGGAAAGTCATCTCCGATCGGGGTTTAATACGTAATAATAGATTTGGGTTGAAATAATTTTGTTGTTATTGTATAACTTCTTTAGATAAAATGCAAATACAATGGCATTTTTCGACAGAGAGAACTGGACACATGTGGAGAAAGTGTCTATAAAAAAATACACAGATGGTTATTTCGTGCATTTGAAAAACGAAAGTATTTTTGAGAATATATATATGAGAAAGTGTGCCGAAATCGGCAGAATATAAAATGAAAGGATGCATCTACTATGAACCAGACTCATCCCGGCAAGTACAACCGCAGTGTGTCCATCATCGGTGTGGGCTGCACTCCCTTTATGTACACAGTGGACAACCCTGAGACCGACGGCCTGACCGAAGGCGAAATGTTCGGCTATGCCGCTCTGAAGGCAATGGAAGATGCCGGCATCACCGCCAAGGATGTGGAGTTTTACTTCCACGGTGCTGCAAATCCCCAGTCCGGCATGAACTATCTGACCCCCAATGCTCAGATCGCCAACTGGTTTGGTATGAAGGGTAAGGCTTCCATCCACCATTCGGAGGCTTGCTGCACCGGTTATCTGGCACTGGAGCAGGCTGTCAATGCCGTTGCTTCCGGCAAGTACAACTGCGTGCTGACCGGCTGCGTGGAGTTCGGTGACAGTGCTCCTTATCCCAACGATGCTGTTGATACCCCCAAGCACCCCTATAAGCGCGAGAAGATCACCATGGAGAAGTTCCTGAAGACTACCGCATGGCTGTATGATCGTGTATACTCCCGCAGCCTGATGGCTCCCATGGAACTGATCTATGATGACGCTGCCGAGGATTATGTCCGCACTCGCGGCATTACTGCCGAGCAGATGGACGACACCCTGAACTGGATGGCCTACAACAACCGCCGCAATGCTTCCAAGTGTGAGCTGGCGCTGATCCGTACTCCCTTCGAGGAGGAGGCCAAGGAGAAGGGCTTCGACAACGTCATGGATTACCTGCGCTCCCCCTACAACCCCCGCATGGGCGACTTCCTGCGCGCCCAGTGCATCGAGAACAAGTGTGACGGCGCTGCTGCCTGCATCGTCTGCGCCACTGAGATGATCCCCGAGATCGCCAAGAACCTCAAGCACAAGCCCATCGAAGT
>JAZOBA010000115.1:0-16422 GCA_045595705.1 Oscillospiraceae bacterium
CTAGGAGTTTTTTTGACTCCCTAAAAGGACTCCACGGCAACCCGTGCAGTCCTTGGTATGTACGAAACCTTTTTCTTAGTAAGCCACACCCTGCCACATCATGGCTTCGCCAGCCCCACACAGCAAGCTGCGTGGGGACCCCATCCAATTTGACTTCCTCGGGCGAAATGAATCCGCCCTGCGGAAATCCTCCGCAATGCTTCGGATTTACGGCGCTTACCGCGCCGCCCCGCACCGCGGGGCCCCAAGTAGCCGAAGCCAAAAAGGACTCCACGGCAAGCCGTGGACTCCTTGGTATGTACGAAACCTTTTTCTTAGTAAGCCACACCCTGCCACATCATGGCTTCGGCTACTTTGATGAAGCCGGCGATGTTGGCACCGGCCACCAGATTGCCTTCCATGCCGAAGTCGGCGGCGGCCTTGGCGGCGTTGGCATAAATGTTCTTCATAATGCCGTGGAGCTTTTCGTCCACTTCCTCGAAGGTCCAGTTCATACGCATGGAGTTCTGGGTCATCTCCAGACCGGAGGTGGCTACCCCGCCGGCGTTGGCAGCCTTGGCGGGGCCAAAGGGGATGCCGGCAGCCTGGAACGCGGCAACCGCATCGGGGGTGGAGGGCATGTTGGCACCCTCGGCCACGTACTTGACACCGTTGGCGATCAAAGCGGCGGCAGACTCGCCGTCCAGTTCGTTCTGGGTGGCGCAAGGCAGAGCGATGTCACAGGGGACCGTCCAGATGCCCTTGCAGCCTTCCACATAAGTAGCGGAGGGGACATAGTCCAGATAGGTCTTGATGCGGGCACGCTTGACTTCCTTGATCTGCTTGATGACCTTGTAGTCAATGCCGTTGGGATCGTAAATATAGCCGTTGGAGTCACACATGGCGACCACCTTGCCGCCCAACTGGGTGGCTTTCTGGTTGGCATAGGTAGCCACGTTACCGGAACCCGAGATAACCACCGTCTTGCCCTCGAAGGTATCGCCGTTGGCCAACAGCATCTCGTTGGTGAAGTAGCACAGACCGTAACCGGTGGCCTCGGTACGGGCCAACGATCCGCCTGCACCCACCTTTTTTCCGGTCAGCACGCCGCCGTCATACACATTACGCAGACGGACATACTGGCCGTACATATACCCGATTTCGCGGGCACCCACGCCGATATCGCCGGCGGGCACGTCGGTGTTGGCGCCGATGTGGCGCTGCAGTTCGGTCATAAAGGCCTGACAGAAGCGCATGATCTCATTGTCGCTCTTGCCCTTGGGATCAAAGTCAGCGCCGCCCTTGCCGCCGCCCATGGGCAGACCGGTCAGGGAGTTTTTGAACAGCTGCTCAAAACCGAGGAACTTCATAATGGACAGGTTGACCGAGGGGTGGAAACGGCAGCCGCCCTTGTAGGGGCCGATGGCAGAATTGTACTGCACGCGGTAGCCGCGGTTGACCTGCACCTTGCCGGCATCGTCCACCCAGGACACGCGGAACATGATGACACGCTCGGGCTCCACAATGCGGCTCATAACACCCTTTTCGATCAACTCAGGGCGCTGCTCCACCACGGGCTCCAGAGACTCCAGCACTTCCCGCACGGCCTGCAGGTATTCCTTCTCATGACCGTTGCGGACAACCAGATCCGAATAAATGGCAATCAGTTTTTCATTCTTCAGAGACATATCAAAAACTCCTTTGCGGGTTATTTGCTCATTGTATTTTCATATTATACGGTTTCACCCATAAAAATGCAAGTTATTTTTTTCGAGTTGCATATCACGGCGGTTTTTACGAAAAAAGGGCGGCCAAATGGCCGCCCTTGGTTGTTGAAGTTGCAAAATCAGTCTAAATAGCGGGGTCCAAACCCGTGGGGAAGCAAATCAGACAGTTTGACGCGCTCAATCACACGGTCCTGTCCGGTCACCAGCAGTTCCAGTTCGGGACAGAACTCATACAGCATCTGCCGGCAGGGACCGCAGGGCCAGCAGGGCTGCTCACTGTTGCCCACAACAGCCATTTTCACCCAGTCATCCCGGTGTCCCTCGCTGACCGCCTTGAGAAGAGCGGTGCGCTCGGCACAGACGGTGGAGCCGTAAGCGGCATTTTCCACGTTGCAGCCGGTGAAGACGCTGCCGTCGCTGCAGAGCAGTGCGGCACCCACCGGGAATTTGGAATAGGGTACATAGGAACGCTCCAGCATGGCAACAGCCAGATCCACCAATTCACGATCGGTCATGGCCTTCTCCTTATTCACCGAAATCATAGCCCAGATCGGGGCGCACACTCAGATCAATGATGTCCTTGGAGTCGTAGAATTTCAGGTAGCGGTCACGGGACCAGCGCAAAGTGGTTCCGTCGGGATGCATGCGGTCGCAGATAACGGCTGAAATGTCCTTCTTGACAAAGGAGAAGGGTTCGATACCCACGCTGGCAAACACGCGGAAACCGACCGACTGCAGATACTGGAAGGACTCACCGGTCTTGGTCCAGTCATTGCCGTCGGGACGGCTGCCGTAGGGGTACAGAATGACCGTGGTGGGACCAACCAGACTGCCCACCTCATCCAGCCAGCGCTGGGTATCATCCTGCACTTTGGCCAGACTGCGGCTTTCCAGACGGATGTGGCCCCAGGTGTGGGAGGCAAAGGTCCAGCCGGTTTCCTTCAGCTTCTCGATGATGGGCTTGACCGCCTCAATTTCCTTCTGGCGGTTGGCCTCAAAGGCGGCCAGCTCGGTGGGATCGGTGACATCGCGGTCGGTCTGGGTGCGGTAACCCAAAATGCCCTCGTAACCGGTCAGACCCATGACCGCCTTGGCACCGTTCAGCGAGAAGTCGGGGTGATCCAGCACAAACTTGTCCAGCAGGGTGATGGCGTCCAGATCCTGCGTCAGGAAGGTCTCCTTGGTGTAGGGATCGGTGCATTCGGCCCAGATCTGTCCGTCGTCACCGATGAGCAGCTTGGAGGTAAAGCCCTGTTCCAGCATGTACTGATAGTAGTTGACATCATCAAAGGAGATGATCAGGGGCTTTTTGCCCTCAGGCAGCTGCAGAGTATTACGCACCATGCGGGTGGTGCCATCGACGGTCACTTCGCTCCAAACGTCTTCAATGCGCACCAGAATGTATCCGTTATCGTACAGAGCCTGCAGGATCTTGTTGTACTCGTCCACGGTGACCATCCAGTCATCCAGACCTTCCCGCTGCGACTGAGGGATTTTGCAATCCTTGAAAGCCCATGTGGGATAGGCGATGATGGGGTGGAAGAAAATGTGGTCCACCGGCTTATTGGGACCCCATGCCTGAGTCAGCTGACTCTCCGACCAATAGTTGCGCACCGTTTCATAGAGATTGGGCACAAGGACGGGTGCGGGGGTGGGGGTGGGAGTTACTTCGGGCGTGGGGGCGGGGGTCACAACAGGGGTAACTACCTCATCGGGATCCACCTTGTCATTGCCGTCAGCCTTTCCGGGCTCCTTTTCGCCGCAGGCGGTCAGAGCAAACACCATGGCCAGACACAAAAACAAAGCAAGCAAACGTTTACGCATAACGGATTCCTCCAGTCTTTCTGTTTCTATATTTTGTATTATAACCTGTAATCTATCGGTACACAACCACAAAATAATATCAAATTGCTTACAAATTCTTAAAAATTTATGAAAAATCCGTAACCCGTTCCGGAACCCGATGAACCAGCAGCGCGGACACCAGTCCGGTAACTGCTCCGGTCACCACCGAACAGAGCAAAAGAGCCGGCAAATAGACCACAGGCGCGGGCGATGTCAGCACCGCCATGGCCGCCAGAATCTGACCCACATGATGGGCGGCTGCCCCTGCCATACTGACCCCCACAAGGGACAGACCGGGACAGCGCAGCAACAGCGCCATAACCGCCAGAGCCAGCATTCCTCCCGTCAGAGAAAAAACCAGCGCGGTCAGATTGCCGCCTCCGATGGCTCCCAGCAGACAGCGGGCCACCAGAATCAGCAAAGCCTCCCGGCCCGACAGGCGGCAAAGGGCAAAGACGGTCACCAGATTGGCAAGTCCCAGCCGCAGGCCGGGCAATGGAACCAAAACGGTCAGCGCCAGCCAGCGCTCCGCCATGGACAGAGCCAGCGCCAGCGCGGTCAGTACCGCACATCGGGCCAGACGATCCAATTTCATGCCAATCACCATCCTTTTTTCACAGATTATAGGGTTTTTCAGAATTTTTTCAAAAAACTTGAAGAATTTGGGAACAAATCATCCGGTCATGGCGTCATAAGAGGGTGTACCCCCCTGCAAGGTGATCACCATACGGTTGGGCAGACAAATGATCTGCTGCCCCGCCTTGGAAATCAGCCCCGTATGGCGGCAGTCTTCGCCGGGACAGGACGCCTCCACCACCCGGACCCCCCGGTCAGACACTTCCAGTGTCAGCGGATATTCCCCTTCCACCTCGTATCGGATCGGTTCGGCCGCGTGCGCCAAGGTGCAGGACCACACTGTGCTCCCATTCACCGTCACAAGGGCGGTCAGTCCGTCCCCGCGGGTTTTCGGCAAGGCAAGCAGACTGCACAGGGCCGCAGCCACAATGATCAGGGCCACCAGTGCATCGCCCCAGACCGGTTTTCGGTTTTTTGTCGCCTTCATTGTGACCCTCCCCTCTGTAAACTGCTAATCGTTCTCTTTACAGAGCATATCACAGTCCGACCGATTTATCAAATCCCACCCATTTTATATTGCCTTTCTCAACAAATTGTGGTATACTACCCATAATTGCTGTGGCTTTTTGTCTGCAGCGTTCCGGAGGTTGACGTATGAGCAACAACATGAAAACCATCAAGGCCCAGCAACAGGCCAAACGGCAGCAGGAAGACGCTGCCCTGGTCCGGATCCTCCTGTGGTTCGGCGGCGCTGTTGTGGTGGAGTTTGCCCTTTTGATGATTGCCCGCCTTGCACCCAGTTCCGACCTGCTTCAAGCCCTGACCGTTTTGGTCCCCGCCGTGGCTGTTCTGGCTGTCATCTATTATCTGTTCCAGCGTGACTTTTTCTGCATCGCAGTGATCTCGGCCTGCGGCATTCTCTGCCTGCAGATGTACCGCAAACTGTTTTACGTCCATCACACCATGCTGATCGCCGGATTTGTTCTGGCCTTTGTGCTTCTGGCTGCCGCCGCGGTCATGCTTGTCCTGATGCAAAAGGAAAAACTCCAGCTGCCCGGCGCGCTGGACCGTGTGGCCCATGCCCTGCTGCCCAAAGAGTCCAACTATCTCCTGCTGTACGTCACCTGCGCTCTGGTGGCCGTGCTGCTGGCACTGGCTCTCATTCTGGGCGGCACTACCGCTTACTATCTGATGTTCGTTGTGGTGGGCTGGCTGTTTATCATGGCAGTCTACTACGTGGTCAAGCTGATGTAATCCCAACATTCAAACGCACCCGATTGCCGGGTGCGTTTTTTGTTGCCCGAATCCATTCCTTATGATAAACTGGTCATGGTGATGATATGATCCGACTGAACAATCTGACGCTCCCTCCCGAGGGGGACCCTGCACAACTGAAACACAAGGCCGCCAAGCTGCTGGGGGTTTCCCCCGACAGTTTTTCCGCCTTTTCCCTTGCCCGCCAGTCCATTGATGCCCGAAAGAAGTCCGACATCAAACTGGTGTACACCGTGGACCTGTCCCATCCGGCCGAGCACAAGCTGAAGCTGCCCAAGCAGGCTGCCCTGTTTACGCCCCAACCCTATGAATTCCCCGCCGTCCGGCGCAAAAGCACTGTGCGTCCCGTGGTGGTGGGTATGGGTCCGGCCGGTCTGTTCTGCGCCCTGCAGCTGGCCCGCTCCGGCATTCCCTGCCTGATTCTGGAGCGCGGACAGGACGTAGATGCACGTACCGCCGCTGTGGAAACCTTCTGGTCCGGCGGTTCCCTGGACCCCGAATCCAACGTACAGTTCGGTGAAGGAGGTGCCGGCACCTTCTCCGACGGCAAACTGACTACCGGCATCCATGACCCCCGGGTTTCCGCCGTACTGGACATGCTGGCCGACGCCGGTGCGCCCGAGGATATCCGCTGGCAGCACAAGCCTCACATCGGCACCGACATTCTGCGTCAGGTGGTCAAAAACATCCGCTGCGAGCTGCTCTCTCTGGGCTGCGAAATACGATTCGGCCACTGCCTGACCGGTCTGACGGTGCGCTGCGGCGCGCTGGCCGGATTCACCGCCCGGGGACCGGAAGGCCCATACGAGCAACCTTGCGACACACTGATTCTTGCCCCCGGCCACTCGGCCCGGGACACCTTTGAAATGCTGCGCGACAGCGGCATCCCTATGGCACCCAAACCCTTCGCCATTGGCGTGCGCATTGAGCACGATCAGGCCATGATCTCCCAGACCCAGTACGGCGACGCGTGGACCAAACTGCCCGCCGCCGACTACAAACTGGCCTGTCATCTGCCCGATGGGCGCTCGGCCTTCACCTTCTGCGTCTGCCCCGGCGGCCAGGTGGTGGCTGCCGCCTCGGAGCCCGGTCGACTGGTGACCAACGGCATGAGTCACCGTGCCCGGGACGGAAAAAATATTAACGGCGGTTTTCTGGTGGGCGTCAACCCTGCCGACTACGGCTGTACGGACACCTCCGACGACCCGCTGCTGGGTGTGGCCTTCCAGCGTCGGTGGGAGGAGGCCGCCTTCCGTCTGGGCGGCGGTGATTATCGGGCTCCGGCCCAGACTGTGGCGGAATTTCTGGGCGCAAACGCCCCCGCCAACGCGGTTTCAGCTACCTACCGGCCCGGTGTGCGTAACGCGCCGCTGGACGACTGTCTGCCCGCCTTCGTGTCCAACACGCTGCGCTCCGCCCTGCCTTTGCTGGGCCGTAAACTGAGGGGGTTCGACCACCCCGGCGCTCTGCTGACCGGCATCGAGACCCGCTCTTCCTCCCCGGTGCGCATTCTGCGCGGTGAGGATTACCAGTCGGTCGGTCTTCCCGGTCTGTACCCCTGCGGCGAAGGGGCCGGCTATGCCGGCGGCATTACCTCGGCCGCCGTGGACGGTCTGCGTGTGGCTGAAGCGATTGCAGTCAAACCCATATAAAACGCACCGGGTGCACCCCTGTTGGGATGCACCCGGTTTTTGCAGAAAACCGCCGTCCCGAATCATCGGGACGGCGGTTCGCGTTAAAACAGATCCTTTTTCTTCAGAATGTAACCCACCACGAGGATGAGCACCACCGCAATGACGATGGGCACCCAGAAAAACTGATCCCAGGGAAGCCCGGCCACGTTCATGCCGTAGAAGCTGAAGATAATATTGGGAATGGTCAGAAGAATGGTGATGGAAGTAAGCACCTTCATGATGACGTTCAGGTTGTTGGAAATCACGCTGGCAAAGGCGTCCATCATACGGGAGATGATGGAGGAGTAGATGTTTGCCATCTCAATGGCCTGACGCACCTCGATCAGCACGTCCTCCAGCAGGTCCTGATCCTCTTCGTACAGGGTCACGATGCGGCCGCGCAGAATTTTTTCCAGCGTGACCTCGTTGGCCTTCAGGGAGGTGTTAAAGTAAACCAGAGACTTTTCCAGATCCATCAACTGGAGCAGTTCCTTGTTTCTCTGGCTCTTGTGAAGCTGACGCTCCATGTGGTTGTAGATCTTATCGATCTGCTTCAGATACTGCAGGTAGCGCTTGGCCACACGCAGCAGAATGTGCAGGATGAAACTGGTCTTTTTGTGGGTATGCACCCCACGGACCAGACCGTCCTCGAAATCACGGATGACCGAGGATTCCCGCAGGGACACGGTGATGATGTTGTTCTCGGTGACAATGATACCCAGAGGCGCAGTGGAGTACACCACGGCGGTATCAGACTTTTCAATGACAGGCGTGTCGATGATGATCAGGGTCTGTCCCTCTTCCACATCGATACGGGAGGTCTCTTCTTCGTCCAGTGCGGCCCGCAGAAAATCGGGTTCCACATGCAGCAGATCGGTCACGACCTGCAGTTCCTCTTCATTGGGGTGGGTCAGGTTGATCCAGCACCCTTCCTCCAGGCAGTCCAGCGCGGTCATACGGCCGCTGATGGTCTTGTTGATGGTCAGCATGGTTGATCACAGCCTTTCCGACAGCGCGAAAAGCGGTGAGCAGCAATTCACCGGCAAACGCGCCGCTTATTTTGTTGGTTCAAACTTCGACTATACGGGTCAGCAGTCACGGCGCGTCTCATCTCCTCACATAATAAATTAAGATGTGCCTAACAGATGTATTATATTCCAAGAATCCCGGAATTGCAAGAACAAGAAAAAAAGGACGGCGGAAGTTTCCGCCGTCCCATTCGCTCCAATTACTTGCTGCGGGAGTTAAAAATCTTGAAAATGTCTTCGAAAGCCTTGTCCTCTTCCTCGGCGGGCGTAGCGGTCTTCTCTGTCTCTTCCGCCACGGGCTCGGTCACCACGGGGGCGGCGGGCGCGGCAATCACGGGGGTGCCGTCAGCCTTCTCGTCAAAGCCGGTGGCAATGACGGTGACCTTCAGCTCATCTTCCATCTCCTCGTCAAAGGCGGCACCGAAGATGAACAGAGCGTCGGGATGGGCGGCTTCCTTGACCATGTTGGTGGCAGCCTCGACCTCTTCCAGACCGATGTCCATAGAGCCGGTGATGTTGACCAGAACGCCCTTGGCGCCCTTGATGGAGGTCTCCAGCAGGGGGCTGGAAATGGCCATCTTGGCAGCCTCTTCGGCCTTGTTCTTGCCGGCGGCACGGCCCACACCCATGTGAGCCATACCGGCGTTCTTCATGACAGCAGTCACGTCGGCAAAGTCCAGGTTGATGAAACCGGTGTTCTTGATCAGGTCGGAGATGGACTGCACAGCCTGACGCAGAACGTCGTCAGCAATCTCAAAGGCGTTGGCAAAGGTGATCTTCTGATCGGTGGCGTACTTCAGACGGTCGTTGGGAATGATGACCAGACTGTCCACGCGCTGACGCAGATCGTCAATACCGGCCTCGGCCTGCTTCATTCGGCGGGCGCCCTCGA
Organism: Oscillospiraceae bacterium; assembly: GCA_045595705.1. GTDB lineage: Bacteria > Bacillota > Clostridia > Oscillospirales > Oscillospiraceae > JAJPXI01. The sequence goes on from JAZOBA010000115.1 coordinate 8,996, forward strand.
AGGAGAAGGGCTTGGTGACCACACCTACGGTGAGCACGCCCATTTCCTTGGCGATGTCAGCCACGATGGGAGCCGCACCGGTTCCGGTGCCGCCGCCCATACCGGCGGTAATAAAGACCATATCGGTGTTCTCCAGCATCTTGGAGATGACGGTACGGCTTTCCTCGGCAGACTTGCGGCCCACTTCGGGATCGGAACCGGCACCCTTGCCGCAGGTCAGCTTTTCGCCGATCTGCACCTTGTAGGTTGCACTGGAAACATCCAAAAACTGCTTATCGGTGTTGACTGCAATAAAGTCCACACCCTTCATACCGGTTTTCACCATCCGGTTGACCACGTTATTACCGCCGCCACCGACACCGATAACCTTGATGACATCATCATTGTTGGGGCCCATATCCAGACCGAAAGCCATAGTTCTTCCTCCTATGCATCTTATGTAAAAAAACAAGTTATTGTGTACGAAATGGGCACACTACGCCTATATTTAGTATCATTGTACTCTGCTTTTTTAAGCAGGTCAAGAAAAAATGTAAAAAGTTTTCAGGATGGCAAATTATCCGGGATAAAACTGGGATTCTTGCGGGTCAGATCGATGGTTCCCGAGCGACCTGCCACTTTGGGATGCTCGGCTACCACCTGCAGAGTGTGGATCAGCCGATGAAAATCGTCACTGTATGCCGGCATGCGCACCGTGTAGTGATCCTGATAAAGCATGTGGATTTCGGTTACAGACGACAGATCCACGCTGTTAACATTGGCAAACATTTCCCGCTCTTCCAAGGCGGCAAGGATGGCCTTCAGAGAACCCAGCTTGGTTGTCTCCTCCACCGCTACAGCCACCCGGTCACCGGCAGACGGTTTCAGCGCCGTCAGACCGGTGATTTTCATGAAGGGTTCGGCGATGTCCGCATCTCCCTGTTCCAGCAATTTGGCGCTGCTGTCCAGAATCCACCAGGAATCCTCTTCCCCCCGCAGCGCGGCCACAGGAATACATTCATTCACCGCGATCGCAAGGCCGTTGGGCAGATTGCGGCGGATATTCACCTCTTTGATATAGGGCAGCGCCCCCAGAATTTTTCGCCCGGTGGGTATCTTGCGAATCAGAAACAGATTATCCTCCATCTCCACGCCGGAGACATCAATGATCTGCTGCTCGGTGTAGGTAGTGCTGCCTGTAACCGTGATTTTCTCCACCCGGAAAAAGACAATGCATCCACCCACAAGGGCCGCCAGAATCAGCAAAACGGACAGCAGCTTATAGAGGACACCGGAGCGTCCCCTTCTGCGGCTGTATTTGCTGCCTCTTGCTGCCATATCGTCGGTTCCTCGTCTTCCTTAAATTCGTACAACCCGCGCCCCAAGAGCGCAAAGGTCCTGTTCCAGTCGTTCATATCCGCGGTCCATGTGGTGCAGCCCCGTCAGAACCGTCTCTCCCTCGGCTCCCAAGGCTGCCACGGCCAGGGCCGCACCGCCCCGCAGATCGGTGGCCTGCACACAACTTCCGTGCAGACGATCAACTCCTGTGACCACCGCCACACGGCCTTCCACCCGGATGTTGGCACCCATGCGGACCAGTTCGTCCACATGGCGGTACCGGCTTTCAAACATATGCTCAACAAAGATCGTACTCCCCCGGGCGGTGGCCAGCGCCGCCATGACCGGGGCCTGGGCATCGGTGGGAAAGCCGGGATAGGGCGCCGTATGAATGGGCCGCACCGCCTTCAGCGGTTTACCGCAGGTCAGGTGCACCCCGCCACTGTCACTGCACACATGGCATCCCGCCTGACACAAAACGGCCGTCACGGTGGACAGATGGCGCCAGTCCACCCCGCGCACTGTCACATTTCCTCCGGCAGCCGCGGCCGCAGACAGATAAGTGGCCGCCACAATGCGGTCGCCCATGACGGTATGCTCTCCGCCGTGAAAGGGGCGTTTCCCTTCAATTACGATCACCGAGGAGCCGGCGCCCCGCACCCGACCGCCCACCGCGTTCAGAAACCTCTGCAGGTCGGCGATCTCGGGCTCTCGGGCGGCATTGAGAATGACCGTGGTACCTTCCGCTCCGCAGGCGGCCAGCATGATATTTTCGGTGGCTCCCACACTGGGCAGAGCCAGATTGATTTCGGTTCCGGTCAGACACCCGGCGCTGCAGTACAGGCCGTCGGGGCCGCACTCCACCCGGGCGCCCAATTCACCCATGGCTGCCAGATGCAAATCGATGGGCCGGGGTCCCAGTTCGCAGCCGCCGGGCAGGTTCAGCCGGGCGCAGCCGGTGCGGGCCAGAACAGCCCCCAAAAAGATGACCGAGGAGCGCATCTCCCGCATCAGTTTGTCAGGCACCTTGCACTCCGTCAGTTGGGATGCGTCCACCGCAACCGTGTCACCCTGCCGGACAGTTTTGCAGCCCAGGTGCTCCAGAATGGCCAGTGAGGCACGCACGTCGGACAGATCGGGACAGTTGCGGATGACGCTGACACCCGGCACCAGCACGGTTGCTGCCAGAATCGGCAGTACGCTGTTTTTCGCCCCGTGTATGTATACTTCACCGGACAGACGGTGGCCGCCGGTGATGTGCAATTGGCCCATGGACTTCCCTCCGTTCATGATCTTGCACCATGCTATGCGGAGGGAATTTCTGATGTTACTTCAGCAAACCGGTCAGCACCTGATAGATCTGCTCGGCGGCATCGGTGATGGACTGACCTGTGAGCGCACGCACCATCTCATCCCGCTTGATGGGATCGGTCAGAATGGCCGAGGCTGTTTCATACAGCTGCGCGCCGGAGCACTGACTCTCGGGCAGCAGGATGGCGCCGCCGTGCCCGGAGAGCACCTTGGCGTTCTTGGTCTGATGGTCTGCCGTCACGTTGGGAGACGGCACCAGAATGGCCGGCTTGGCGATGGCGGCCAGTTCGGCAACGGTGGATGCACCGGCACGGCAGATGACCAGATCGGCGGCGGCACACACCAGCGGCATATCGTAGATATATGGGCGCAGGTCCAGCATGGGACTTTCGGGGCAGTCAGCCTTCATGGCGTCATAGTTGCGCCCGGCGCCGTGGATGTGATGGAACGGAAAACCGTTTTCCTGTTCCAGTTTGAAAAATTCGGTCATGTAGCCATTCATGACCTCGGCGCCCAGACTGCCAAAGAAGGACAGCAGCAGAGGTTTGTCATCGGTCAGCCCCAACTGCGCGCGGGCCTCCTGACGGGTGTAGCGGAAAAAGTCGCCCCGCACCGGTGTGCCGGTAACGACCACCTTTTCGGGGTTATCATAGTGGGCACGGGAGTCCTCAAAGCCAACCATAACAACGTCCACGACCTTGGACAGAGTTTTGGTAGTCAGGCCGGGAACGGCATTGGACTCGTGGACAGCGGTGGGGATGCCCCGTTTGGCGGCCGCTTTGACCACCGGGAAGGAGGCATAGCCGCCGGTACCCACCACCAAGTCGGGCTTGAAGTCGTCCAGAATGGCATTGGCCTGCTTTTTGGAACGGTTCAGGTTGAGCAGCGTGCCAACATTGTGCTTGATGGCCGCGGGAGACAGGGAGCGGTAAAAGCTGGAGATGGTGACTGTTTTCAGTTCAAACCCCTCCTGAGGGACCAGTCGGGTCTCCATGCCGCCGTCGGCACCCACAAAAAGCACCTTGCAGCCGGGATGGCGCTGCTGAAACAGCCGGGCAAGCGCCACGGCAGGGTTAATATGACCGGCGGTACCGCCGCAGGTAAAGAGGATGTTCATTATTGACCTCCCAAATTTTGCTTCGCAGAATGTTCGCCTCCGGCGAAAAGGAAGTGCGAATCCGTCCGAAGCAGGACATGTGCCTGCGCAGGACACCACGGCCCGTGGCCGCGGCGGCCACGACCGCCTTTTCCGTGAAAAGGCGAGGGGGTTATCGGGGCAAGTCGCCGCATTTCGTGGCACGCAGCCCCGTATCTAAGGGGGACAGCGTCCCCCTTGGAGGATTTATCCTTGTTTTGCAGCCGGGATTTGTCGGGATACGCTTAACACAATTCCCATTTCGGCCAGCTGGATCAACAGCGCCGTTCCGCCGTAACTGAAGAAGGGCAACGAAATACCGGTAACCGGCAGCAGACCGGTGACCACGCCGATGTTGAAAAACACCTGAAAGGCGAACAGGGTAATAATACCCACGATCAGCAAAGCACCAAAACGGTCACGGGCGTGGATGGCCAGCCAGTAACCGCGCAGAATGAGCATCGCAAAAAGCACCAGCACCAATGCGGCACCGATGAACCCCATCTCTTCGCAGAGGATGGAGAACACAAAATCGTTTTCCGGCTCGGGCAGAAACAGGTGCTTCTGGGTACTGTTGCCCAATCCCTTGCCCAAAAGGCCGCCCGAACCGATGGCCAGCAGAGACTGAATGGACTGGAACCCCTGCCCCAACTCGTCGATCCAGGGGTCGTGCCACAGTTCAATGCGGGCCGTCATATAATCGGTGTTGTTAATGATGTACCACAAGGCACCGGCCGCAAGAGCACCGCCGCCCACAAACCAGTAAAGCCGGATTCCCGAAGCGAACAGGACAGCCGCGCCCGCCACCATAATCAGAATGGTACCCGACATGTGGGGCTCCAGCAGCATCAGAAATGCCACGACCAACAGGATGGCGGCATAGGGGATCAACTCCAGCAGACCGATTTTATCCAGAAAGCCAAGAACACGGCCGGTAATGCTGCGGCGATTCCATTTCTTCTTTTTTCCTGTGCTGCGCTTGGACAAACGAGCCGAAAAATACAGTACAACACCCAGTTTGGCAAATTCCGAGGGCTGAAAATTGATGGGGCCAATGGTGATCCAGCGCTGGGCGCCTACCTCGGCCCTGCCCCAGCCAAAGGGAATGACCAGAATCAGCAGCACAATGGCAAACAACAGAACAAACGGAGACATCCAGCGCCAGTGCTGGTAATTGAGTTTGGAAACAAAATAAAGCACCAACACGCCGGCCACGCCGAAAATGGCCTGCTTCATAAAGTAGTTGTACGGACTGATGCCGTCATAATAGGCGGTGGCATAGGATGCCGAGAACACGGTGATCAAACCGATGACCAGCAGCATCAAAGTCAGCATCAGGAAGGGCAGATCCATGGGGCCGCGGGCCAGCTGCTCTTCCATTGTCAAATCGCGCTGCGCCTTTGCCATGTAATCTCCCTCCCTTCAGAACAATCAAATCAAATTTACGCGCCGTAGCGTCCCAACACGCCCAGCAGAGCGATCACGCAGCACACCAGTGTGATGCCGGTGAAGACGAAAAACAGCTTCTTTTCGCTCCAACCGCCCATTTCAAAGTGGTGGTGCAGGGGAGCCATGCGGAAAATGCGCTTGCCGTGGGTCAGTTTGAAGTAGAGCACTTGAATGATGTCGGACAACGTCTCGGCAATGTAAATGATACCCACCAAAATCAGAATCAGCGGCATATCCAGCGCAAAGGCCATACCGCACACGGCACCACCCAGAAACAGGGAGCCGGTGTCACCCATAAAGACCTTGGCGGGGTGGAAATTGTAAAGCAGAAAACCGATCAGACCGCCCAGCAGAGCGCCGGCAAAATTACCCAGCCCTGCTTGCCCCCAAAGGACGCAGACCACGATGTAAAACAGAGCCACAGGAGTTGTCACGCCGGCAGCCAGACCGTCCACACCGTCGGTAATATTGACCGCGTTGACGCAGCCCACCATAACGAAAGCGGCAAAGATCATGTACACCACCCAGGGCAGTACGATCTTGGTGTGAACAAAGGGAATGTACAGGTCGGGAGACAGGTGACCGGTATAGCGCAGCAGCGCCGTAAAGGCAATGGCGGCCGCCAGCTGCAGCAGAAACTTCTGGGATGCGGTCAGACCTGTGTTTTCCTTCTTTTTCAGCTTGGCGTAGTCGTCAATAAAGCCGATCAGGCCAAACACCAATGCAAATGCAAAAACCAGCAGGCCGGTGGTATCGCCGCCCATAACCAAGGCCAGAAGAATGGCCGCGGCAATGCCCACAATGAACATGATACCGCCCATGGTGGGCGTACCCTGCTTGGACATGTGCCATGTGGGGCCGTCGGTCTTGATGGACTGGCCCGCCTTGACACGGCGCAGGAAGGGCACCAGAAACTTACCCACAACGGCAGTCACCGCAAAGGCAATGACGGCGCTGATCACATTTTGTACGATCACTTGCATATGTTCAACCTCCGGGACCGCCGTGCGTTTCTTATTTTGATACGCACATCTCGCGGAAAAATTGGTCTATCTCTTCTCTCTCGTCCAGATGATACCGGACACCGTGAATTTCCTGATATGTCTCATGCCCCTTACCGGCCAAAAGGATCACATCCCCCGGTCCGCCCTGGGCCAGGGCATAGCGGATGGCGGCGCGTCGGTCGCACTCCACCACGTAGTTGTCCGCCCCGTCCATCCCCCGCAAAATATCACCGATAATTTCCTCGGGCGGTTCTGCGCGGGGATTGTCGCTGGTGACCACCACAAGGTCGGCCAGATCGGCGGCGATGGCTCCCATCAGCGGGCGTTTGGAGCGATCCCGGTCTCCCCCGCAGCCAAACAGGCAAATCACCCGATTGACCGCCAGCGCTCGCACCGTGGTCAGCACATTTTCCAGCGCATCTGGGGTATGGGCATAATCGATCAGTACGGTAAACAGGGCGGGCACCGGGACGACCTCCACCCGGCCCTTGACCCCTCTGGCATGAACCAGCGCGGCGGCGGTGCATTCCAGCGGCATTCCCAGCCCCATGGTACAGGCCAGTACGCCCAGCGCATTGTAAATGGAAAAGCCGCCGGGGATGGGCAGCCGCACACGGCGGACCTCCCCCAGTGTGACCGCCTCAAATTCCACCCGTTCGGGGAACAAACGAATGTTTTTTGCGGTCAGATCGGCTTGGGTTTTGTTTTCCGAGTAAGTCACCTTCGGGCAGGGCACTCTGTCGGCATAATAGCGCCCCGCAGCGTCGTCCAGATTGAGCACCGCCAGATCGGTCTGCTCAAACAGGCGGCCCTTAGCCTCCCGATAGGCCTCCATGGTGCCGTGAAAATCCAGATGATCGGCCGTCAGATTGGTAAAGATTCCTGCCGCAAAACGCAGGCCGTCCGCCCGATGGAGCGTCAGCGCGTGGGAGGATACCTCCATGACCACGTGGGTGCATTTCGCATCCTTCATCTGCCGCAGCAGCTGCTGCAGATCGTACGACTCCGGCGTGGTGCGTTGGGCGGGAAAACTCTCGTTTCCAATCATATTCCGGTTGGTTCCGATCAACCCCACCTTGGCTCCGGCGCAGCGCTCCAGCACCTCTTTCATCAGGTAGGTGGTGGTGGTCTTTCCGTTGGTTCCGGTCACGGCGATCAGCTTCAGTTTGCGCCCGGGATGCCCAAACCAGTTGGCCGACACCGTGGCCAGT
>JAZOBA010000116.1:0-64189 GCA_045595705.1 Oscillospiraceae bacterium
CCGTAAACTGCGATGGTTTCCTTTTGTTCAATTGCTTTTTGAATGCGTGCAACGGCACGATCCATGTCCTTCAGCAGGAAGGGGTCATGGAGCAGATCTTCACGGTCATCCAGAAAATCCCGTGCTTTTTCCGGCGTATCCAGGCCGCGGGCGCATAGCACCACCGCCGGCAGAGGGGGTATGCCGGCGGCCACCATGGCCCGGCAGGTCTCTGTTGGCGGGGTGGAGATATTCCACTGCTTGTACTTCATGAGATAAGTCCTCAAATTAATCTTAAAAATTAACTTTTATTATACCAAATCCCAACCTTAATTACAAGAAATACGAAAGAAAAAAGCATCCTCTTCTTTTCGAAGAGGATGCTTTCAATGACGCAATTATTTGTAGTACTCGGCACCCGACTCAAACAGGGGTTGGTATTTGTTGCCGGGGATATTTTTGCCGACGAACTGACCGCAGCGCTCCGAATGGCCCATCTTGCCGAAGACGCGGCCGTCGGGGGAGAAGATGCCTTCGATACTCTCCACCGAAGCGTTGGGGTTGACATCAATGGACATGGAGGGGTTGCCATTCAAGTCAACATACTGGGTGGCCACCTGGCCGTTGGCGATCAGCTGTGCCACCACATCGGCGGGAGCCACGAAACGGCCTTCGCCGTGGGAGATGGGAATAGCGTGCAGGTCGCCCACATTGGACTTGAGCATCCAGGGGGACTTCACGCTGGCCACGCGGGTGGTGACGTACTTGCTCTGATGGCGGCCGATGCGGTTGAAGGTCAGGGTGGGGCTGTTCTCGTCGGTGACAACGATCTCGCCGCAGGGAACCAGACCCAACTTGACCAGAGCCTGGAAACCGTTGCAGATACCCAGCATCAGACCGTCACGGTTCTTCAACAGATCGTGGACGGCGTCGGTCAGACGGGCGTTGCGCAGGAAGGAGCAGATGAACTTGGCCGATCCTTCGGGCTCGTCACCGCCCGAGAAACCGCCGGGCAGAATCATCATCTGGCTGCGGCGGATGGCCGTTTCCAATGCCAGAGCCGATTGGGCCAGCAGGTCGCCGTTCAGGTTGCGGATGACCACGATTTCGGGGTCGATACCGGCCTTGACACAGGCGGCGGCGGTGTCAAATTCGCAGTTGGTACCGGGGAACACGGGAATGACAGCCTTGGGATGGGCAAATTTGTTCTTGGCTACGATGGGAGCGCGCTCGGTGCAGGAGATGGGCTGGACCACAATCTTTTCCTCGGCGGTCTTGGTGGGATAGACATCCTCCAGAACGCCTTCGTTCAGAGCGACCAGTTCATCAATGGAGACGCTCTCGCCGGCTACGGTTACCATGCCATCGTTGGAGGTGTAGCCCATCAGAATGCCGCAATCGACCTCTTCGGTCAGTTCGGCAATAATGGCACCGGGGCAAGGACCGTACCAGGGCACAGGTGCGGCTTGCACACCGGCAAAACCGATGTGGTTGCCGAAGGACATCTTCATGACGCCCTCGGCCACGCCGCCGCTTTCCACAGCCCATGCGGCCTGAACTTTGCCGGCCTGGCACAGGGCGTGGAACTGCTCCCACTGGCGGCGATAGGTCTGGTAATCACCCACCTGAGGGGTGCCGAAGAAGTATACGGGGTGACCGGCCTGCTTGAATTCGGGGGACAGCACATCGCCGGCCAGAACGGGGGCGATGGCAAAGGAAATCAGAGTGGGAGGCACGTCCAGATCCAGGAAGGTACCGGACATGGAGTCCTTACCGCCGATGGAGGCGCAGCCCAGTTCCATCTGGGCACTCAGAGCGCCCAGCAGAGCGGCGAAGGGCTTGCCCCAACGTTCGGGTTCGGTGCGCAGTTTCTCAAAGAATTCCTGGAAGGACAGGTAGGCCTTGTTGTAGTCGGCGCCTGCAGCCACCAGCTTGGCGACGGAGACAACTACCGAATTGATGGCGCCTACGAAGGGATCCTCGCTCATCCAGTGGGGGTCAAAGGCCCATGCCATGACGCTGGCCTGCTCGGTTTTCTGGCCGGGCAGAACGGGCAGCAGAGCCGACATGGCCTGTGCGGGAGTCTTCTGGCTCTTGCCGCCGAAGGGCATCAGCACGCTGCCGGCACCAATGGAGCCGTCAAAGCGCTCCACCAGACCGCGGTTCAGAGCAAACTTCAGGCTGGAGGCAATCTGCTTTAGACTGGCGGCGTGGACCAGCACTTCGTGCTCGTTGGAAGGAACCTTGACGGCGGCATGCTTGACGGCGCCGTTGGTGTTCAAAAATTCACGGGACAGATTGGCGATTTTCTGGCCGCGCCAGGTCATGACCATACGTGCCTCTTCGGTGACGGTGGCCACACGATAGGCCTCCAGATTTTCAGCCTCAGCGGCGGCGATAAACTTGTCGGCATCCTCGGCAGCCACGACGACGGCCATGCGCTCCTGAGATTCGGAGATGGCCAGCTCGGTGCCGTCCAGGCCGTCATACTTCTTGCGAACGGCGTCCAGATCAATGTCTACGCCGTCGGCCAACTCGCCGATGGCGACAGAAACGCCGCCGGCGCCGAAGTCGTTGCAGCGCTTGACCAGGCGGGTCACGTCGCCGTTACGGAACAGACGCTGAATTTTGCGCTCCTCAGGGGCGTTGCCCTTCTGCACCTCGGAGGCCATGGTCTCCAGAGAACTCATGGTGTGGCTTTTGGAAGAGCCGGTGGCACCGCCGATGCCGTCACGGCCGGTGCGGCCGCCCAGCAGAATGATGACATCACCGGGAGCGGGACGCTCACGGACTACATTTTCGGCGGGAGCGGCACCCACAACGGCGCCGCACTCCAGGCGCTTGGCCACATAGCCCTCGTGGTACACTTCAGCCACATGGCCGGTGGCAAGGCCGATCTGGTTGCCGTAGGAAGAATAGCCGGCAGCGGCGGTCTGGCACAGCTTGCGCTGGGGCAGCTTGCCTTCCAGGGTGTCGGCCAGAGGAATGCGAGGATCACCTGCACCGGTGACGCGCATGGCCTGATGGACATACACACGGCCGGACAGGGGGTCACGGATACACCCGCCGATACAGGTGGCTGCACCGCCGAAGGGTTCGATTTCGGTGGGATGGTTATGGGTCTCGTTCTTGAACATGAGAAGCCAGTCCTGTTCCTTGCCGTCCACTACGGCGGGGACATGGATCGAACAGGCATTGATCTCTTCGCTTTCGTCCAGCTCGGGGACCAGACCCATCTTTTTCAGGGCCTTTGTACCAATGGTGCCCAGATCCATCAGGGTGATGGGACGCTTAGCGGCCTTTTCCTCACCGAAGACTTCCTTGCGCAGCTCGATATATGCCTTGAAGGTGTCGGCCACCATGGGGTCGGCAATTTCGATATCATCGATGTGGGTGGAGAAAGTAGTATGGCGGCAGTGATCCGACCAGTATGTATCCACCACGCGGATCTCGGTGATGGTGGGGTCACGCTGCTCTTCGTCACGGAAGTAAGCCTGCAGGAACTTCAGGTCGGCCAGGTCCATGGCCAGGCCGTACTGGTCCAGCAGAGCGGTCAAACCGGCTTCGTCCAGCGTAATGAAGCCCTCCAGCGAGGCCACATCACCGGGGACGGGGTAGGTCATCACCAGGGTTTCGGGCTTGTCCAAAGCGGCTTCGCGGCATTCTACGGGGTTGATCAGGTAATCTTTGATACGCTGAAGATCCTCGGAAGTAATAGCACCGTCCAGCAGGTATACGGTGGCGCACTTGACTACGGGGCGATCGCCACCGGCCATCAACTGGATGCACTGAGCAGCCGAGTCGGCACGCTGGTCATATTGGCCGGGCAGGGCCTCAACAGCCAGAATGGTGCCGGCACTGACGGGGAGGATCTCGTCGTAGACGGCGTCCACCTGGGGTTCGGAGAAAACAATGATGCGGGCCTTTTCGTAAACGGCGGGATCAACACCTTCCACATCATATCGGTGAAGGATGCGTACGCCGGACAGGGTGTTGATACCCAACTGCTCTTTCAGTTGATTCAGCACCGAGACGGCCTCGCCATCAAAGCCGGGCTTTTTTTCTGCAAAACAACGGTATACTATGCTCATAGTTCCATTCCTCCCAAAAGGTGTTACTGGTTTCATTTATTTGTCAGCGTTGAAACGCAGGGATTCCAAATTGTAAAAGGGGTTTTGCCGTGTGGGCTCCAGGCCGGAAACCGACTGCCATTGGGTCAACACCGAGTGCATTTTGAAACAAAGGGGTGCGAAGGGCATGTCGGCTTGGAATTTTTCCAAGAGAAACTGCTCACCAAGGCCGGCGCAGCGCAGGATGAACAGAGCGGTGTCCAGTTCGGTGTTTTGATAACCGCAGAAGTTCAGGGGGCCATCTGTGCTGAGCAGGGGGGCGAGATCGAAGTCGGCAGTCAGCGTGACTTCGCCCAGATACAAGTCAAACTCGCCGGTCGTCAGCGCAGTCAGATAATCGTCCCAGGCCAGTTCTTTCAGAACCACGTCCATGCCCATGTGGGTCAGCTGTTCGGTCAGATAATCGGCAACGGCCAACTTGAAGGGGTTGTCGGTGTTGACCACGAAGGTCAGTGACAGGGTGGAACGGCCGCGATGCAGCAGGCCATCCTCACCGTTGGAATAACCAGCGTCAGCCAACAGGGTTTCTGCTGCTGCGGGGTCATAACCACCCGCGGTTTCATAAAGAGAACTGTGCCATGCGCAGCGGGGCGAAACGGGCAGACAGGTGGCATCTGCATGACCGTCCAGCAGGGATCCGGCAACGGTGTCCCGGTCAAAACTGCGAGAAATGGCCTGACGCACTGCTGCCTCGGCACAGGGGCCTTTTGTTGTATGGAAACCCACATAAAGCATGGTGGTTGTGGGGAAATCAAATGCTTCATAGCCGGCCGAGTAGCCCAGCGTGTTGGAGCCGGTCAGGTCGCTGACCGAAAGAGAGATCCGGCCGGAATCAAAGGCGTAAATCAATTCATCGGCCCCGTCAATGGCCACCAAGGGGATCTCCTTTGGTGCAGAAGCAGGGGCGTTGTCAGTTCGCTCTAAACGCAGAGGTCCCCGGTCCTCTATAAAGCGGTAGGGTCCGGTGCCCAGCGGCATGGAACCGTCTTGAAAATCGTGGACTACGGGAATGTCCAACAGCGCAGGCAACAGCTTGTTGGGGTTGTTCAAAATGAGGAGTACAGTCCCATCCTTTTGGGCGGAAACGGCTTGTACATCGGCAAGTCGGCTGGCGTAAAGGGTGCTGCTGCGAGCAGACTCCAAAGAACGGACCACATCGGCTGCCGTGACGGGGGAGCCATCCGAAAAGACTCTGTCCGCAAGGGTAAAAAGCCAGGTTCGGCCATCGCCGGAGACCTCGTATTCACTGCAAAGCACGCCGTGGGGCGTGAAGGTGTTGTCCAGTTCAAACAAGCCCTGATAAACCAGGCTGCTCAGCACCATGTTGGCGCGGTTGCTTCCCTGAATGGGGTGCAGGTCTGCGTTGGGGTAGTAGGGCAGGGCGAATTCCTGTCGGGTTGGAGTTGCCGTGGGAGTTGGCGTTGCCTCCGGTGCCTCCGGAGTGGGGACCGGTGCCTTGGAGCAGGCGGTCAGGCCTAACGTCAGGCAAAGGGTCAGAGCGATCAATGTTCGACGCATAGCTCGCCCTCCTCGCGCAGCGATCCGTTGTACCAACCGGTCACGCCATTCTTTTTTGCCAGAACGCCGCGGCTGGTTTTCTCTATGATGGACAGGACGTCACCCGGCTGGATGGGGAGCAGGTAGTCGGTGGAATCCTCGCAGAAGATCCCACGTTCGGTCTCCCAGAGATGCCGAGTTAGAATGGGGAGAGTTCGACCGCTGGAAATGTGGTGGCAAAGTGAGAATTCCTCGCCGTGATCCAGAACATTCAGCTGATTATCCCCGAAGCGGATGTTGATGGAATTTTCAGATGGAGCTTGTGTTTCGGCGGCTACCGCCGTGGGCAAATTGTCGTAGGAGGTCCAGGAGAACCTGTCGGCGGCGGGAATAGCCGGCAGAAGCAAGGCATTCAGTTGGCCGTCCCGCTTGATAACGCAGCCGCCATCGATTGAGACGATCTGCTGCTCGCTGCTGATGTGCGGATTGGCGCAGGGCCATTTTTCGCGGTAAAGGGTAGTTGGCCAGTGGCCCACTACGCACCATTTGTTATGAAAATGATGGCCCTGGCTGACAAAGTTGTCGTTTTTCATGCAATCCCAGGGGGTTAATCTGCTCGGGTCCTTCATGCAGTCCTCGCCGGGGATGCCGCCGTGGACAAAGATATACCGGTCGCTTTCCAGGATGGTGGGCAGTCCCATCAGAAACTCGGCTTCCTCGGGATAGTTCTTTTTGACCTTTTCGCGCAGAAGAGAAATATCTTCTGGTCGGTTGATGGGAAACTCCAGCCGGGCCGAAAGCTCGTTCATGAGCATGTTGCGGCCCCACATATGGCGGTACTCAAACAGCCACTGGTCGGAGAAGGTCTCATCAAACATAAGTCGGTCGCAGTTGCCCTGCAAAACGTGGACCGTGTGAGTTTTACACAGTTGAATAATAAAACGCAGAGTGTCCAGGTTCCGGGGACCTTTTTCAATCAGATCACCCAACAGAATAAGCACATCGTCCGTGGAAAAGGAGATTTTATTCAGAAGTCCTTGCAGAAAGGGAAGATTGCCATGTACATCACTGACGGCAAAGACCCGCTTGTGGGCGGGCAGATCAATGTGCCGAATCGTGACGCTCATGGGATACACCTCCATCTTAAAGCAGTTGGATCATGGCAGCCTGACTGCCGCGGTGACCCTGGGTCACGCGGTGGCTCCAGTAAGTTTCGTGGAGACAGGCGGTGCAGTCGGGGGAAACTTCAATGTGACTGGATGAAAGACCGGAGCGCTTCAACAGGGAGGCGTTGATGCCCTTCAGGTCCACGCGGAACTTTCCCTTTGGCAGATCAATAATATGGGGACGGGCCAGATTACCCAGAGATGCGGTCATGGCCTCTGGTACGTCGGAATGGGTTTCAAAACAGCATTGAGAGATGCCCGGACCGATTGCGGCCAGTATGTTTTCTACGTGGCAGCCGTAATCCTGCTGCATTTTTTGAACGGCCTTTCCGGCAATATCCTGTGCCGTGCCGCGCCATCCGGCGTGGACGGCAGCGATGACCCGCCGGACCGGATCGTACAGCAGAACCGGGATGCAGTCGGCGGTGAAAACAGTCAGAACCAACCCCGGCTGATCGGTAATCAAACCGTCACACTCGTGCTCGGTGGGGACACAGATGTCCGGTTTGATCAGTTCTGCCGTGGCGGTGCGGATGTCGGTTTTGTGGACCTGTCCGGTTACCACAATGCGGCTGGCGTCAGCACCGATGGCGGCGCAGAAGCGGCGGTAATTTTCCCGCACGTGATCGGGATTGTCGCCCCGGTTGAAGCCCAGATTAAGCGAAGCAAAAATTCCTTCGGAAACACCGCCCAACCGGGTGGAAAATCCATGGGCAACGCCGCCGGCGGCCCGAAAAACCTCGGCGGCGAGAACGGTCACACCGTTATGTTGCAGACGGATCATGGCTTAGCTCTGGGCAGCCCCATCGGGGTGGAATTCCTTGCAGGTGCACTTTTTCCACTTTTGGCCGCTGCCGCAGGGGCAAGGATCATTGCGCCCAATCTTGACGGCTTTCTTGACGGGCTGTTTTTTCAGAGTGCCGTCGTTGCCGGCGCTTTCACCGGTGATTTTAGCCACACGCTCACGCTGGACACTGTTGGTCTGGACGCGGATGGTGAAAATGCGGCGAACCGTCTCGGCCTGGATGGCGGCCACCATGTCCTCGAACATGTCGAAGCCTTCCCGCTTGTAGGCCACCACGGGGTCGGACTGTGCGTAGGCGCGCAGTGCGATGCCCTGCTTCAGCTCGTTCATGGCGTCAATGTGATCCATCCAGTATTCATCCACCACGCGCAGCATAACCACGCGCTCCAACTCACGCATGAGAGGCTCGCCCAGCACCTGCTCGCGGGCCTTGTAGACGGCATCGGCTTTGGATTGGATCAGGTCGATCAGCTCTTCCTGATTGTACTTGGCAAGTTCCTGCTCGGACAGAGAGCACTCGGCCTCGGTCAGAAACACGTTTTTGAAGGAGGCGACGGCGGCGGAGTAGTCCTCGAAACTCATGTGGTTTTGCTCGCCCCAGTGGCCCATAATAGCGGAGGAAATGCTGTTGCGGATCATGTTCTGGATGGAGCCGGTGATGTCCTCGCCGTCCAGCACCTGACCGCGCTGTTTGTAGATGACCTCGCGCTGGGTGTTCATGACGTCGTCATACTGCAGCACATTCTTACGGGTCTGGAAGTTGCGGGATTCCACTTGTTTCTGGGCGTTTTCGATGGCGTTGGACAGGATTTTCTGGTCGATGGGGGTGTCTTCGTCGATGCCCAGCCGGTCCATCATGAGCTGTACGCGCTCGGAGCCGAACAGGCGCATGATGTCATCCTCCATGGACAGGAAGAAGCGGCTTTCGCCCGGGTCGCCCTGACGGCCGGCACGGCCGCGCAGCTGGTTGTCAATGCGGCGGGATTCGTGGCGTTCGGTACCCAGAATGAACAGACCGCCGGCAGCACGGACCTGATCGGCCTCGTCCTTGATTGCGGCTTTGAACCGGGCCTCGGCCTCCGCAAAGGCCTTGCGGGCATCAAGAACTTCTGCGTTATCGGTTTCGGCAAAGCCGGTGGCTTCCACCAGCAGTTCCTCGCTCATGCCATTCTTGCGCAGTTCATTTTTAGCCATGAGTTCGGCATTGCCGCCCAGCATGATGTCGGTGCCACGGCCGGCCATGTTGGTGGCCACGGTAACGGCGCCCAATTTGCCGGCCTGTGCCACGATTTCGGCTTCTTTCTCGTGGAACTTGGCGTTAAGCACGTTGTGCTTGATGCCGCGCTTTTGCAGCATCCTGGAGATCAGTTCGGACTTTTCGATGGATACGGTGCCCACCAGAACGGGCTGGCCCTTGGCGTGACATTCCTCAATCTGACGCACGATGGCGCGGTATTTTCCGGGCTCGGTCTTATACACCACGTCGGGCTGGTCCAGGCGCGCGATGGGCCGGTTGGTGGGGATCTCCACAATGTCCAGATTGTAAATCTGGCCGAATTCTTCCTCTTCGGTCAATGCGGTACCGGTCATGCCGGACAGTTTGGCGTACAGACGGAAGTAATTCTGGAAGGTGATGGTGGCCAGAGTCTTGGACTCGCGGGCGACCGTGACATGTTCCTTGGCCTCGATGGCCTGATGCAGGCCTTCGTTGTAGCGGCGGGCGTACATCAGACGGCCGGTAAACTCGTCCACAATAATGACTTCGCCGTTTTTGACCACGTAGGCCACATCGCGCATCATGACGCCGTGAGCCTTGATGGCCTGATTGATGTGGTGAGACAGGGTGGCATTTTCGGGGTCGGACAGGTTTTCGATGTTGAAGTGCTTTTCGGCCTTGGTGATGCCGCGGGCAGTCAAAGTGGCTGTCTTGGACTTTTCATCCACGACATAGTCGGCGTCGAGGTCCTCGGCCTCTTCCTGCTTTTCGTCGGTTTTGGCTACCGTCAGGCGCTTCAGACCGCGCACAAAGGCGTCCACCAGAGTGTACAACTGGGTGGATTTTTCGCCCTGACCGGAGATGATCAGGGGGGTGCGGGCTTCGTCGATCAGAATGGAGTCCACCTCATCTACGATGGCAAAGGCATGGCCGCGCTGAACCATTTCGTGCTTGTAAATGGCCATGTTGTCGCGCAGATAGTCAAAGCCGAACTCGTTGTTGGTGCCGTAGGTGATGTCGGCCCGGTAAGCGGCCTTTTTCTCCTCGCCTGTTACGCCGTGGATGACCAGACCAACCGACAGACCAAGGAATTTATAGACCTTGCCCATCCATTCGCTGTCACGCTTGGCCAGATAGTCGTTGACCGTAATGACGTGTACACCCTGACCGCTCAAGGCATTCAGGTAAGCAGGCAGCGTAGCAACCAGCGTTTTGCCTTCGCCGGTCTTCATTTCGGCGATGCGGCCCTGGTGCAGAATGATACCGCCAATCAGCTGAACCCGATAGGGGCGCATGCCCAAAACACGCCGTGCGGCTTCGCGGCAAGTGGCGAAAGCTTCGGGCAAAATGTCATCCAGCGTTTCGCCGTTGGCCAGGCGCGCCTTCAGTTCGGGGGTCTTGGCCTGGAGCTGCCCATCGGACAGCGCCTTGTATTCCTCTTCCAGTGCTTCAATTTTGTCCACCAGCGGCGTGATAGCCTTGACTTCGCGTTCGGAGTGGGTGCCGAACAGCTTGGTAAAGATACTCATAAACAAAAATCACCTTTCGGGAGATATAAACAATAATTCAGTTTAGTATACCACAAATGAGAGTCGGAGAAAAGAAGAAAATGTGAATTCTCTTATCAAATAGTGAGACCCTGTCTGCCGAAGAAAGACAGACAGGGTCGGGTTCAGTCGATGAGGACGCAGCTGGTGTAGGTTAGCGTTTTTGGTCCGTAATAATACGGAAGGTCCGACTTCTCGCAGACTTTGGAGACCAGCAGGCCATAAGCCTCCATGGAGGGGATGGCCTTTTTGGGGAACCGGCAGGGAGCGTCGGGATAGGTGCACTGGGTGCAGAGTGTGCATCCGCCGGTGGCCATGGGAAGGCAGTCGGGGTATTCCTGCCGCAGCTGCTCTACGAAGGTCAGGAAAGACTGTTTCTGGTCCACCTCGGCCTGCTGCATGGCTTCGATGTCAAAGTCGTCTTCCAACTGGGCGGTGGTCTGCAGCAGAACGCCGCGGTGGTAGCGGGCGGCATTTGCGGCAGCTTGTTCCAGTGTGCCGCATCCGGGTGGGCAGGTCCAGCTGGTGCCGTACTTGTGGCACCGGCCGGCGGCGCACATGTCCCGGACTTCGGGCATGAACTCCAGCGCTCCCATATTCAGCTCTCCCACATGGGTAAAGCCGCAGCTTTTGGCAAGGGTCAGAATTTCTTCGATGGTGGACATGGCGAGCCCTCCTTGGTATTTTCTTTAGTTTAGCATGAAAATGAGAAAAAGCTATATCAAAAATCAAATCAATTGTGGTATAATTTTAAGTTACTAAGAATTCAAAGGAGCGCGACCCATGAAAAAGCCGCAGGAAAATAAAATCGTGTCCCTTGTCATGGAGAATTACGGCACGGACGGCGAGGGTGTGACCCATCTGCCCGATGGCATGGCCTGCTTTGTGAAGGGTGCCATGCGAGGGGAAACCTGCCGGGTCCGTCTGGTCAAGGTGGGCCGCTCCTGTGCGTGGGGTGAGGTAGAGGAAGTCATCGAGCCCTCCCCGTCTCGTATCGACCCGGACTGCCCCTGTTATGCCGACTGCGGCGGATGTTCCCTGCGGCACATGACCTATGAAGAAGAGCTTTTGCTGAAAAAGCAGAAGGTGCAGGATGCCCTGCGACGCATCGGTGGAAGTGATGTGGAAATATCCGCGATATTCGGAGCGAAAAACACCGAGCGCTACCGCAACAAAGTGCAGTTTCCCGTGGCCGCCGGTCCGCGCATCGGATTTTATCAGAAGCGTACCCATGCCGTCACCGATGTGGAAGACTGTCTGCTTCAGCCGGTGGCCGCCGCCAATCTGCGCACGGCGGTCAAAGCGTGGATGGAGCGGTACGGCGTGTCTGCCTACGATGAGCGTGCGCACAAGGGTTTGGTGCGCCACGTCTATGTGCGCACCAACGCCAAGGGAGAAAGTTTGTGCTGTCTGATGGTCAATGGCACCGGACTGCCCCGTGAGGAGGAACTGGTTTCTGCCCTGCGCGAGGCCGAACCGGGGCTAAAAGGCGTTATTCTTGGTGTCAATCAGAAAAAGACCAACGTTATTTTGGGCGAATCCTACCGCACCCTGTGGGGCCGGGATGTACTGGAAGAGACTCTGTGCGGTCTGTCCTTCCGACTGTCGGTGCCCTCTTTCTTTCAGGTCAACCGGGCGCAGACTGAGGTGCTGTATGCCAAGGCACTGGAACTGGCCGGCCTGACCGGAAACGAGACGGTATTCGATCTGTACTGCGGTATCGGCACCATTTCGCTGGCACTGGCAAAGGGGGCAAAGAAGGTCATCGGCGCCGAGGTAGTGCCCGAAGCTATCGAGGATGCCAAGGCGAACGCCAGGCGCAACGGCATTGAAAATGCAGAATTTTTCTGCGGTGATGCCGGCGACATCGCCGCCAAACTGGCGGCTGAAGGGCTGAAACCCGATGTGATCACGGTGGATCCGCCCCGCAAAGGGCTTGCTCCGGATGTGGTGGATACCATTGTGCAGATGGCCCCCGATCGCGTGGTCTACGTCTCCTGTGACCCGGCCACGCTGGCCCGGGATGTCAAGCGGTTTGAAGAACAGGGGTATCACCCTCAAACCGCTTTGGCTGTGGATCTTTTTCCCCGCACCAGCCATGTGGAAAGTATCGTTTGCTTAACCCGAGAAGCTTGAAAGAGGTGGGACAATATGCGGGTAAGAAAGAACCTGAGTGTTTATTTTGACGGTCTGACGCTGGAAGCCGTCAACGAACTGTGGTCCCGGATGGTGGATCTCAAGACCAATATTGACGGGACGGACTATATTTACAACAAGTCGGATGAGCGATTCGAAAAGACTCCTCGCTGGAAGGATGCAAAAGCACTTGGAGAGGACGGAATCCGTTATCAGGTCAAAAAAATCGACATCCGCATGAGAGAGTGGGGCAAGGAGGCTTTGTTCGGAACGAGCAAAGACCAGAAACTCACAGAGGAGGACTACCGGCAGATCATTGACCGCTATCGTTTTTTGATGTCCGATCTCGTGGAAGAACAGAAGAGTTCCGGCGAGGTATGAGGGGGAGTGCGATGAAACTGACCATGCTGGGTACCGGCAGCGCCGGTGTGACCGAGTGTTATAATACCTGCTTTACCATTGAAAACGAGGGCGAATATCTGCTGGTGGACGGCGGCGGAGGGAATTTGCTGGGCCGGCTGCGTGCAGCCGGCATCCGGTGGCAGGATATCCGCCATGTTTTTGTGACCCATGTGCACACCGACCACATTCTGGGTATCTTCTGGCTGATGCGAGCTATCCATTACAGCAAACCCGGCGATCTGGACGGGAAAACCATTACGTTTTACGGCCATGACGATGTGATTGCCTTGCTCCGCAGCACCACGATGGGACTGTTTCCCCGTCCGGACGGGGGGCTGCATCCCGCCATTCGCCTTGCGGAATTGGATGATGGGCAGGAATTTCAGGCCATCGGCCACAGTTTTCGCGCTTTTGATGTGGGCTCGAACAAGACCAAACAGTTTGGGTTCTCCATGTACTACGGTGCCGGGAAAAAGCTGACCTGCTGTGGGGACGAGCCGTATCATGAATGCGAGCGGGAGTATGCCCAAGGCAGCACCTGGCTGCTCCATGAGGCATTTTGTCTGTTCTCCGAGGCAGACCGATTCCATCCCTACGAAAAGTTCCACTCTACGGCAAAGGATGCCTGTTCACTGGCTGAGGAACTGGGTGTGGAAAACTTGCTGCTTTATCATACCGAGGAGAAAAACCTTGCCCGCCGCCGGGAGTTGTATACTGCAGAAGGACAGCAATATTTTTCGGGCAATCTGGTGGTACCCGATGACCTGGATGTACTGACCATTGAATGAAACGAGGGGCATTATGGAACACAATGAGACCTTGAACCTCCTGCTGAGCAGTAAATCGGTCCGCGTATTCGAAGAGAGGGAAATCACGGCACAGCAAAAGCAAGCTGTTTTCCGGGCTGCAATGGCGGCGCCCACGGCGGGTAATCAGCAGTTTTACACGATTTTGGACATTACCGACCCTGCCATCAAGGAAAAACTGGTGGAAACCTGCGACCATCAGGCCTTTATCGCCCAGGCTAAGATGGTGCTGATTTTCTGCACCGATGTGCGCCGCTGGGTAGATATTTTTAAAGAAGCGGGCGCCGAGCCCCGTAATCCCGGCCCGGGTGATCTGCTGCTGGCTTGCTCGGATGCCTGCATCGCGGCCCAGAATGCCGTGGTAGCAGCCCAAAGCATGGGCATCGGAGCATGTTACATCGGTGATGTGATGGAAAACCGGGAGGTCCAGTGTGAACTGTTGGGACTGCCTGAATACGTCTTCCCGGTAGCCATGGTGGTGTTTGGCTACCCCACCCAACAGCAGCTGGAGCGGCCCAAGCCCCAGCGGTGCAAAATCGACGAGATTGTCATGGAAAATCGCTATCAGGTGCGGGATGGACAGGCCCTGCGGCATATGACCGAAAAGGACTGGAACCGTACCGATTTTGAAAACTGGGCGACCCGGTTTTGTGAGCGCAAATACAACTCGGATTTTTCCCGGGAAATGAGCCGTTCGGTGGCGGAATATCTGAAGGAATATATCTGAGAAGATAAGAAAAGAAACGGAACTGAACTTGCAACCGAATTCCCGCGTTTTATGGTTGATTCCCCACGGGTTTTCGGATATGCTAATACCACTGTGAACGGCTTTGTGGAAGGAGGTCGCTGCATTGGATAAAACGGGTTTGCTAAAGCTTGCCGTGGAAATCGGATACCGCCTGCAGGAAAGCGGGGCGGAGATTTACCGCGTGGAAGAGGCCGTGCGGCGCATTTTTCAGGCCTATGGCGAGGAAAAGGGAGAGGTATTTGCGATTCCCAACTGCCTGATTGTCAGCGTGGTTGGCGACGACGAGCGTCCTGTTACCCGTCTTCGTCGTATTCCCATTCACGGAACCGACATTACCCGCATGGAGCGAGTTTATGACTTCTGCCGCAGAATCTGCCGAGAGACGCCTGATGTGGAAGAGGCGCTGGAACGGCTGTATGCGCTGGACGAAAAGCGCCCGGAACATCCCATGTGGCTGCAGTTGCTGGGTTATTTTGTGGGTACGGGTGCCTTCACCATGTTCTGGGGCGGTGGAGCGGCCGATGCGGTGGCCGGCGGTCTCTGCGGTACGGCCATCGGTCTTTGTCTGTTCTGGATGAGCCGGCTTCAGGTCAACCTGTTCGTGAAAACCGTGCTGGCCGCCTTTGTGTCGGCCTTTCTGGCGGCAACCATGGTACACTTTGGCCTGGGCCAGAACGCGAATTATATTACCATCGGCGCCCTGATGGCCCTTGTGCCCGGCGTGGTGTTCACCAATTTCCTGCGCGATATTATGGCAGGCGATACCGTAGCCGGCTTGATCAAACTGGTGGAAGCGCTTTTGACAGCAGGCGCCATCGCCATTGGTACCGTCGTGGCTATGGCCGCTGCGGCCGGTTTGTGGGGGGTATGAGTATGAACTGGACTTATTTTCTCCCCTGTCTGTGGGCCTTTCTGGCCTGCTTGGGTTTTTGTATTGTTCTGAATATACGCACGGTCTCCGGTATGCTGATCTGCTGCTGCGGCGGAGCGCTGGGGTGGCTGGTTTATCTGATTGCACTGCTGTTTGGCGCCAATGACCTGCTGGGTTATTTTCTGGCTGCGCTGGCCATTTCGGCCTATGCTGAGATCATGGCCCGGGTGCGCAAATGCCCGGTGACCGGTTATTTGCTGATCTCGTTCCTGCCTCTGGTTCCGGGAGCGGGTATCTACTACACCATGGAATATGCGCTGCAGGGCAACACCCAGATGTTCCTGAGCAAGGGGATGCACACGCTGGGACTGGCAGGCAGTCTGGCGGTGGGCGTTCTCGTGATGTCCTCTCTTGTCCGTGTGATTATGATCTTCCGAAAAAGCGGGGTGAAGAAACCGTGATCCGCTATCCCATTGTTCTGCTGGATGCAGACAATACGTTGTACGATTTTGATGCTGCCGAGCACAAGGCGCTGCACAAAGTGCTGACTGACCGAGGCTATTCCACCGATCCGGACACCCTGCAGGTTTATCTGAACTTCAACACCGAACTGTGGGAGGCTTTTGCCCGGGGCGAGGTGACACAGGAATTTCTGCTGGTGGAGCGGTTCCGCCGCTTTGTGCAGCGGATGGGCGGCAGCCACGATCCGGTGCAGTTTAATGCCGATTACATCGGCGCGCTGGCCACCAATGCCGATTTGATTCCCGGTGCGGTGGAGTTCTGCCGCAATCTGTCCGAAATGGGCTGCGTGCTGGCCATTGTGACCAACGGTGCGGCTGTTGCCCAACGGGGGCGATTTGTGCGCTCCGGTCTGGGTGAGTTGATCCCCCACTTGTTTATTTCTCAGGAACTTGGGGTGAACAAGCCGGATCCTCTCTTTTTCGATTATGTGTGTCGTGATCTGAACATTGCCGACCGCAGTACGGCTGTTGTTGTGGGCGACAGCCTGAGTTCCGATATTCTGGGCGGAAACCGGGCAGGAATTGACACGGTTTGGTATAATCCTCATAAGAAGTCGCTGAGCGGTCCGGCGCGGCCCACCTATACCGTGGCAGAGTTTGCTGAAATTGAACGAATCATCACCGGAGGTCCGGTGGAGGAGTAACAAACGGATGAAGACACTGATTTCCTTGGTTCTTTTTGCGACAATGTTGATATCGGGGTATGTGCAGGAGCGGTTCGGGCAGGATAATCCTGTGCCGCCCTCTTCGGAGCAGCCGACCGTTGACGTGTCACCATCTCCGGAGGTCACGCCGCAGGTGCCCCCGGCTGTGACGGCGACGCCGGAGCCCGCGCCCGAGATAACGCCGGAGCCCACCCCCACCCCGGATCTTCACGATTACACCCAGCCGGTGGCGCAGTCGGAGCCGGTGGATGACGCATGGTTTGCCGACGCCGTGCTGATCGGTGACTCCCGTACCGACGGTCTGCGGCTGTACAGTGGCATCCGTGGAGTGGATTTCCTTTGCTACAAGGGGCTGACAGTCTCTGATGTGATGAGCGACAAGCCGGTGATCCAGATGGCCGACGGGAAAATCGGAGTACTGCAGGCGCTGGCCCAAAAGCAATACGGAAAGGTCTACCTGTCCCTCGGTCTGAATGAACTGGGATACAACGACGATCCGTTATTCCGCGATACATACCGTGCCGTTGTGGACAAAATCCGGGAGCTGCAGCCGGATGCTGACATTTATCTGCAGATGATTATCCCGGTCAGCACCCAGCGCTGCCAAGAAACCAATCAGCCCGCCTATATTTCCAATCGGCAGGTGGCTGTTTACAACGACATGATTCGTGCAATTGCCGCCGAAAAGCGGGTTTATTTGTTGAACGTGGGTGAAATCTATACCGATGAAAATGGGGAGCTGATTTACGAGCTTACCTCGGATGGTGTTCACTTCCGCAAGAGCGGCTATAAACAGTGGTATGAGTATTTGAAGGCCCATACAGTGAGGGAGGACGCGCAATGAAAAAGGTGATTTGCGGTGTGCTGGCAGCCTTTTTGCTGTTGGTCGGTACGGCCTGTGAAAAACAGGTTGAGCAGGAAGTGCCCTTTCAAGCGGATGTGACCACCCGGACGTTGCTGGACTCCGGAGCATTCTCCGAACCGCTGGAAGAACTGGAACTGGACATTGCCCTTATGATGTTCTGGCTGGATGGAGATGTGACCCAATATGAAGGATCCAAGGTCTACTGTTCTACCGGAGCCACCGCCGAGACGGTTGCCGTAATCTGTGTGGCAGATTCGGATATGGTTCCTCAGGTGGAACAAGAGCTGAAAGCATGGGTGGACAGCCAGATCGAAGCCGAGATGGATTATCGGCCCACCGAAGTACCCAAGCTGATGAACGCAACCCTTGTAACGCGGGGAAACACCGTACTGCTGGCGGTAGCCGCCGATCGGGAGCGGGTGGAGGCATTCCTTTCGGAATAAAAAACAACAAGAAAAACGGTCTGTTCGAACTGAACAGACCGTTTTTTTATCGCTGATATTCAAATTCCAGATCATACATACTGACCGTGTCGCCGTCTTGAATGCCCAGTTCTTCCAGACGGTCAAACAGGCCGGATTCACGCAGTTTTCTGTCGAACCAGTTGCGGGATTCGTAGTCGCCAAAGTTGACATTGGCGATGAGCTGCTGCAGCCAGGGGCCTTCCACGCTCCAAATGTCGTCCTCGTGGTCGATGGTCAGCTCGCCGCTGGTGTCCACTTCGGGTGCACGGGGCACATACTCAGGTTCATACACGATGACGGGGGGCAGAGTGGAAAGTTCCTCGGCGGCGGCCTTCATCAGCTCGGGGGTGCCCATATGGGCGGCCGCCGACATTTCGTAGAAAGGCATGCCAAGCTGTTCCACGTGGGCCTTCAGGGCCTCCAGTCCGGTGCGGTCCTCGGTAATATCCACCTTGTTGCCGACTACCAGCATGCGGCGGGAAGCCAGCGCAGGAGAATACTGCTGCAGTTCCTCCATAATGGCGTTGAAATCCTCCACGGGATCACGGCCTTCGCAGCCGGACACGTCTACCACATGGATCAACAGCCGGCAGCGGTCTACATGGCGCAGGAAATCGTGGCCCAGACCGGCGCCGTCGGCGGCGCCTTCGATGATGCCGGGGATGTCAGCCAGAACAAAGGAGACGCCTTCATCCACATATACTACGCCCAGATTGGGGAACAGGGTGGTGAAATGGTAGTTGGCAATCTTGGGCTGTGCCTTGGATACAACGCTGAGCAGAGTGGATTTACCCACGTTGGGGAAACCCACCAGACCCACATCGGCCAGCAGTTTGAGTTCCAGAATAACATCCTGGCTCTGGCCGGGCAGACCGGCCTTGGCAAAGCGGGGTACCTGACGGGTGGGTGTGGCAAAGTGCTTGTTGCCCCAGCCGCCGTTGCCGCCGCGGGCCAGAATGAAGGGCTCGTTGTCCGACATATCCTTGATGATCTCGCGGGTTTCGGCGTCGCGGACCACGGTGCCGCGGGGTACTTTGATGACCAAATTCTGACCGTCCTTGCCGAAGCAAAGTTTGCCCTGACCGTCCTGTCCGTTGGGAGCGGAATATTTGCGCTTGTAGCGGAAGTCCATCAGAGTGGACATATGGTCGTCCACCTGCAGAATGACATGGCCGCCACGGCCGCCGTCACCGCCGTCGGGACCGCCGGCAGGCATATATTTGGCGCGGTGGAAGGAAACAGCACCGTTGCCGCCGTTACCGGCTTTTACGGTGATGCGTGCGGTATCCACAAAGTTCGCCATAAAAATCACCTCTCATGGGAGCAAATAGTTTTCGTTTTTAATCGGCCGGAACGATTGCTCCGACAGATTAAAAACGTCCCGAACGGGGGATCCGTTCGGGACGTAGTATACCCAAATTACTGGGCGATCTCCTCAATGATGGAGACCTGCTTGCGATCCTTGCCCAGACGATGGAACTTCACGCGGCCATCCTTGAGAGCGAACAGAGTGTCGTCGCTGCCCTTGCCGACGTTAGCGCCGGGATGGATATGGGTACCACGCTGGCGGACCAGCACGTTGCCGGCCAGAACGAACTGACCATCAGCACGCTTCACACCCAGGCGCTTGGACTCGGAGTCACGGCCGTTACGGGTGGAGCCAACGCCCTTCTTGTGGGCGAAAAACTGCAGACCGATTTTCAGCATTTGTTACACCTCCATGCTGTCATTATCATATACGATCAGATGATCGGGGTACTCCTCGCACAGTTCGCAGAAGTAGACCATCATAGCCGTCAGAAGGGTCTGACAGGTACTTTCGTTGGTCTGCCCCAGACTGCCGGGGAGTTTCAGGGAAATGGATGCGTCCTTCTGCTTGACCTTGACGGATGCCTCCAGACCCAGCACATCGTTGATGGCGCATTCGGCCAGTCGCACGGCACTGGTGATGGCGGCGCAGAGGATGTCCTCTCCCTCGTTGGCAAAACCGCTGTGGCCTTCTACTGTGAAGCCCGTGATGCGGCTGCCATCAGAATGAAATGTTACGGTGGTCATACCTTACACGGAGATCTTGGTGATCTCAACCTTGGTGTAGGGCTGACGGTGGCCCTGACGCAGGCGGTAACCCTTCTTGGGCTTGTACTTGAAGATCATAACCTTCTTACCCTTGCCGTTCTTGACCACGTTGGCCTCGACCTTGGCGCCCTCCACGACGGGAGTGCCGACGGTGATCTTGTCGCCGTCGATGACAGCCAGAACCTTGTCGAAGGTCACGGCGTCACCAGCCTCGCAGGGCAGCTTCTCGATGAACAGGGTCTCGCCCTCGGCCACCTTGTACTGCTTGCCGCCGGTCACAATGATTGCATGCATTTTCGTTTCAACTCCTTCATTACGGGCTCGCTGTCGGGGGCGAAAAAGCCTGAAAACCAAGCCTTTTACTTGGTTGCCCATTCAAAGCGGCTTTGACAGTATATCAGCGCAAAATGTAAAAGTCAAGAGAAAAATGCTTGAAAATCAATCAGTTGAAGCAGTTTTTTCAATTAAATTGATTCTGACAGGGTGAGGAATGTACTGCAGGCACCTTCCTTTGCCGGTATATTGCTAAGAGGAATGCGAGGCAACCTGTATTCTGTGGGAGTGAACTCTTGTTTTCTTTGCGCTGAAATGGTATAATATCTTGTTAAATTGTATCCATTTTTAGATTCCGGAGGAAATTGGATTGAAAAACGGAAAAACCACCGTCATCTCCCCCGAGGAGATCGCACGTCAGAAAGATTTCTGCGCTCAGATTCTGGAGCGCAATACCGCCAATCACAAAAGCCCTGTGGCCTTTGTGGACACTTACGGCTGTCAGCAGAATGAGGCTGATTCCGAGCGCATCCGCGGCTATCTGGCCGAGATGGGCTACGGGTTTACACAGGATGAGAACGAGGCCGATGTCATCGTCATCAACACCTGTGCTGTGCGTGAGCACGCCGAGGACCGTGTGTTGGGCAACGTGGGTGCTCTGGTGCACACCAAACGCCGCAAACCCAGCCAGATCATTTGCCTGTGCGGCTGTATGATGCAGGAACCTCACGTGGAGCAGAAAATCCGCGAATCCTACCGGCATGTGGACATTGTCTTCGGTCCCCACGCCCTGTGGAAGTTTCCCGAGCTGCTGTGGCGCGTAATTTCCCGCCGTGGCCGTGTGTTTGATACCGAAGACCATCCAGGCAGCGTGGCTGAAGGCATCCCCATGGTGCGTCAGAGCACCGTCAAGGGCTGGGTGTCCATTATGTACGGCTGCAACAATTTCTGTACCTACTGCATTGTGCCCTACGTCCGTGGCCGGGAGCGCTCCCGCCGCCCCGAGGTCATTCTGGAGGAAGTGCGCGCTTTGGCCGAGGCCGGCTATAAGGACATTACCCTGCTGGGCCAGAACGTCAACTCCTACGGCAAGGATTTGGAAGAGGATGTGGATTTTGCGTGGCTGCTGGAGCAGGTCAATGCCATTCCCGGTGAATTCCTGATCCGCTTTATGACCTCCCACCCCAAGGATGCCACAGAGCGGCTCTTTGACGCCATGGCCAAGTGCGAAAAGGTGGCCCCCGTCATTCACCTGCCCTTCCAGGCGGGCAATGACCGGGTGCTCAAAGCCATGAACCGCGGATACACCTACGAAAGTTATATGGCGAAAATCCACGCTTTGCGGGAGCGTATTCCGCACATTGTGCTGACCTCTGACGTCATCGTGGGCTTCCCCGGTGAGACCACGGAAGAGTTTGAGGACACCTTGAAACTCATCAAGGAAGTGCGCTACGATGCCCTGTTTACCTTTATTTACTCCCCTCGCAAGGGCACCCCGGCCGCAAGCATGCCCGATCCCATGTCCGATGCGGAAAAGAAGGCCAATTTCAAGCGCCTTGTAGATACCCAGAACGAAATTTCCAAGGAAAAGCATCAGGAGTATGTGGGCAAAATCTACCGCTGTCTGGTGGACAGCGAAAGCGAAGATCCCCGCAACAACCTGAATGCCCGCACCCCCGGCAACCGATTGGTCCATGTCAGCGGTGACCCCGCTTTGGTGGGGCGGTATGTGGACATTAAAATCACCGATGCCACCACCTGGGCCCTGTTCGGTGAACTGATCTGATTCCCCTTATACAGAGAAAAGGAGTTGCTCAGCATGCCCGATGCAACCACTCCCATGATGAAACAATATCTCGCCATTAAGGAACAGCATCCTGACTGTCTGCTGTTCTTCCGCCTGGGCGATTTTTACGAGATGTTCAACGAGGATGCCAAGGTGGGTTCCCGGGAACTGGACCTGACCCTGACCACCCGTGATCGCAACAAGCCGGAGGATCAGCGCACCCCCATGTGCGGTGTGCCCTATCATTCGGCCGAGTCCTACATTGCCCGCCTGATTGCCAAGGGATACAAGGTTGCCATCTGTGAGCAGATGGAGGACCCCGCCCTTGCCAAGGGTATCGTGGAACGTGACATCATCCGCATAGTCACCCCCGGCACAGTCATCGACTCCTCCATGCTGGACGAGGGGCGAAACAACTTCATTTGTGCCATTTACATGGACGCCATGACGGCCGGACTGAGCTTCTGCGACATGTCCACCGGCGAGTGCTTTGCCACGTCTTTTGCCGGCTCCGGGCTGACCGATCATCTGATCAATGAGGTGGGCCGGTTCAATCCTCGGGAAGCAGTGCTGTCCGACGGCGCTTACAACGATGAAGCGCTGGTGGAATTTCTGCGCGGCCGGCTGAACTGCCGCTGCGAAAACGGCGGTGAGCATCGCTTCCGTGCCGATGTGGCGGTTCCCGTGGCCGACAAACAGTTCCGCAAGCGGGTCAATCCCCCTGAGCGCAACGAACAGGAGGCTCTGGTGGCCGCCGGTGCCCTGCTGTCTTATCTGTATGAGACCCAGAAAACCGATCTGTCCCATCTGTCCACCCTGAACTTCTATTCCGGCGGACAGTTTATGGAATTGGACCTGACCGCCCGCCGCAACCTGGAACTGACCGAAACTCTGCGCTCCAAGGAAAAGAAGGGCAGCCTGCTCTGGGTTCTGGACAAGACCCGGACCGCCATGGGCCGCCGCCTGATTCGAACCTGGCTGGAGCGGCCGCTGCTCTCCCCTGTTCAAATCAACCGCCGTCTGGGCGCTGTGCAGGAACTGGTAGAGGATGCTATCGGCCGGGAAGAAATCATTCTCTGTCTGAAGGAAATCACCGATCTGGAGCGTCTGATCGGGCGCATTGTTTACGGCACCGCCGGCGGCCGCGATCTGGTGGCCCTGGCACGGGGCCTGGATAAACTACCCACCCTGCAGCGGCTGATGGACGAGTGCTCCTCCGCCCTGCTGGTGTCTCTGCGGCAGGAACTGGACGGCCTGCCCGATCTTTGCCGCACGCTGTTTGAAGCCATTGTGGATGAGCCTCCCTTCACGGTGCGCGACGGCGGTATCATCCGCCGTGGCTGGAACGCCGAGGTGGACCGCCTGCACGATTTGCTGGAAAACGGCAATCAACTGCTGGCCGGTATCGAAGCCCGGGAAAAGGAACGCACAGGTATCAAGAATCTGAAGGTGCGCTTCAACAAGGTGTTTGGTTATTACATCGAGGTGTCCAAGTCCAATTACGACTTGGTGCCCGATGATTACATCCGTAAGCAGACTCTGGTCAACTGCGAGCGTTTCATTACCCAGGAACTGAAGGATCTGGAGCACGACATCCTGTCGGCACAGGACCGTGTGACCGCTCTGGAGTACGAACTGTTCTGCCAGCTGCGTCAGCAGTGCGCCGACCGTGTGGCTGAGATCCAGCGCACTGCCGGTGCCGTGGCACAGGTAGACGTACTGGCTTCCTTTGCCGCCGTGGCCGCCGCCAATCGCTACTGCCGCCCCGAGGTGGATCTGTCCGATAAGCTGGAGATCACCGAAGGCCGCCACCCCGTGGTGGAGCAGATGCTCAAGGACTCCCTGTTTGTACCCAACGATACGTTGATGGACGGCGGCGACAATCTGCTGGCCATTATCACCGGTCCCAACATGGCAGGTAAGTCTACCTACATGCGTCAGGTGGCGCTGATCACCCTGATGGCACAGGTGGGTTCCTTCGTGCCGGCCAAGGCCGCCCATGTGGGCGTTGTGGATCGGGTGTTTACCCGCATTGGCGCTTCGGATGACTTGAGCGCGGGAGCCTCCACGTTCATGGTGGAGATGAACGAGGTGGCCGAACTACTGAAAAACGCCACTGCCAAGAGCCTGCTGATTCTGGACGAGATCGGCCGTGGCACCTCCACCTACGATGGAATGGCCATCGCCCGCGCCGTGTTGGAGTACTGCGCTGACAAGAAGCGGCTGGGCTGCAAGACCCTGTTTGCCACCCACTACCATGAGCTGACCGTGCTGGAAGGCCAGCTGTCCGGCGTCAAGAACTACAACATTGCCGCCAAAAAGAAGAAAGACGATATTATTTTCCTGCGCAAGATCGTGCCTGGCGGTGCCGACCGGAGTTACGGCATCGAGGTTGCCCAGTTGGCCGGTGTCCCCAACCGCGTTATTGACCGGGCACGGGATATTCTGGATGAACTGCATCAGCAGGGCTGGGTGCCCGCCGTCCCTGCGGCGGCCGCGCCCGGAAACGAACAGATTTCACTGGGTGATATGGGCAGCGCCGAAGTGGCCGAAATTCTTCGCCGCACGGCAGTAGAGACCCTGACCCCCATTGAGGCCATGAACCTGCTGTACGAACTGAAACAGAAACTGTAAAAATCAATCAGCCGCAAGGGAGGGAACCCCATGGCACAAAGACGTTGGAGACCCCAGCTGACCCGGGAAGAGCAGCAACGCGGGTATGTGTTTTTTGCGCTGTTTTTCCTGGTGTTCCCTGTTCTGAAGATGGGTGTGGAGTGGGTTTTTGACCATTTCTTTGAACTATACCTGTCCGAGGCGGTGTCGGCAGCCGTTTATTACTACATCATGGCCGTGCTGACCGTGGTAGTATTCTGGTCCTTTTTGAAGAATGCCGGAACCATTCTGATGCGATTCCTGCCGGAAAACCTGCTGGCGCTGATCACAGGCTTTGTGGGCGGACAACTGTTATCTCTTTTGTTTGGGTTGTTTCCCTGGCCGGTGAAAGACCCCAATCCGATTATCTGGGCCGAGCAATATGCCTACTCCCCTGCGGCCACCGTTCTGATTGTGGTGATTCTGGTTCCCATTGTGGAAGAGGTGCTGTTCCGGGGATTGCTGTTTGGCTCCCTGCGCAAGCGCAGCCGTACCCTGGCATGGATCGCTTCGGTGGGTCTGTTCATGGTGTACAGCGTGTGGACTTTCGCCGTGGCCTACGGGGATGCCCGATATCTGATTCTGGCTCTGCGGTATCTGCCCATGTCGCTGGCGCTGACCTGGTGCTACGACCGGGGCGGCTCAGTCTGGTCGGCGATCCTCCTGCATGCCATATTCCATGCCATCGTTTTGTTTGGCGCTGTCTGATACAGCGCAGTTAGGAGAATGTTATGCCTCATATTCAACAACTTCCCTCCCATGTGGCAGACTTAATCGCCGCCGGCGAAGTGGTGGAACGCCCTGCCAGCGTGGTCAAGGAACTGCTGGAAAACTCCATTGATGCCGGAGCGGCCAATGTGACTGTGGAAATCCGCAGCGGCGGTATGTCCATGATCCGTGTCACCGATGACGGCTGCGGCATTGCCCCCGAGGAGGCCGAAACCGCCTTTTTGCGCCATGCTACCAGCAAGATCCGCACCGAGTACGATCTGGAGTCCATCGGTACGCTGGGTTTCCGCGGTGAGGCATTGGCTGCCGTAGCCGCCGTGTCCCGGGTGGATTTGATGACCCGTGTGGCCGCAGCTCCCCTTGGAATCGCCCTGTCGCTGGAAGGTGGCGTGGTCACGGAAAAGGAGGAGAGCGGCTGTCCGGTGGGCACTACCATGGTCATCCGTGACCTGTTTTTCAACACCCCTGCCCGACTGAAGTTTATCAAGCGTGACGCGGCAGAAGGGGCCGCCGTTCTGGCCGTGGTCCAAAATGAGGCGCTGGCCCATCCTGAGGTGGCCATTACCTTGATCCGCGAAGGGAAAACCGAACTGCGCACCCCCGGTGACGGACAGCTGAAGTCGGCGCTGTACAGCGTGTTCGGCCGTGATATTGCCCTGGGATTTATTCCTGTTAAAGGAAGCGGTGAGAGCGGTATTACGGTATCCGGGTTTGCCAGCATGCCGGTGTGCTGCCGTGGCACCCGCGGCTACCAGCACTTCTTCGTCAACGGCCGCTACATCAAGTCCAAGACCATGACGGCTGCTTTGGAGCAGGCCTATGCCAACCAGCGCATGGTGGGCAAGTTCCCCGGCTGTGTGATCCATGTGAACACCAAATTGTCCTCGGTGGATGTCAATGTCCATCCCACCAAGACCGAGGTGAAGTTTGTTTCGGAGCGCCAGATTTTTGACGCTGTGTACCATGCCGTGCTGTCCGCGCTCAGCGGCAGCGAGTCTCCCCGACCCACCGTGAATCTGGAAAAACCCAAGCCGGTGGATACAGTGACCCCTAACCAGACTGTCCTGACCCTGCACGATGTGGCCCGCCCGGTGGAAAAGAAACCGGTTGAGCCCTTCGTGCCGGTGCGGACCGAGCCGGTCCGCCCTGTGGTGGAGCCGGTCAAGCCGCAGCCGATAGCGGTATCTGGCCGTACGGGTTCAAGTCCCGTCACCCCGGAAAAGAAAGAAATTCCTGTTTGGACTCCCCCGCCTGCAGCCCCTAAAGTCGAGCAGGAAAACCCGGTTGTTTCTGCTGTCCCGAATAAGCCGGAACCTGCGGTGGAACAACCGCCCGTGGTCCAAAGTCAACCGGAAGAACTTGCTCCTGTTGTCCCCGAGGTCGAACCGTGGAAGATGCTGGGCGAAGCATTCAACACGTACATCATTGTGGAGCAGGGCGGAAAGCTTCTGCTGATTGACAAGCACGCTGCCCATGAGCGTATGTGGTTTGATACGCTGAAAAGCCGCGACTGGCGGCCCATGAGCCAGATGCTTATGACGCCGGTGGTGCTTAAGCCAGCCCCTGAAGAACAGGCTGTTCTGCTGGAGCGCACCGAGTTGCTGGCAGAGTTTGGCTTTGAGGTGGAAGATTTCGGCGGCGGCGCCCTGATCGTGCGTCAGGTGCCCCACGACATTGATGTGGAGCAGACCGAATCTGCGCTGGTGGAACTGGCATCCCGTCTGCTGACCACCGGAGGCCGGGCCGACCCCAGTGCTGCCCGGGATGCTCTGCTGCACACCATGGCCTGCAAGGCGGCCATCAAGGGTGGTCAGAAGAACGGACCTGCCGAACTGGAAAAAGTGGCCCGCGCTGTCATGAACGGTGAGGTAAAATATTGTCCCCACGGCCGCCCGGTGGCCATTGAACTGACCCGTGCCCAGCTGGAAAAGCAGTTTAAGCGGGCGTAACGGAATAAGGACGGGTGCGGTATGCGCCCGCAGAAAAGAGGATTTTCATGGAACTGAAAACCGCACTGGAGCAACTGAAGGACCTTCAGTTAAAGCAATACGCATATGGCTGCGCCGAATCCGCCCTCTATCTGGACGGTGTTACCGTGGCACCCCGGGATACCTCGGAGGGTCGCGGCGTGGCGTTGGGCATTCTGGCCGGCGAGAGCCACAAACTTTTTGCTGACCCCAAAGTGGGCGAACTGCTGGAATTTTTGACCGAGCACGCCCAGGAACTGGAGTTCTCCCAGCGTCGTCAGGTGGAGGAACTGCGCCGCAGTTACCGCCAGATTTCCCGCATTCCCGCCGAAGAATATATGGAATACGCTATGTTGACCAATGAGGCCAGCGATGTGTGGCACCGGGCCAAGGAAAACAGTGATTTTGAACTGTTCCGCCCTGTGCTGGAGAAACTGGTGGCATTCAATCGCAAATTCGCCGGTTATTATGACAGCACCAAGGCCCCTTACGATGCCCTGCTCAACGAGTACGAGCGCGGTGTGGATATGGCCTATCTGGATGAATTCTTTGCCGCCATTCGCGCCAAATTGGTCCCCCTGATTCGTGCCATCGGGGAGAAAGAACAGATCGAGGATGGCTTCCTGTACCACACCTATCCTTTGGAAGATCAGCGCAGGTTCTCCGATTATCTGATGGAAGTTATGGGTCTGGACCGCGCCCACTGCGGCATCGGGGAGACCGAGCACCCCTTCACCTTGAATTTCAACAACAAGGATGTCCGCATCACTACGAATTATCAAGAAAATAATGTGGCCGATTCCATGTATTCGGTTATCCACGAAGGCGGTCATGCCATGTATGAACTTCAAGTGGGTGACGAGGTTCAGTACACCTGTCTAGCCGGCGGTGTGTCCATGGGTGTCCACGAAAGCCAGTCTCGATTCTATGAGAACCTTATCGGCCGTTCCCTGCCCTTTGTGCAGGCAATCTTCCCCCGTATGCAGGAAATCTTCCCTGCCCAGCTGGCAGATGTAACGGCGGAGCAGTTCTACCGTGCGGTCAACAAAGCCCAACCCTCGCTGATTCGCACAGAGGCCGACGAGCTGACCTATAGCTTCCACGTCATGGTGCGCTATGAGATCGAAAAGCAGCTCATCGGCGGCACGCTGGAAGTCAAGGATGTTCCTGCTGAGTGGAACCGACTGTACAAGGAATACCTGGGTGTGGATGTGCCCGATGACAAGCGCGGCTGTCTGCAGGACTCTCACTGGTCGGGTGGCTCCTTTGGTTACTTCCCCTCCTATGCCCTGGGCAGTGCCTATGCCGCTCAAATGTTGCGCAACATGGAGCAGGAAATCGATGTATGGGGCCCTGTGGCACAGGGCGACCTGTCCGGAGTGTCTGCATGGCTTGCTGACAAGGTGCATCATTTCGGTTGCCTGCTGGAGCCGGCGCAGGTGGTGGAAAATGCCTGTGGCAAATTTGATCCCATGGTTTATGTGGACTATCTTGTGAAAAAGTATTCCGAACTTTACGGGCTGAATTAACGCGAAAAACCGCTCTCTGCCACAGCAGAGAGCGGTTTTTTCAGTCAAAAGCCAATCCAAGGTAAGGTTGGTTGGCAGCGTCCCAGCGCTTGGCGGCGA
This sequence comes from Oscillospiraceae bacterium, assembly GCA_045595705.1. Taxonomy (GTDB): domain Bacteria; phylum Bacillota; class Clostridia; order Oscillospirales; family Oscillospiraceae; genus JAJPXI01. The sequence goes on from JAZOBA010000116.1 coordinate 28,930, forward strand.
TGGGGTCATACCATTTGATCATGCCAAAGTCTTTGCGCTTCAGGCGACTGTCCGGATAAAAGGCGGGGCGGCGGAGGATGAACCGCTTGGTGCAGACGGCTTGCGCCACCAGCGCCAAAGCGCCCTCCAGTCCGTCCGGGGCAATCAGCAGCTCTTTGATGACGGCGGTACCGTCCCATTGCTCCACGGCGGCGCAGCCGGGCATGCCGTTGACCTTGAGGGACAACAGACTGCCGTCGGAATAACGGCACAGGTTTTCCTGCAGGCCGGTCAAAGGACCGTAAGACACATGAAATCGGTCGGCCAGAACTTGTTCACGCAGGGTATCGTACCGAGCGGCATCCACCGGCAGCGAGGTTTCATTTTCCTGTACAGCGCGCGGAGTGATCTCCCCTTCCAATAGGGAGAAGAACTCGGAAAAGCCGAATTTGGCATAGAAGGTGTGCAGTTCGGGCGTGGCGGGCATGGTGACCAGACAGTCCCGCTTGCCGCGCAGGTAAAAATCGGCGTAATTCAGCAGCTGTGCGGCAAAACCGCGCCCTTGATGGTCGGGATGGGTACCCATTGCGTACAGATAAGCGGCCTTGACGGTTTTGCCGTCCGGTTCGGATAGGGACAGGTTGAGCAGACCGGCCATGGCCCGGGCCTCGCCGTCTTCCCGCAAAATCAGAAATTCTTCCGGACGGTAGAAATGGTCGAAATACAGGCCGGAAATCTCCGGTCCGTCCCCAAAACAGAGGCGGAACAGTTCCTGCAGTTCGGGGACCTCTTCCGGCAGGGATTTTCTCAATTCAATCATAACAAATTCCTTAAAAGACAGCCCCCATCGAACCGATGGGGGCCGGATATCAGATTTGGGGATGCACGTCACTCTTCTTGGGCAGGATGATGGCAGCGGCAATGTACAGCCACAGGCCGATGCTGCCACACAGGCAAAGGGCTAAGGTGATCAGACGCATCAGTCCGGCGTCCACATTGAAATACTCGGCCAGACCGCCGCTGACACCGGCCAGCTTGGCGCCGTCTTCTTTTCCCAGTCGATACAGTTTCTTGGGTTCGTTCATGATAAAAACCTCCGTTTCAGAATGGATTTAGTTTTCTTCGTTCAGGGGAACAAGGCAGCCGTCCTCGTCAAATTTCAGAGCCTCGATGTCGGAATGGGTGTTTCTCGCGATTTCATCCAGACGGACTCCCTCGGTAACGGTGGACACCAGCGAGTAGGCCACGCCGTGACGCTTGGCACGGCCGGTGCGGCCGATGCGGTGGATGTAATATTCCAGTTCATCGGGCACATCGTAGTTAAAGACGGCATCGACGTCGTCGATATCCAGACCGCGGGCGGCCACATCGGTGGCCACCAGCAACTTCAGTTTACCGCTGCGGAATGCTTGCAGAGTGCGTTCGCGAACGCGCTGCTGGATGTCGCCGTGGAGGCACTGGGCGGTAAAACCCTTCATGTTCAAAAGACCGGTCAGCCGGTCGGTCATGTTCTTGGTGTTGCAGAACACGATGGCCCGGTCATAGCCCTCGGCGATCAGGATGCGCTCCATGGCAGCCAACTTTTCGTCGCGGCCGTCCAGATGAATGCGGTACTGCTTGATGTCGGGCTTGTTCTGCTCGTCGGCCTGCACGGTGATTTCCACAGGGTCGCGCTGGTATACCCACGAAATGTCCATAACTTCCCGGGAAATGGTGGCCGAGAACATGCCCAGATTTTTGCGCTGGGGCATTTTGTCCAGAATGTGGGTCACATCACGGACAAAGCCCATGTCCAGCATGCGGTCAGCCTCGTCCAAAACCACGGTTTCTACCTTATCAAGACGGACAGTGCGTCGCTTCATGTGGTCCATCAGGCGGCCGGGGGTAGCCACTACGATTTGGGGACGCTTTTTCAATGCGGTGATCTGCTTGTCAATGGGGGCGCCGCCGTACAGGCATATGGTGCGCACACCCTCTTTGAACTGGCACAGGTCACGAAGTTCATCCTGGATCTGAATGGCCAGTTCACGGGTGGGAGCCAGCACCAGACCCTGAATGTCATTGGATTCCGGATTGATGTGCTCCACCATGGGAATGCCGAAGGCAAAGGTCTTGCCGGTGCCGGTGGGGGCCTTGGCAATGACGTCCTTCCACTGCATAAAATAGGGGATGGAGCCGCCCTGCACAGGAGTGGCCTGCTTATATCCCTTCTTGGCCAGAGCTTTCATAATGGGTTCGGACAGGCCAAGTTGGTCGTACATTACGATTTCGTTGACGATTTCGCCGTTGATTTCCATAGTATCGTTCCTTTTATATATTTCTATATTACATTTCAATATACCATAGAATGTTTTGAAACGCAAGGCGGCGTTGCATTTGCGATCAGAGCATGATAGAATCAGAAAAAATGGGGAGGCGGCGTTATGAAGTTCTACATTGTGGATTGTTTCGCGCAGCAGAAGTATCAGGGCAATCAGCTGGCAGTGTTCCTGCCGGAGGAGGAATTGTCCACCGAAGAAATGCAGCAGATCGCGCTGGAGATGCACTTCAGCGAGGTGTCCTTCATTTGCTCCGGAAAGCAGGCTGACGGCGGCTATCGCGTACGCATTTTTACCCCCGATACCGAGGTGCCCTTTGCCGGTCACCCCACACTGGGAACCGCCTATATCATCTGGAAGTACCTTGAGCAGGGCCAGACCGATCGCGTGGTACTGAATCTGAACGCCGGACAGATCCCCGTGGCCGTGGAGGGTGATACCCTGATCATGAGTCAGAATCCTCCTGAGTACGGTGAAGTGGTGGATAAGCACATCTTGGCCGAGATCCTGTCGGTGGATGCCGATTTGATTCGGGATGATTTTCCCATCCAGTGGGTCTCCACCGGACTGGCGGCTTATCTGATTCCTATGGTAAATGCCGATGCCGTCAAACAGTGCCGGGTCAACCATGAGCGCTTTGAGCATTTCTTCCTTGAGCACGACAAGTGCAGCCTGCTGATGTTCTCGGTGGAGAGCCAAAACGAGCTGAAGGTGCGCGTGTTTATGGATGACACCGGTTTTTTGGAAGACCCCGCCACAGGCAGTGCCAACGGAGATCTGGCCGGTTATCTGCTGAAGCATGATGTGTTGGACAGCGGGAAAAAGCTGGACTACACCGTGTATCAGGGTGCCGAAGCGCGCCGCCCCTCGGTGCTGAAAATCCATGCCGAGGAGAATGACGGAACCTTCACCATCCTTGTGGGCGGCAGCGCCTATGTGGTGGCGGAAGGTACTTGGGCATGAGTGGATTTGCCGTTGACAGGAAAATTCGCTCTGCTATAATTACAAAATAATCACGCATTTTTTAAGCAGGAGGCCCCGACTATGGAAACCATCCGGATTACAAAAACAACCCAGCCGAAAGAAAAGCCCGACTTCAAGAATCTGGGCTTCGGAAAATACTTCACCGACCATATGTTCCTGCTCAATTACGAGACGGGAAAGGGTTGGTACGATCCCCGCGTTGTTCCCTATGCTCCCCTACCGCTGGACCCCTCCTGCATGGTGTTCCACTATGCGCAGGAAGTTTTTGAGGGAATGAAGGCTTACCGCACTGCCGATGGCAGTGTACAGCTGTTCCGCCCTTACGACAATGCTCGCCGCATGAACGATTCCTGCGAGCGTCTGTGTATCCCCAGGATTCCCGAAGAACTCTTTGTGGAAGGTGTCAAGGCTCTGGTCCGCACCGACAGGGGCTGGGTGCCTGATGAGCCCGAGACGTCTTTATATATTCGTCCCTTTGTAATCGCCACGGATAACAGTCTGGGGGTTCACGCATCTCACACCTACATTTTCTGCATTATCTGCTGCCCGGTGGGCGCTTACTATGCCGAGGGCATTAACCCGGTGCGTATTTATGTGGAACAGGACGATGTCCGTGCCGTCAAGGGAGGCACCGGTTACACCAAGTGCGGCGGCAACTACGCTGCCTCCATCCGTGCCGGTGAGCGCGCCGCTCAAAGCGGTTATGCGCAGGTTCTCTGGCTGGACGGTGTGGAGCGCAAGTACATTGAAGAAGTAGGTTCCATGAACGTGCTGTTCAAAATCGATGGTAAGGTGGTCACCCCCATGCTGACCGGTTCGGTTCTGCCCGGTATTACCCGCCGTTCCTGCCTGGAAGTGCTGCGCAGTTGGGGCTATGAGGTGGAAGAGCGCCTGATCTCCGCCGAGGAACTCTTTGCCGCCGCCGAGGCCGGCAAGCTGGAGGAGGCGTGGGGATCCGGTACTGCGGCCGTGATTTCCCCCGTGGGTGAGATGGGCTGGGGTGAGCGCCACGTGATCATCAACGGCGGCGAGACCGGGCCGCTGACCCGCCGGCTGTACGACACGCTGACCGGAATTCAGTGGGGAAAGATCGACGATCCCTACGGTTGGGTCGTAAAAGTGGACTGATAAAAAACCGTTCACTCCAAAGAGTGAACGGTTTTTTGTATAGCCACAAAACGGCAAATGTGATATACTGAAGCAAAAGACAACAAGGAGGGGTAGTATGCTGACCAAACTCTTCCCTATGGTACAGTTTGATAAGGGCACATGGGAAATTGATGAATTTGACTGCGCCAGCATCTTTTTGCTGGAGGGTACCGAGAAGGCTATGCTGATCGACTGCGGTATGGGTATTGGTGACCTGCGTGGCGCGATTGAGACGATCACCGACAAACCGCTGATCGTGGTCATTACCCACGGCCACATTGACCACACCGGAAATGCCCGCCAGTTTGATGAAATCTGGATCCACCCTAAGGATCGGGACAAGCCGATCCCGCAGGATACCGCACGCCGGAAATGGGATATTGAACGCATTGCCCGCCGTCAGAAAAGCAGCATCGGCGGCTATTTCACCATGTTCAACCTGTATCCCTTTGACTTGAATGTGGACATACGTGAGCCGGAGGAGTACGGGAACGAACCGGTTATTCACGACCTGTATGATGGGCAGGAATTCGATCTGGGCGGTGGCCGCATTGTTACCGCGTATGAATGCCCGGGCCATTCTGCCGGTGAGATGGTATTTCTGGATCACCAGACCCGGTCCCTGTTCTGCGGCGATGCGCTGAATTACAATCTGGGCATTGGTGCCATTCCGGTGGAAACCACCGTGCGCTACATGAAACGTCTGCAGGATTTGAGCGATCAGTATGACCGCATTTACAACGGCCACCATGACTTCCGTGCGCTGGGTATGCCGCTGGGCGATGACTGTCTGCCCAATGCCATTGCAATCATGGAAGATGTTCTGGCCGGAACGGCGGTTCCCTGCGAGATGCCCAGCTTCTGGGGACAGGATGTGCCCCTGACATGGGAGAAAAAGCCCACCATGACCGGAGACGGACAGATCATCAACCGTGTTCTGTACCATAGAGGACGCAATGTAATCGGCGTGAACATGGACAATCTCAGGGAAAAGTAATTTCACAAAAAACGGAGGCCTACCCAAATTGGGTAGGCCTCCGTTGCTTATTGTACGATAAAACCGGCGGGAAGCTTCCAGGAGGAATTGGAATAATAGAAGGTCACGCTGGTCATCAGATATTCTCCGTCGTAGTACATGCAGGAGGAGCTGCCGCCGTCCAGATTGGCGGCGTTGACGGCGCCGAACTGCTGCATGACCTGAATCAAATCACTGCTGGAGGCGCCCAGATGGCCCGATTTACCGCGTCCATCGGTGACAAACAGCAGTACCGAGCCGTCGGCGCGCTGCCCGATGGCAGTGCGGGGGTTCAGACCGCTGCCCGAGCCGTGCATCTGCCGGGCTTCGTTGTTGATGATCAGCTGCACGAAATGGTTGTTGGCGTCGCTGGCTTCTTCCTGGAAGGTGACGGCATCGCGGATTTTGCGCTCCCGGATGAGCGTTTCCACCTCTTCGGCCTTCATTCCGTCGATGTCAATGATCTGCAGGATGTGATTTTCGTCAAAACCGATGAGCACCAGACCGGGCCACTTGTGGGGCTCGTTGAACTGGATCTCCCCATTGGAGACGATGACACCGTAGGGTTTGCCGCCGGTGTTGTTGGTGGAGTCATACAGGCCTCCGTTGATACCGGCGATGGCACCGTTGGAGGTGACCAGTTTGTCCAGCGTCACGCCCACATCACGCCAGGGATAGATGGTGGCAAGACTGATGCGGGAAGGGTCTTTGACAATCATCATAGTGCCGGTGTAGGTGGAACCGGCCACTTCCACGATTTCAATGTCCTGCTGCGGCTGAACTTCGGGAATTTGTTCGTTGCCGCCAACCGAGACACTTCCGGAAGTGCCGCCAATCTGAATCAGATCAGTATCCACTTCGGCATTGAGGTCCTTCATGGAATTCTGGTCCACAATGGCCTGAATCTCGTCGGCATCCAGGAACCAGGAGGCCAGAAATTTCAGCTGCCCGGTTTCCAAAATGGTAGTGACAAACATCTGCTGGGCCGAGGGAAAGGTGTCCGAGCAGATCAGATTCAGTGAAAGCAGCAGGGTGGCAGCCACGGCAACCACAAAGGTCAGCACAACGGCAACCAACCGAACAACCGTCTTTCCGATGATGCGGCCAATGCTTTTTTTTGTTTTGGTTTCCTGCATCATACAATCTCCTTCATGCCGGCCAGCTTCCAGGCGGGGTCGTTCACACCGTTGTCGGTATCGTCACAGAAAACAAAGTAGAATCGGTCGTTCATGGGGTCGTCCACCATGGCGCCGTAATACAGGCGCATATGCTTCACGAAGGAAATGTCCACAGAGAAACAGTTCTCGGTGATCCACGTGAAGTTAGTCACCTTGTTTTCGGTAAAGGCCGGATTGGCCAGCGTGTGCTTGCTGGTGTATTGGATATCGATGCCGGTGGCATACTTGACGGCCACCTTGTACTGGTAAGAGTCGGCGATCAGATCTTTCTTGAGCTGGGCAAAGGGCAGATCGTTGGTCATGAACATGCTCCAGTTTTGGGCGATCTGCAGGACATCCACCTGATAGGAGACCTCTTCGGGTACTGCGTCCAGGCGGATAGCATGGTCGGTCAGGTCATATCGGGTCGAATCACCCTCCAGAGGGATGGGGTTGCCCAGTTGGTCGGCAACCGAAAGTTCGGCGTTTTCCTGCAATACGGCGATGGTGTACTCACCAATGGCAGGAAGACCGTCCACAAGGTCGACAAGGGGGGCGTACTCGGGGTTCTCCCGGGTGGAAATGCGGTGTTCGGGTACGGTGTTTCCGTTTACCCGAACGGTGTGGCGGCTGTCGGTGGTGATGCAGGCGTAGGTCAGAGGAAGCTCACTGCCGCCCTCGTAATTCACGCTGTTGCCGTAATCATCGCGGATGCAAACGGCTGGCTTGGTCAAAGTCGCAATGTCATAGAGAATTAAACCGTCACCGACGGAAGTTCCCTCAGCCGGCTGACCGTTGATTTCCACCGCCAAAGCGGAAGGAAGGGTCAAAGAATAGTCGAAAAACTCCACCAGGACCCGGCCATTTTTCAAGGTATAGTCGGCCTGGACTCCATTGCGGTCAGTAATGACAAAATCAGGAGAAAGATACAGCCCGGACAGGGTGTATTCGGTCTGGCGTTCTCCCTTGGGAGCACCGTGTTCAGCGGTCAGAAGTGAGCCATTGACGGTTACGGAAAAGGAGTTGGGAAGATTCAGAGAATAGTTGCGGGGTTCCAGAATGGGGGTGACCGATTCCACGGCCCACTCCCGCATACTCAGCACAGCCAGCTTGGTCACGGCGGGTCCGGCGGCCTTCAACTTGATTTCCGCAAGGGGGAATCCGTCCCGTGTCACGGTATAGAGCAGTTCATCTTCGGAACTTCCAGTCTGCGCGAAGGTCAGGGAATCCGCATCAAACAGGGCCAAATATTCGGCCTTAACATCACGGTTTTGCTCAAAGGGTCCGGTGGTCACGGCGGGCAGATTGTACTTGGCCCAAAATTCTTCGCTTCCGGCATCGGAGACCAGCTGGGAGACGGCCGTTTGTACATGATGCTCGGGCTGGGAGGCCTCGTAGTCAAACAAAAGGGCGCGCACGTACAGCACCGCGGCAGTAACCAGCGCGGCGAGGACGAGAATATAAATCAGATAGATCAGTCGGAAGGAGACCCTGCGTTGTTTCATCGCACGCAATTCCTTTCTGCGGGGGATGTGGTGTCGTTGAAAACCCAGATGTGCTGAATACGGAAACTAAAGAAGAACAGAACCGTGTCCACCACAATTTTGATCAAAGTGGACAGGAAGGCGGAAGAGACGGAAAGCAGATGTTCAAACAGGAACACTGCGGCGGCCGACACAAGGATCTGCGCCACGGCAAGGATGTAGTAGCGCAGCAGGGTCTGCTTGTTGGTTTTGCCGTCAAAGACCACTTTGGCGTTGACCAGATAATTGATCAGCGAGGAGATGACGCGGGCAAAAAAGGCGGCTAAAAAGGTGGTGGGAAGAAATCCAAACAGAAGGGCGGCTGATCCCAACAGTTTTTTGAACAGGAAAAAGGCGCCTTCATCGACAATTGCGGCACCCACCGAACTGAACAGATATTTTATAATCAGGGAGTAAATGCGAATGCTGTCCCGCACCACACGGAAGTGGGAGGACTGGTTGTCCTCAAGGTAAACGGTGGTGATTTCGACTTCGTCAAAGGGGAGTTTGTGCTTCTTGATGACAAAGAACATTTCGGTTTCAAATTCATAGCGATCGCCCTTGGCCCCCATGATTTCGGGCAGATAGCTGCGGGGGAAAGCGCGCAGACCGGTCTGAGTGTCGCGGAGTTTCATGCCGAAGAACAGGCGGAATACGCCGATGGTGATCTTGTTTCCGGCCTTGCTGCGAGGGGGCACCAGAGGGTCAGAAAAATTTCGGACACCGAACACGATATTTCCACTCTCGCCCATGGCGGAAGCCACGGCGGCAATGTCTTTTGCGAGATGTTGTCCGTCGGCATCGGCGGTGACCACACCGACCTGTGACCGGCGGTTGTCCAGAAAGAAGGCCATGGCAGTTTTCAAAGCAGCGCCTTTGCCCCGGTTGACCGGATGGCGCAGCAGGGTGCACTGCGGCATGGTGGACACCTGAGCGAAGATCGAAGAAAATGCTTCGCCGCTGCCGTCATCCACTACCAGAATGTCGGAAAAGCCGGCTTCAACCAGATCGGAGAGGGTCTTTATTAACTTCTGATCGGGTTTGTAAGCAGGAATGATGACCGAAACCGGATTCATGTTAAATACCCTCCTTTCAATCAAAATCAGTTTTTTCTGCGTCGGCGCAGAAAAGCAAGGAGCAACACCGTGATGCACGGAACTGCAACAATGGCGAGGGAAATGGTCGCCCGGCGGTTGTGGGCCCGGCGCAGAGCTTCCACCTGAGCAGCCTGTGCCTCGGCCTCGGCTTTGGCCCGGGCTTCTGCCTCGGCCTGCACCTTGGCAGCTGCTTCTGCCTGCGCCTGTTTGGCTGCTTCGGCTTCGGCCTTGGCGCGCGCTTCGGCTTCGGCCTGCAGTCGGGCGGCCTCCTCGGCGGCCTTGGCCTCGGCTTCGGCTCTCGCGGCACGCTGGGCGTAAGTCTCTACATTTTCAAAGAAATCGCCGCCCGCCACATCGGGGCCAACCTTGGTGTTGTACAGACCGTAACGGCAGGGAGAATAGCCCCGCACCTGAGTGGCTTTGGTAATGGGAGCGTCGGCAGTGCCGTAAATCCACCGGTAAAACCAGGTCCAGTGCTGGCTCTTATGGCAGGCGAAACCCTCCTGCGTGACCTCGAAGGGAGATTTGCCCCCCAAGCTATTCAAGGGGGTGTCCCAGTCCATGGTGATTTGGTTTTCGGGATAGAGATGAAGATAAGTCTTTTCCACCGTCCAGGGGCCGAATGCGGCAGCGCTGTCGGGATATTGGGTCGGGTCGGCAGACAGAGTGATAGCATCGGTCAAAGCGGCGGCGGCATACACGTGGGTGCCATGGCCGTACTCGCCGTTCAGGTCGTGAGAGACCATCACCAGCGGCTTGAATCGGCGGATGCACAGGGTGATGTAACTGACAAAATCCTCGTATGTAACACCTGCATTTTCGTAGACCTTTTGGGCTGCCGAAAAGGCGGCGGCGCGGTCCTTGGATTCAGAATACAGGTCGGGGAAATCCGACATAACCGGGTAGTTTCGAATACCCACCGCCCAAAGGCCGTCCAGCTGCTCATGGGGACGCTGGTGGTCGGGGGCGCCCCATGCCTCAAAGTGCTGCACCACATAGGCCACCTGTACGTTGAGCTGCCGCTCCACGGCATAATAGGGCAGCACACCGGCGAAAAACAGCTGTTCATCGTCAGAGTGGGAAGAGAGCAGCAGCAAATCAGCCTGTTCGCAGGGCGGATTCCATGTCTGTACCCAGTGGGGCAGATCGCCGGCAGAAAAGGCGTAAATATCGGCGATGACGGTGCCGGCCGGGAAGGTCAGAATCAGCGTGTCCGGCAGTGCGTCAAACAGGGCGGAAACATCCACAAATTCATGGAGAAAGGCGTTCTGCCCGCAAGGGAGCGTTCGGCTGGTTGAGGGGTCGGTCAGTGTCCAAGGCTGAGGGGTGCGGTCAAATTCAATGTAAAGGGCGGCAATGCCATCGGGCCGGGAGAGGGTAATCGAAGAGCCCTCGGAAATGCGGGTGTAGGAACTTCTGCTCCCGTCAAACAGGCGTTGGGGATTGGAAACTTCCACCGTTTCGGTGACCGTGTCGGTGTAGGATGCTTCGGTGGCCAGCGAGGGTACCGCAAGCAGGCACAGGAGGAAAAATGCAGTTGTGATCATTCGCAAAACGGCTCGCATTATCGACCCTCCTTGTAAGGGGAAAATCCCTGAATTTTGGTCCTTTTGGGCTATCTTAAGTTATGACATAAAACGATGAAAAAAACAACACGAAAAAGATTACAATTTTCTGATAATCGGTAACAAAAAACCCTTGCCGGATTCGAAAAGAAGAATCCGGCAAGGGCGTTTATTTGGCGGTTTAATCGGGGATGTATTCCCGCACGCGGAGAACGGCACCCAGCCCTTCGCACATGGCACGGCAGGCCTCGATTTCCTCGGGGGTTTTATCCTTGTTGACAATGGTCATTTTGACCTGGGGGACCACCTTTGCGGCCTTGCGGGTAAAGTCCAGCATGGCGTCCCATGCGGCAGCGCCGGCCTGAGGGCGGGTAACCTTCACATACTCTTCGCAGGTGGAGCCATTCAGAGAGATGGACAGCACGTCAATGCGGCCGGCCAGATCGGGAGTGACATCCCGCCCGTGGATCAGATTGGCATGGCCATTGGTGTTGATTCGGATGGGAGGCAGCGCGGGGACCGCCTTTTTCATCTCATCCACCAGCCAGAGAATGTCATCGATGCGGTAGGAGGGCTCACCGAAACCGCAGAACACAATTTCGGGATAGCTTGCCAGATCCCGCTTGAGCAGGTCGTTCAGCGCTTCCTGCCGGGTGGGTTCGTGCTCCAGCCACAGGTCGTCGGCGTAGATACTGCCCTTGTGGCCGTTGTGGCGCAGGCAGAACACGCAGGCGCAGTTGCAGCGGTTGGTCAGGTTGACGTACAGAGAACCTTCGTATTCATAGGAGATGGTCTGCATGGATTCATCCTCCGATGCGGAAAAATTTCTTGCCGTTTTCGCAGGTGATGCGCAGTACTTCCTCGGCGGTAATATTGCCTTTGCACTCGGCCACCTTGGCGGCGGAATACGGAATCAGCGAGGAGTCGCACCGCTTGCCGCGGAAGGGCTCGGGAGCCATGTAGGGTGCGTCGGTTTCCAGCATGAGATGCTCCATCGGCAGCCACTTCAGAATTTCGGGTGCCCGGCGGGCGTTGTGGAAGGTAATGTTGCCGGTGAAAGAGATCATCCAACCCAAATCTACCAGAACCTTGGCATCCTCCAGACTGCCGGCATAGCAGTGGAACACACCCCGGGCATTGGGGTGGGCGCGCACAATGTCCAGGGTGTCCTTGTGGGCATCCCGGTCATGAACGATGGCGGGCAGATTCAACTCTTCGCTCAAGGAGAGCAGCGCATCAAACATTTCCCGGGAAAAGGCACGTTCGTCCTTCTCCTTTACCCAGTAATAGTCCAGTCCGATCTCACCCACGGCCACCACCTTGGGAGCGGAGCAGAGGGCGCGGATCTTGTCCACATCGGACAGGGTTATGCCTTGCAGGTTTTCGGGATGAAAACCTGCAGCGGCGTAAATGTAATCGTATTTTGCGGCCAAATCAATACAGGCCTGCGACGATTCCACATCACAGCCGGGGCAAACGATCAGTTCCACGCCCTTGGAGGGCAAAGAGGAAAGCAGTTGGTCCCGGTCGGCATCAAAGGCATCGTCGTAATAGTGGGCGTGTGTGTCGAAAATTGGCATAATCAACTCTCCTGGACGGGTCGCTCGAAAATCAGATCCATGGAACTGATTCCGCCGTGGCTGGTGAAGGTCAGGGGGATGAAGCCCACATAGCGCCAGCCATGGGCGGCGTGTTCGTTAATGATCTGCTGGTGTTCGGCTGCGCGATTGCCAAACCAGAAACCTCCGCCGGTGTCCAGCATTACATATTTATACTCGTACATAGCGGAGAATCAACACAGTTTTGCGCCGGCGGGGATGGCGTCATCCACCATCAGCAGGTTGAGACGCTCCTCGTCATTTTCCTTGTGCACGGCGGAAATCAGCATGCCACAGGAGTCCAGACCCATCATCTTGCGGGGAGGCAGGTTGACGATGGCAACCAGCGTCTTGCCCACCAAATCTTCGGGTTTGTAGAACTGGGCGATACCGGACAGGATCTGTCGGTCCACGCCGGAACCGTCGTCCAGAGTGAACTGCAGCAGCTTCTTAGACTTTTTGACAGCCTGGCAGTCCTTGACCTTGACGGCACGGAAGTCAGATTTGCAGAACGTTTCAAAATCCACGTCCTCGGCGAAGGGTTCGGTTTCGACAGTGGGTTTGACGGGAGGCATGGCGGCCAGACGGGCCTCCTCCAGCTCGGCCAGAGCCTTCTCCATATCAATACGGGGGAACAGATTTTCGCCCTTTGTGACCGTGACGGTGGGGTTCAGGCTGCCCCAGTTTGCGGCGGACTCCCAGGTGCGGCAGTCTTCGCAGGCGCCCAGCTGGTCAAACAGTTTGGTCATGCTTTCGGGCATGAAGGGAGTCAGCAGTACGCCGCAGATGCGTGTGGTCTCCAGCAGGTTGTACAGCACGCTGGCCAGACGGTCGCCGTTGGCAGCCACGTCCTTGCCCAGAACCCAGGGGGCGGTTTCGTCAATGTACTTGTTGGCACGCTGAATGACCTTGAACACCTCAGCCAGAGCGTTCTGGAAGGCGTACTTTTCCATGTGCTCTTCGTATTTGCCGCGCAGCTCGGAGGCCATGGCTACCAACTCGTCATCCAGGGCATCGGCCTTGCGGCCGGCGGGCAGGGTGCCGCCAAAGTACTTGCCGGCCATGGCGGTGGTGCGGCTGAGCAGATTGCCCAGATCGTTGGCCAGATCCACGTTGATGGTCTGGATCAGAGATTCGTTGGAGAAGTTGCCGTCGCTGGCGAAGGGGAAGGTGCGCAGCAGGAAGAAACGCAGAGCATCCACGCCGAACTTCTCGGCCAGAATGTAGGGGTCCACCACGTTGCCCTTGGACTTGGACATCTTGCCGCCGTCCAGCAGCAGCCAGCCGTGGCCAAAGACCTTCTTGGGCAGGGGCTCACCCATGCTCATGAGCATGGCGGGCCAGATGATGGAGTGGAAGCGCACGATTTCCTTGCCCACAAAATGCACATCGGCGGGCCAGAATTCGGCGTAATCGTTGTATTTGTCGTTCTCATAGCCCAGAGCGGTGATGTAATTGCTCAGAGCGTCGATCCACACGTAGACCACATGGCCGGGATCGAAGTCCACGGGCACACCCCAGGTGAAGGAGGTGCGGCTGACGCACAGGTCTTCCAGACCGGGCTTGATAAAGTTGTTGACCATCTCGTGTACGCGGGAGCGGGGTTCCAGGAAGTCGGTGTTTTCCAGCAGGTCCTGGATCTTGTCGGCGTACTTGGACAGACGGAAGAAGTATGCTTCCTCCTCGGCATCCTGCACCTCACGGCCACAGTCGGGGCACTTGCCGTCCACCAGCTGGCTCTCGGTCCAGAAGGACTCGCAGGGTTTGCAGTACTTGCCCTTGTATGTGCCCTTGTAGATGTCGCCGTTGTCATACATCTTTTTGAAGATCTTCTGAATGGCGGCCACATGGTAATCGTCGGTGGTGCGGATGAAGCGGTCGTTGGAGATGTTCATCAGCTTCCACAGGTCCAGAATGCCGCGCTCGCCCTGCACGATGTTGTCCACAAACTGCTGGGGAGTCACACCGGCTTCAGCGGCCTTGTCCTCGATCTTCTGACCGTGCTCATCGGTGCCGGTCAGGAACATGACGTCATAACCGGTCAGGCGCTTGTAGCGGGCCATGGCGTCGGTGGCCACGGTGCAGTAGGTGTGGCCGATGTGCAGCTTATCCGAGGGATAATAAATGGGGGTGGTGATATAAAATTTCTTACTCATCCGGGGTTACCTCCTGAGTGGTATTCTTTTCGACAGATTTTGTCGGGGGGTTGAAACGATAGGTGCGGTACAGCAGGACGGTCACATTGGCCAGCTGATACAGCAGGGCGAACAGGAACATGAGTCGGTCGGTCAGACTGTGGGGCTCTGCCAGGGTCACCAAAGTGAAGAAAATGCCCAGCAGACTGAACACGGCGCAACGGCGGAACTTGGGACGGCCAAAGGAATAGCCGGCCGAGAAATACATGCCGATCAGCGAGCAGATAATGGCAAGCAGCTGATACACGAAATCCAGAACCACCGGATCGGCGGCCTGCTTTTGATAGGAGCACACCAGCCAGAAACAGAAGGTGTAGCCCGGGGCCAGCAGAAGCAGGTTGAAGCGGGGGGTTGAACCGCGGAAATTGTCCAGTGCGGCCGACAGCACGCAGAAGAAGGACAAAAGGCACAAAAGGTCGGTCAGAGAGGAAAGAATCTGGCCGGACCCAAACATCACACGGGAGCGCAGGCCCAGAATACCGGCCATCAGCAGAGCGCAGGCGGAAAAGGCCATTACCATCAGATAAAGCCAGTTGTTCTGAGCGGAAAAGCCTTCGGTATAGTCGGTCGGTGTGTGCGCAGGCTTGCGGACCAGCAAAATCAGGACCACGGCAACCGCCACACTCAGGGCAATCAGAAGCAGTGTGGGGGTACTCCACAAGGTGGGAAGGCCGTTGGAGTCAAATATGGTGGCCAGTTCCCGGCGCCGCAGAAGAAATCCGCCGACACCGCCCACAAGGGCAAGCAAAATTGGCAGGATCACATGAAACATGGACAATCCTTCTTTCGGTAAATTGGGTCATAGGTTCAGCGGGCCAGCCAGAAAAGAACGGCCAGCTGGAGGACCAGAATCAGGGGCATGCCCACCGCGAAGTACCAGTGCTTGGTCTTGTGGCGGAAAAAACGCATTCCGATGACGGAACCCAGACTGCCGCCCAGAAGGGCGACAAGAAACAACGTGACTTCGGGGATGCGCCGCTTGTTCTGGCGGGCGTTGGCTTTGTCGGTGCCCATCAGACTGAAGGCCAGAAGGTTGATCGCAATGGCATAGACAATCAGAATCGAACTCATTGTTGTGCAATACTCTCCAGATATTCATCATAGCTCATGCGTCTGTCGATGAGCTTGCCATCCTCGGTGAAATCGAAGATGCGGTTGCAGACGGTCTGCACCAGCTGGTGGTCATGCGAGGAGACCAGCACATTGCACTTGACGGCCTCCAGGCCGTTGTTGACGGCGGCAATAGACTCCAGATCCAGATGGTTGGTGGGTTGATCCAGCAGCAACACGTTGGCGCCGGACAGCATCATACGGGACAGCATGCAGCGGACCTTTTCGCCGCCGGACAGCACCTTGACGGGCTTGTAGACCTCATCGCCCGAGAAGAGCATACGGCCGAGGAAGCCGCGCAGGTAGCTTTCCATGGGGTCGGAAGAGAACTGACGCAGCCACTCTACCAGGTTCAGATCGCAGTTATGGAAGAACTCGGTGTTGTCCTTGGGAAAGTAGGAGAAGGTAGCCGTCTGGCCCCACTTGACATCACCCTCGTCGGGCTCCCACTCGCCGGTCAGAATCTTGAACAGAGCAGTATGGGCGTTTTCGTTGTCACCCACAAAGGCGATCTTGTCGCCGTGCTGCACGATGAAACTGACTTTGTCCAGTACCTTGACGCCGTCCACAGTCTTGGACACATCGGTGACAAACAGGATGTCTTTGCCTACCTCGCGGTCGGGGCTGAAGCCCACCCAGGGATAGCGGCGGGAAGAGGCGGGAATCTCTTCCAGACTGATTTTGTCCAGCAGCTTGCGGCGTGCGGTAGCCTGCTTGGACTTGGACTTGTTGGCCGAGAAGCGGGAGATAAAGTCTTGCAGTTCCTTGATCTTCTCGGAGTTCTTCTTGTTTTGAGCCTTCATCAGGTTCTGCATCAGCTGAGAGGCGTCATACCAGAAGTCGTAGTTGCCCACGTACATCTTGATCTTGTTGTAGTCGATGTCCACGATGTGGGTGCAGATGGTGTTCAGGAAGTGGCGGTCGTGGCTGACCACGATGACAGTGCCTTCAAAGTCCAGCAGGAAGTCTTCCAGCCAGTTGATGGCGTTAATGTCCAGGTTGTTGGTGGGCTCATCCATCATCAGGATGTCGGGGTTACCAAACAACGCCTGAGCCAGCAGAACCTTCACCTTCAGACGGCCGTCCATGGTCTCCATGCTGTCGTAGTGCATGGAAACGGGAATGCCCAGACCTTGCAGAATGCGGGATGCGTCCGACTCGGCTTCCCAGCCGCCCAACTCGGCGTACTCTTCCTCCAGCACGCAGGCGCGCAGACCGTCTTCCTCGGTCATTTCTTCCTTCTCGTACAGGGCGTTCTTTTCCTGTCCGATGTCGTACAGGCGCTGGTTGCCCATGATGACGGTGTCCATGACGGTGTAGGCGTCGTAGGCGTTCTGGTCCTGCTTTAGAATGGACATGCGGGTGTTGGGCAGAATGTGAACCTCGCCGGAGGTGGATTCCAACTCGCCGGACAGGATCTTCAGGAAGGTGGACTTGCCGGCGCCGTTGGCACCGATGATGCCATAGCAGTTGCCCTTGACAAACTGCAGATCCACGTGGGAAAAGAGCGGCTGGCCGCTGTAATTCAAACTCAGGTCGGTGACTGTAATCATTGCAGACTCCTTATATTATAATGATGTTTAACTAATCAAGTATATCATATTTTTCTGTCAACGCAAGGGGAAAACCGACGAAACCCATGCTGATTGGCGGTTTCGTTGACAGAAAACGGCCCTTCGTGCTACACTCAAAGCACAAGAGAAGGTGCGAAAAGCCAAAGGAGCGAGCGTGAAGTATGCCAAGTTTGTTTTGCTGCCCCATCTGTGGTCAGCCGCTGGAACGGGAGGAAAAGAGTTATACCTGTCCCAAGCGGCATTGCTATGACGTGGCCAAAGAAGGCTATGTAAACCTGCTGCCTGCCAACAAAAAACACGTCAAGGATCCCGGCGACGATAAGGACATGGTGACGGCCCGCACCCGTTTTCTGGAGGGTGGGCATTATGCTCCGCTGCGGGATGCCCTGGCGGCCCTTGTTCTGGAGAAAAAACCGGCCGCGGTGCTGGACTCCGGCTGTGGTGAGGGCTGGTACACTGCCGGCGTATGCGAAGCCTTGCGGGGCAATGGATTGACGGACCGGGCTGCCGGCGTGGATCTGTCCCGTTCTGCCCTGAAAAAAGCGGCCCGCCGCACCAAAGAGGCGGAGTTTGCCGTGGCCTCGGTCTATCACCTTCCGGTGGCCGGCCGTTCGGTGGATATGCTGATCAATTGCTTTTCTCCGTTGGCAGCCGAGGAATTTCGCCGTGTACTGCGTCCGGAGGGATCTTTCCTGTACGTGGTTCCGGGGGCAAAGCACCTGTGGGAACTGAAGCAGGTGCTTTACGAAAATCCTTATGAAAATGCCGAAGAAGAGACAGCCTATGACGGCTTTTCTTACGAAACCATTCTGCCGGTGGAATTCACCATGGAACTGGACGCGCCGGCGCTGCAGGACCTGTTCCGGATGACGCCCTACTGCTGGAAAACACCCAAGGCGGGCGTGGAGCGCTTGCATGCGTTGGAGGGGTTGAAGGTGAGCGCCGGCTTCCGTATTCATGTATTCCGCGCAAAATAAAACAACGAGTTGAGAAGGTTGCTTTTGACGGTGCAAAACAGGTCAAAAGCAACCTTCTTTTGCTTGTATTTCACGCTTTGGTTTGGTATAATAATGTATCTTGGTGCGCTTATACGCACATAGAAGCATCCTGAATGAGGAGGCGACGATTTGAACCGAAAGAAATTGTCCCGGTTGCTGGAACCGGGTATGCGGCTTTATTTCATCGTTATGCTGCTGTTTGCTGTGGCTGCCGCTGTGACTCACAACTATATTCTGGCTGCCGTAGAAGCGGTGATTACCGCTGCTGTTTATATCTATTTCCGGCAGGGAACCGCCCATCGCCGCAAGGAGATCCTGAAGTACATTGATTCGGTCTCCTACAACGTGGATGCGGCCACCAAGGATACCATGCTCAATGCGCCCCTGCCCATGGTGATTTTCCGCCCCGACAGCGACGAAGTGATTTGGTCCAACGACCGTTTTCTGAAGCTGACCGGCGAGCGCGAGCATCTGTTTGATACCAAACTGTCTGCCGCCGTTCCCGGATTTTCTTCCAAGTGGCTGCTGGAGGGTAAGCACGAGAGTCCGGAAGAAGTGGCACTGGGCGACCGGCGCTATACCGTGTTCGGCCATCTGGTCCACACCGGCGATCAGGGTGGCGGCGGATTTCTGGCTACTACCTACTGGATCGATGTGACCGATTACTCCACTCTGCGGGAAATACACAACGAAAGCCGTCCTGTTGCGGCGCTGTTGCTGGTGGATAACTATGACGATGTGTTGAAAAATGTGGCTGAAAACACCCGCGCAGCCATTGTGGGTGAGATCAGTCAGAAATTGGGCGAGCTGGCCGAGGAAACCAATGGCCTGTTTGCTCAGCTGGAGCGTGACCGCTATCTGCTGATTTTTGAAGCCCGCCATCTGCCCAGACTGCAGGAGGAGAAGTTCCCCATTCTGGACGCGGTCCACAACCTCCAAAATCCCGGCGGAATTCCGGCAACTTTGTCCATCGGCGTCGGTGTGGATGCTGACAATTTCCAGGAGCTGCTTCAGTACGCCTCGCTGTCGGTCGAAATGGCCCTGTCCCGCGGCGGCGATCAGGCGGTCATCAAGAACCGATTCAATTTCGAATTTTACGGCGGCCGCACCAAGGAGTTGGAAAAACGCACGAAGGTCAAGAGCCGCGTCATGGCCAATGCGCTTGGGGAACTGGTGGCCGATGCCTCCAAAGTGTTTATCATGGGCCACAAAAATGCCGATCTGGACTGCATCGGCGCCGCTGCCGGCGTTTTTGCCGTTGCCCGTAAGCGCGGTATTCCGGCCTATATCATCAAGGAACCCAATCCGGCTCCTGCCGAAGACATGATCCGTCGGCTGGCCGGACTGCAGGAATACGACGGCAAGTTTGTTGCCGCGCAGGATGCACTGCTCTATGCGGACAGCAAATCCCTTCTGGTGGTGGTAGACACCAACCGACCCGAGCAGGTTTCTTCGCTGGAACTGTTGGAATCCTGCAACAAGGTGGCTGTCATTGATCACCATCGCCGCGCAGCCACTTATATTGCCGATGCCGCCCTGAACTTCCATGAACCTTATGCGTCTTCCGCCTCGGAACTGGTGGCCGAGCTGCTTCAGTACATTTTGGAGCCCGCCGATCTGCTGCGCATGGAGTCAGAGGCCCTGTTGGCTGGCATCGTGCTGGACACCAAGCATTTCACCATGCGTACCGGCGGACGGACCTTTGAGGCTGCGGCCTTCCTGCGTCGGGCGGGAGCAGACCCCAGCGAAGTGCAGGAATATTTCCAGAACGATCTGGAGGGCACCATTGCCCGCTATGACATTATCCGCAACGCAAAGCTGTACCGCAGCGATATCGCCATCGCGCAGGTGGACCACACCGTGAGCCGCATCACGGCTGCGCAGGCGGCTGACGAGTTGCTGAACATTGCCGGTATTGAAACGTCCTTCGTGCTGTTCCCGGCCGAGGACAAGATCGTGATCTCGGCCCGCAGCACGGGTGAGGTCAACGTTCAGGTCATTCTGGAAGCGCTGGGCGGCGGCGGCAACGCAGCCACGGCCGGCGCGCAGGTACCCGGTCTGTCCATGACCGATGCCGTGGAGAAGTTGACCGAATCCATCAACCAATATCTCGAACAAGAGTAAGAACCCATAAGGAGGAACCAAGTTATGAAAGTAATTTTGCAGCAGGACGTAAAGGGTCAGGGCAAGAAGGGCCAGATGGTTAATGTTTCCGACGGCTATGCCCGCAACTTCCTGTTTCCCAAGAAGCTGGCTGTGGAGGCCACTGCCGATAACGTGAACACCATGAAACTGCAGGAGAAGGCCAAGGCCGCCAAGCTGGCCGAAGAGAAGGCGCAGGCACAGGCCATTGCCGAGCAGCTCAAGGAGATTACCGTTCGAATTGTCGCCAAGGGCGGTAACGGCGGCCGTCTGTTCGGCGCTGTTACCACCAAGGAAGTGTCCGATGCCCTGAAGGCCCAGTCCGGCATCGAGATCAACAAGGCAAAATTGGTCATGGATGAGCCTATCAAGAGCTTTGGCGGCTATGAACTGAAGGCCAAGCTTGGTCACGATGTCAACGCCGTGGTCAAAGTTGTCGTTGTCGAAGAGTAAACCGTTCCCCAAAACTATTTGAAAGGAGGTGGCCCCGATGGATGAATTGCTGAGCAAACAGATGCCCCATAGCACCGAAGCTGAACAGGCCGTGCTGGGTTCCATGTTTATTGACGAAAGCTGTATCCCCGAGGTGGTCACCGCCCTGAAGCCGGAGGAATTCTACCTGCGGCAGAATCGGGAAATTTATGAAACCATTTACCGCATGGTGGAGCTGTCTGCATCCATCGATCTGGTCACCGTTTTGGACCAGATGCGGCAGAACGGAACCTTTAAGGAGAACATTACCGACCGGTACGTACTCCAATTGATGGAGATCACACCCACTGCAGCCAATGTGAAGGAGTACATCTCCATCGTGAAGGATAAGGCGCTGCTGCGCCGGGTGGCCGAAGTAGCCGGTGAGATGACCGGTATGGTCCAAACCGGTGAGGGAACCGGCGCTCAGGTGCTGGAAGCGGCCGAGCAGAAGATCTACGGCATTCGGCAGGGCCGTGCCACCCGTGGCCTGGAGCATATTTCCGCCGCCATTCAGAACGTGTATGATCGACTGGGCGAGCTGGCCTCCTCGGGCAGTGAGATTCCCGGTCTGTCCACCGGCCTGTCCGATCTGGATCGCCGCATGACCGGCCTGAACCCCTCTGACCTGGTCATTTTGGCTGCCCGTCCCGGTATGGGCAAGACCTCCATGGCGCTGAACATGGCGCTGCACGCCGGCAAGACCTCCGGCAAGGCGGTGGTCATTTTCTCGCTGGAAATGTCCAAGGAGCAGTTGGCCATGCGTCTGATCTCCAGCGAGTGCTTTGTGGATAACAAAAAGCTGCTGACCGGACAGGGTTTGGACATGGAGGATTGGAAACGCATTGGCGCGGCTGCCAACGCGCTGTCCCGGACCAACATCCTGCTGGATGATAACCCGACGCTGACGGTGGCCGATATGAACGCTGCCTGCCGCCGTGTGGAAAACCTCGGTCTGGTTGTGGTGGACTATCTGCAGCTGATGTCCTCGGCCGGCGGCAAGCAGTATGCCGGCGAAAACCGT
Organism: Oscillospiraceae bacterium; assembly: GCA_045595705.1. Taxonomy (GTDB): domain Bacteria; phylum Bacillota; class Clostridia; order Oscillospirales; family Oscillospiraceae; genus JAJPXI01. The sequence continues at coordinate 50,829 of JAZOBA010000116.1, forward strand.
CAGCAGGCGGTGTCTGACATCTCCCGCGCCATGAAGGTCATGGCAAAAGAGCTGCGTGTGCCGGTGCTCTGTCTGTCCCAGCTGTCCCGTTCCAACGAAAAGGAAGGCAAGGTGCGTCTGCCCCGCCTGTCCGACCTGCGTGAGTCGGGCGCCATTGAGCAGGATGCCGATATCGTCATGTTTATCCACCGCGAGGATTACTATGATGAGAACACCGAGAACAAGAACATCGCAAACTGCCTGATTGCTAAGAACCGCCACGGTGAGACCGGTGTTGTGGACCTGCAGTGGCTGCCTGAGTTCACCACCTTCCGTACCATCGAGCGGCGGTATGAGGAATAATAAATGAGCTTTTGTGCACCGGCTTTTTGTGCTGAGTGGAACCTCATTCCGGAGGGGGTTTCCGTACTGTGTGCCGTTTCGGGCGGAGCCGATTCCATGTGTCTGCTCCACTGGCTCAACAGCGCCAAAGAAGCCTTGGGGATTCGGCTGCAGGCGGCCCATTACAACCATCATCTCCGGGGCGATGAGTCCGACCGGGATGAGCGGTTTGTCCGCGATTGCTGCCAGGAATGGGGCGTCCCGCTGATCTGCGGTGAGGGCGACGTTTCCGCCCGGGCAGCCGAGATGGGCACGGGCGTGGAAGAAACCGCCCGGGAGATGCGCTATACCTTTTTACAGAAGACGGCGCGGCAGGTTGATGCCGACTTGATTGCCGTGGCGCACAATGCCGATGACAATGTGGAGACCGTGCTGCTCCATCTGATCCGGGGCAGCGGATTGACCGGACTGACCGGAATGCTTCCCCGGCGGGATAATATTGTGCGGCCGCTTCTGACCACCACCCGTGCTGACATTGAGGATTACTGCAGCCGCTGCGGCGTGCCCTATGTGCAGGATTCCACCAATGCCGACGATACTTACAGCCGAAACCGGGTGCGCCATCGAATCATCCCCGAACTGACTGCCATGAACCCCCGCTTTGTGGAAAATTCGGTCAAACTGCTGGAACGCCTGCGGGATGATGAGAACTATCTGATTTCCCAAACCAACGTGATTTACGCCTCGGCCCGCAAGGAGGGCGAGCGTGTGATTCTGCCTGCATCGGTTATCGGCGAAATGCCCGATGCGTTGGCTCCCCGCGCAGTGCGCCGGCTGTTGGCGCAGGTCGGACAGGAGAACTGTTCGGCGGCCCATCTGGAGAGCGTCATCGCCCTGTGCCGCACCAAGGATCCCTCGGCGCGGGTGTCGCTGCCCGGCGTGAGCGTCTGCCGTATGTATGACGAGTTGGTGTTTGTCCCGGCCGGGAGCGAGGAGAAAATTCCGGAACCGGTTCTGGTATGCCCGGAGGGTGTGACCTGTTACGGAGATACCGGGTGGAGCATTCGATGCAGCAAGACCGAATGTCCGGCGGACGGCTCCAAAAATCCCGATTCTTTTTTTCTGGCCTGTGATAAAATAAACGGTCCTCTGATTTTGCGGCCCCGTCAGACCGGAGATCAGATCAAGTTGCCGGGACGCGGCACAAAAACGGTTAAGAAACTGTTGATTGACGAGAAGGTCCCGTTGGCACACCGACAGCTGTTGCCGGTGCTGGCAGATGGGGACGGCGTGCTGGCGTTGGCATCCTTCGGGCCAAACGAAACCCGCCTGGCCCGGCCGGGAGAGCGCGCACTTTCCATCACATTTATGAAAGAGTGAAGAATATGAACTATTGTGAGCAGGACATCGAACGAATCCTCTTGACCGAAGAGGAACTGAAGCAGCGCATCAAGGAGTTGGGCGCGCAGATCACCCGGGATTATCAGGACAAGGAAATTGTTCTGATCACCGTGCTGCGCGGTTCGTATATCTTTATGGCCGATCTGAGCCGTGCCATCGACCGACCCTGTATCATTGACTTTATGTCGGTTTCCTCCTACGGAAAGGGCACAGTGTCCTCCGGGCAGGTAAAGATCATCAAGGACCTGTCGGAAAATATTGAGGGCAGAGATGTCATTGTGGTGGAAGATATTTTGGACAGCGGCAACACTCTGTCCAACCTGCTGGAACTTCTTGTGACGCGTAAGCCCGCATCGGTGCGCCTGTGCACCTTGCTGGATAAGCCTGAGCGCCGGGTGAAGGACATCTCGGCCGACTACTGCGGCTTTACAATTCCTGATGCCTTCGTGGTGGGATACGGTCTGGATTATGCAGAAAAGTATAGAAACCTCCCCTATGTTGGTATACTGAAGCCGTCGGTCTACGGAGGCTGAACTACAGACCGTGCGTATGGCACGGACAAACCGGAAAGAAGTGTTGATGTTTGAAGAAATTCAGCCTGCGCGATGCGATTTTTTACATTTTGATTTTTGTGGTTCTGCTGTCCACCGTTTCGGTGCTGCAGAAGGTGGAAAAGGACGAAAGCGCCACCTATGCCAAGCTGCGCACTCTGTTCGATCAGGAGAAAGTCCTCTATTTTGAAGCGAAAGAGGATGAAATTGTCTTGCTCCTGCGGGATGAAGATGGGGACGGCAAGAGCGAGAAAGCGGTCTTCCCTCTGGCCAGCCTGGAAATTTTCTGGCGGGATATGCACGAGCAGATCGACGCGCAGTACGAGGCGGGAATCCTTGAGGATTACGACTATCCGCAAGGTTTTGTGGCCCCGTGGTGGTTCTCCTTTGCGCCCTATGTGATCGTTGTTCTGGTGTTTGGCCTGCTCTGGTTTTTCATGGCCCGGCGTCAGGGCGGCGGTGGTGGCGGAGCGAACAACCCCGCCCGCTTCGGGAAAGCCCGTACCCGCACGCTGTCGGATACCGAAAAGAAGGTGTCCTTTGACGATGTGGCCGGTGCCGATGAGGAAAAGGCTGAGCTGGAAGAAATTGTGGAATTTCTGAAAGATCCCCAGCGGTTTATTGAATTGGGTGCCCGCATTCCCAAAGGTGTGCTGCTGGTGGGCCCTCCGGGTACCGGCAAGACCCTGCTGGCCCGTGCCGTAGCTGGTGAGGCCGGTGTGCACTTCCTGTCCATCTCGGGCTCCGACTTTGTGGAGTTGTATGTGGGCGTGGGCGCGTCCCGTGTCCGCGACCTGTTTGATCAGGCCAAGAAGGAATCCCCTGCTATTGTATTCATCGATGAGATCGATGCCGTGGGCCGTCAGCGTGGTGCCGGTCTGGGCGGCGGTCACGATGAACGAGAGCAGACTCTGAACCAGTTGCTGGTGGAAATGGACGGTTTCTCTGCCAACGAGGGAGTTATCGTTCTGGCGGCGACCAACCGTGTGGATATTTTGGATCCTGCCCTGTTGCGCCCCGGCCGCTTTGACCGTCAGGTGTATGTGGGTCATCCCGACATCAAGGGCCGTGAGGCCGTTCTGCGCATCCATGCCCGCAACAAACCGTTGGCTGAGGATGTCTCGCTGGCCGAGGTGGCAAAGGCCACCGTGGGCTTCACCGGCGCCGATTTGGAGAATCTGATGAACGAGGCTGCCCTGCTGGCTGCCCGCCGCAGAGAGCGATTCATCACCAACGCCGACCTGCATGAGGCGGTGCTCAAGGTCATTGCCGGCCCTGAGAAAAAGAGCCGTGTGGTTACCGAGCATGCCCGCAAGCTGACCGCCTACCATGAGGCCGGTCACGCCATTGTCATAAACGAACTGGAAACCACCGATCCGGTCCACCAGATTACCATCATCCCCCGCGGCGGAGCCGGCGGCATGACCATCTCCCTGCCCCAGGAGGATAAGAGCTATCAGTCCAAGAAGGAGCTGACCGAGCAGGTGGCTGTCTGTCTGGGTGGCCGCGTGGCCGAAGAACTGATGCTGGGTGACATTTCAACCGGCGCATCGAATGATCTGGAGCGTGCCACTGCCATTGCCCGCGCCATGGTCACCAAGTACGGCATGAGCGAAAAGCTGGGCACTGTAGTTTTCGACAATAACTCCAGCGAGGTCTTCATTGGCCGATCCATGGCTCAGGCCCGCACCTATTCCGAGGAAGTGGCCGGTCAGATCGACGCCGAGATCCGTGCCATTATCGACGGCGCCTGTGAGCGCTGCCGTGCCATTCTCTCCGAAAAGAAAGAGACGCTGGTCAAGGTGGCCGAGTATCTGCTGGAACACGAAACCATGTCGGCTGAAGAATTTCAGCAAATTTGCAACGGCCAAGATATCGCCGGTGCGGAAGAATAAAAGTCCGTTATAATGTACAATAAACCTCCTATACTGATATCAGAAAGAGCGAACTGATATCAGTATAGGAGGTTTTGTCATGGAGTTTGAACTGCGATTTGTAAGAGGTCATGTGGAAGTGTACGATTGCTCCGGGCGCTTCCTGTTTTCCGCTGACAGCGAGAAAGAGGCCCGAGAGGAACTGTATGCAGCGTAAGATGGCCCGGCCGGAAGAAATTTCGGCCGTTTTTTTATACAATAAAAAGAAATATGGAGCGACCCGACACAGGGTCGCTCCATATTTCTTTTTGCACTTATTTGCCCCACACCAGATCCAATGCCTGATATCGATTGGAAATGTCGACGGTCAAGGGGGCGCCTCCGTACTCGCCGTCCAGCGTCCACGGCAGAGGTTCCTGACAGGTGACCTGCAATTTTTTGGTGGAAAAGGACACGATGGCGCCGCCGTCCATGGGCTTTTTCTGCTGCAGAGTGGTCACAAAGCTCTGCAGCTCGGGCAGAGATTTGGGCCGGCGGATCAGCAGAACCTCAAACAAGCCGTCGTCCAGACTGACGTCGGTAGCCAGCGGATTTTTGAAGCCGCCCACCGAAATGGTGTTACTGACCATGCCATAGAAAAAGTCGCCCTCCACCGTGCCGCCGTCGTGGGTCAGGGTCACGGGATAGCTTTTGATGGAGCCAAGACGGGTGACGCCTTCCATCAGGTAGGCCAAATGGCCAAACATGTTTTTGAATTCCTGCGGCGTGTCATAGGATACATCGGTAAAGGCGCCGAAGGCGGCCACGTAGATGAAGGTCTTTTCGTTGAACTGGCCCACATCACTTCTGCGTACAGGTCCGGTGACTGCCATGCGGGCCGCGTCTTCCAGCACCTTGGGCAGCCCCAGATTGCGGGAGAAGTCGTTGGTGCTTCCGGCTGGGATATAGCCCAAAACAGGCGGGTCTTGCAAGGCCAGCAGGCCGGAGATGGTTTCGTTCAGCGTTCCGTCACCGCCGCAGCAGACGACCCGCTCATACTGTCCGCCCAGTTCGGCGGCCGCACGGGCGGCGTCACCGCGGCACTGGGTGGGATAGGCGGTGGTCAGCCAGCCCTCCTTGGTGAAGGCGTCCAGAATGCCGGGAAGATGGCCTTTTACCGATCCTTTTCCGGCGGTTGGGTTAAAAAGAAAAAGAAGTTTTTTCATTGGAAATCCCTTCCGTTCGGTTTCAATAATCAATGTCATTATATCCCTGCGCAAGAAAAAATCAACAAAGGATTTGTAAACTTTTTATGCATTATCTGTTGGTTTAAAGCGGTAAAGTATATTGCTTTTTAAGGAATTCGTGGTACAATGAAAACCAACTGACTCACAGGGGTGTGATCAACTTGAACCGCAGGACCTTCGCCGCTGCGTTTCCCATTACCGTTCCGGTGCTGATGGGCTATCTGGCTATCGGCATCGCATTTGGGCTGATGCTGGAGGCGGCAGGATACAACGTAATATGGGCCTTTTTTATGTCGCTGTCCATTTATGCCGGATCGGGTCAATATCTGGGTGTGGAACTGCTTGCTACCGGTGCTGCTTTGGCACAGGTGGCTTTGCTGACCTTCCTGATCAATTTCCGTCATCTGGTGTACGGCCTGTCCATGCTGGAAAAGTTCCGCGGCATGGGCAAGCGCAAATGGTATATGATCTTTTCGCTGACTGATGAGACTTACGCTCTGCTGGCGGGCGCCAATCCTCCGCCGGGTGTTGCGCCCCGTGATTTCTACTTCGCCGTGGCGATCCTGGACCATTGCTATTGGATTTTGGGGTCGATTATCGGCTCGGTGGCCGGTGCGCTGATCGGCTTTGATACCACCGGCGTGGAGTTTGCCATGACCGCACTGTTTCTGGTGATTGCAGTGGACCAATGGCGCAGTTACCGCAGTCATATCCCGGCCATTCTGGGTGCGGGAGCCACCCTGCTCTGTCTGTTTGTGGTGGGTGCCGACATGATGTTGCTGCCTGCTCTGGTCATCATCGTGGCGATTTTGTTGATTTTGCGTGTCCGGCTGGAGAAGAAAACTGCCGATGCCCAACCGGCAGAACGGAAGGAGGCGGAACCGGAATGCTGACGCCTGCTCAGGCCATTGCTTCGATTGCTGTTATGGCCGTTGTGACTTTTCTGACCCGATTCCTGCCATTTCTGCTCTTTGACCGGGGTGAGGAACCGCCCAAACTGGTGCTGTATCTGGGGCGTGTATTGCCTCCGGCCGTCATTGCCATGCTGATTATTTACTGTCTGCGCAATCCGGCCCTGACGGTTCCGGCAGACCTGACCGCAACCCTGTCCGGTTGGTGGGCGGCCATTGTTTCCTTTTTTGTGGGGTGGGCCCCGCAGTTGATTTCGGGCGCGGTGGTGGTTATTCTCCACATATGGAAGAAAAACAACCTGCTGTCTATTTTCAGCGGTACTATACTGTATATGATTCTGGTTCAGTTTGTATTTGTGTGAATATCCAAGGCCGTGTCGTTTCCGACACGGCCTTTGGTTTGCTTACATCAGATTAGTCAGTACCTCGCCGGCGGCTTTGGCAAACAGTCTGGCCCCGCGCAGGGCTTCCTGCAGAGTGTTTCCGTGGGACCCTACTTCGATCAACAGGGACCCTTGGGTAAGCTGCTGATTAAATCGGGAGGAGCGCAGCATGATGGGACGGGCCGCCGTGGGCCACCGAGTGTCCAAAACTTGCTGAATACGCACAGCCAAGGACAGATTTTTCTGCCAATGGGGGTGCTTCTGCCCCAGATCGTCGGTTCCTACGATCATCATGACCTGCGCGGTCTTTTCTCCGTCGATTTCAGTGACCGCTTTGTATACCGTGCCGTTTTCACCGACCAGTGCGTCCCGGTGGACGTCCAGTACAATCTGAATGGAGGGGTATTCTTTTAGCCACGCCTCGATTCCTTCGCAGGAGCGGCCGTAGGCGCCGCTGTACTGCGGATAGTCGTACAAGGTCCGGTCGTGGACTACGGACAAGCCCAGGTCCTCGAAAATGGTCTGCATTTCATCCCCAATGCGAACCACATTGTAGGCCTCGTTGGTGGTGCGGGAGGCATCGCTTTCCTGATAGATGTCGGTGCCGTCCATGGTATATGCCTCGCTGCCGTGGGTATGTACGATCAGGACCTGCGGACCGTCCTTAGGCAGTTCCAGCGTGACTTCAGTTTGCGCAAGGGCAGCAAGATCCACTGTTTTACCGGTCCGGTTATACAGATAAACACCCTGCGTGGCCAGCGCGCCCTCGCTTTCGGAGGGTAAGAAGGTGCGAGGCAGGATATCCTCCGGAGCGGCGGTGGTTTCCGGAAGAGGCGTTTCTTCCAGATCCTCAAGTTGAGCAGGTGGCGGTTCGGGGAGTACATTTTCCGGGCTTTCGGTGGGCTGCGCCTGCAGTTGGGCGATGGGTTCCGAGTTGGCCTGTAGAAAGGCGGATTCACTTAGAGCCAGCTGCTGCCAGTGGGTCAGTTGATTCCAAGGGGTGTCACGCCAGGTCTCCGGACCCAATTCGGCCTGCAGGGCGGCAGCCACAAAGGCCGAACTCTCACCCAGCCGCAGGCAGGCCTCGCCCGGGTCGCAAGTCAGAGCAATAAGCCAGATTGCCACAACAGCGAGAAACAGCGCGACCGACCGCCGCAGCCAGCGAAAACCTTGTCCTCTCATACTTTATCCCATCCTTTGTCCTTTGTGATGAAACAGTTTATGCGGCCTGAAAGGGGGATATTCCGCCAAATAATTTGAAAATCAAAGGTATTGACAGCAGAAACAGGAAGAGTATAATGAGCCTCGCCGATCAAGACTTATGAGGTGGTTTGCTTGGATACACGCGGTGAAGCGCTCAACCGTTTTATGGTGGAGACATTTAATGAAATTCTGAAAACCGAAGAGCAGTCCTTGACTGAGAAGTGGCCCGATCTGACCGTGCGAGAGTTTCACCTGCTGGAGGAGGTCTGCCGAATTGTGGACGAGGGGCGGGATAACCGCGCATCCGCCATTGCTGTAGCCCAGCGAGTCACCGCCGGGACGCTGACCACCATGGTTGCCCTGCTGGAGAAGAAGGGCTATCTGGAGCGCCGCCGGGACGGAAATGATCGCCGTGCCGTACGCATCCACCCCACCGAAAAAGGGTGGCAGGCCAATCAAGACCATACCGCCTTTCATCAGGAACTGGTGGAAACCGTGCAGGGCGCGCTCAATCAAGAGGAATGTGCGGTGTTTCTGCGTGCACTGGACGTGGTCAGCGGGTTCTTTCAAAATAAAAACATTGGGTAATATGTGCTTCGGATGGCAACAGTTTGCTTTTAATTTGTTAAAAAATCCTTTGTTTTGACTTCATACTTTAGCCACATTTTTGGGGTATCTTATCGCTGTGAAATAAAATACCGCTCCAAAGGAGAACGCAAAATATGAATTACGATTTTTATGAATCCCCTCACCGTCCGCAGGAGGACACCATTCCAATCACCGACTTTAAGGTAGAAGATATGGGATCTGCCTCCGGCGAGCCCAAGAAAAAAAGAGGTTGGCTTAAAGTTGTGGCACTTTGTCTGGTTTGCGCGTTGTTGGGTACCGCAGGCGGTGCGGCAGTCGCTACCGTGCTGGCTGAAAAAACCGGTCAGGGTGAAAACACAACCACCCTTTATGAAAGTGACCGAGTGCCCACCGTAGTGGGCGTGACCCATATCAACACCGGGAAAGAGCACTCGCTGGAGGAAATTTATGCCTCCTGGGTCAACTCCACCGTGGGCATCAGCACCGAGATCGTGACCACAAACTGGTTCGGCCAGCAGGTCATTGGCGGCGCTGCCGCCGGTTCCGGTTTTGTCATTTCATCGGATGGCTACATTGTCACCAATTATCACGTGGTTGAGGGTGCGCACACCATCAAGGTCACATTTTATGACGGCTCGGAGTATCAGGCTACACTGGTGGGCGGAGAAGCAAACAATGACGTGGCCGTGCTGAAAATTGATGCACAGGGGCTGACCCCGGTCATCATCGGCAATTCCGACAATCTTCATGTGGGCCAAACGGTTACAGCGATTGGCAATCCTCTGGGTGAACTGACGTTCAGTCAGTCGGCCGGTATTATTTCGGCCATGGACCGCACGGTGACCTTTGACGGCGGTGTTAAAATCAACATGCTCCAGACCGACTGCACCATCAACGCGGGCAACTCCGGAGGCCCTCTGTTTAACCTGTACGGCGAGGTCATCGGCATTACCAGCGCAAAGTATTCCAACAACGGTTCTTATTCCGAGGCGACTATCGAGGGGATCGGTTTTGCCATTCCCATGAACGATGTGGAGGGCATCATCAAGGACCTGATCGAGCACGGTTATGTGACCGGTAAGCCCAATGTGGGAGTTCTGCTGGACGACATTGATATCAACGCCCTGCGGTACGGTATTCCCGACGGAGCCGAGATTATGGCCATTCTGGAAGGCTCCTGCGCCCAAAAGGCTGGTCTGCAGGTGGGAGACATTGTGACCAAAGTGGATGATGCCGAGATTAGCAGTGTGACCGGCCTGCAAGATGCGGTCAGGAAGCACAGGGCCGGAGATTCCGTGACCTTTACCGTTTATCGCAACGGTGATACAAAGGAAATCACCATGACGTTGGATGAGAGCAATCAGGAACGTACCGAGGCCATGAATGTGCTTGCAGAAGAATATAACAAGAGCCAGCAGGAACAGCAGCAATCTCAGCAGGGAAACAGTTATTATCCCGGCTACGGATTTGGCTGGCCCTTTGGCTGGTAATATGAATTGACGGCGGCGCCTCCGTTTCCGGGGGCGCCGTTTTGATGAGAAAACCCATCGGACAGAGCTAAACTGCCCGGTGGGTTTCTTCCTGAAAAAAAGAAATGCCGCCCATTTGGGCGGCATTTCGAAAAAAGCAGATTGTACGGTAAGATCAGCGCTTGCTTAACTTAGGTGCGGAATTTCACAATTACCAAAACCACAATGTATGGTACTATCTGCTCTTTCACAAATACTATGTATTGTGGATTTCACAGCCACTAAAAATTTCACAAAAATTTTTGTGCGCAAATCATGCGCAAATCACTTAAATTTCGCGGCTTTTTACCTCGTTTTGCTTTAACATACTAAATTATAACTAGCCTCGAAATTGCTTCACAATTCAGCCATCTATCCTAATTATCTCAACATCTATAAACTTACTCGCATATAACAATGTATTCCGTGTTCCACCAGCTTCTCCATTATACACTGCTATTACTCTTTTACTGTGATTTACCATCCATTCATTGCGTACTTGATAAACAGCAGGATAATATCTCTTACTTATAAACCTTACCAAATCTGCCTTACTGAGGACTTCATTATACTCTGCTTTATCTGCTTCATTCCATCTGCTCTCAAATCCTTCAAATGGAACAGCAGCTATCAATTTTATAGCAGGATTCTTTGCTCTCTGCTTTATTACTTCCTCTGCGGCTATAAGGTCTATGCCTCTGCTCATACCACTAATGAATGTTCTATATCCGTCTTTGATGGCTCTTTTAATTTCACTCTGCAACTTCAACTTCACTATGAATACTGGAACTTTTAACTTCTCCGGTCTATGACCAGTAAAGCAGCATCTATGTAGCCTAAGTTCAGATTCGTTACTCATCAGTATCTATAAACCTCTGTTTAAACTCCAACCATTTCTTATTAGTTTCCTCTGGTGTCATTTTCTTGATACCGTGTTCTCTCTCATAATAATCATCTAACTGATCCTTGTATTCCGGGAATTGCTCAAGTATCTCAAAATAACACTCAGCATAGTTTCCCTCTGCACATTTCTCCAAGCAGGAAATAAACATCTCAAAGGACATGGGTGCTTCTCCACACAATCCATCCCACTCTTCCTCTGTAAAATCTGGAGCATCTGCAATACTATCATCAGTGAGCAGCTTATAAATTATATATGCTTTTTCTTTATTAGTCATAGTTATCCCTCCTCTGCTAAATTATAGATACATTTTTCAGTATAGTAAAGACTTTAAATTCACAAGATAATGATGGTGTATTATTTTGTGAAAGGGTGTTTACTTTATGATTAGCTATAAACCGCTATGGGAAACTATGAAACATAGAGGCATTACTACTTACACCCTTATTCACAACTACGATATGAACCCGAGGACTATTTATCGCCTCAAGCATAACAAGTCTATTACATTATACACCCTTGAGAGGCTTTGCAATATCTTAAACTGTCAAGCGGAGAGTATTGTTTTATTTACACCAGATGAAATAGAAGAGCAGTAAACCTACTTGGAGGTCTACTGCTCTTTGCTTTTTATAACTGCTTATTTACCAGAGCTTGATTACTGCAATGTTTCCATCGGGGTCTAATACAAACATTTCAGGAGCTTCGAATAAACTTCTAAATTTCTCACACTGCTCATCTGTCAAACTCTCAAACTCTGAACTGTCTGCCGGTGCTCCACAGATGAAGAAATCACCAAATATCACATCATAGATTGCTCCGTTATCAAATCTCAGGCATCTATTGGGAGTATATCCACCAAGTTTCCCTTCTTCATTGCACACCAAGGCTACCTGTTCCTCAAAGGGGTAGGTGGCCTCTATGTAACCACCTACTGCCTTTTGCATACCTTCCAAGGAACCATCTATCTCTTTGATCACTGCTTCCTCACCAGACCCGACATAAACAACTCTCAACTTCTTAGGCATCTTCTGTTCCTCCTTTAATTCCGTCAAATGCAAAGGCAGCATTCACAACTTCCGACCGGTATACGTGACCATATGTTTTCTGTATCTGCTCGGTGCTCTTGTGACCTGCAATCTTTGCCACTGTTTCCATCTTTATGCCTTTGTACAACATGTAACTAATGCTTGAATGGCGAAGCTTGTGAAAGGTCATTGGTGGGAGATTATACCTCTCTAACAACAGTTTAAACCACTCCGAGTAGGGATCAGGGTAGGGTAATCCTCCGGCAGGATGAAGTCGGGTCTGATTCAGCGCAATAAACAACATGTCTGTCTTTGGAATGATTCCATTGCTCACTTCAAAGAGCTTGTCCAATTCGTTTATTAGTTCCTCAAGTATCCCCAGTATCTCATCGTTCACACCTACCCAGTTTTCCTCTGTACTCTTGAGCCTGTTGGTCATGAAGATGCCTTTCTCTTTGGTATAGAGGACACTATGACAGAAGTGAATGTATTTCTCTTCGAAATTTATATCCTGCCTGTGAATACCCAGTATCTCACCTCTACGTGCAGCAGTATATATTCCAAGATAAACAATGGCTCGCTTGTACAGGATCCCCAGCTTCTCCTTCTGTAAGGTGAATGCTTGATACTTACCGGTTTGTTCCTTGATTGCCAGCTCTGCAAGGTTTAAATGGGTGTCTTGGTCAACAATGTTCAGCAGCTCCGCCAATTGCTCGGCATTGTAATAAACCATTTCACCACGGTCATCTATGGTCGGCTTATCAACTGTATCACATGGGTTATTGGGGATTACATGGAGCTTTTCCACTGCATACTTAAACATACCTTGTAACAGTGTGAAGGCATCTTTAATTGTTCCGTCTGAATAACGCTTCCGCTTGCTCTTGTTAAACCTTGCCTCAGGAGTTCTCAGATAGTTCAGGAACTTATTTATATCAGATTCCTGCACATGAACCACTTTCATTCCTTGGAAATATGGCTCTATCTGATACTTCCAGATATCCTTGTATTTCTGCTCTGTCTTCAAGGCTATCTTCTTTGTTCTCTCCGAGGTCTGGTAGGTCATGTACTTGGTAAACAATTCTCCAACTGTCATTTTCCTCAATGACTGAGAGGTTTGACCATCCAGCTTACCTGTTTGCCTCAGGTTCTCTTCTAAAATGATGGCCTGTTTCTCTGCTTCCTTACGGGTCTTTGCTTGAATAACTCTGCTGGCTCGGTGACCATCTACACAAAATGATAACCTGTACTTGCCATTCTGCAGCTCTTGCACGCTTGGCATTGTTTAGTCCTCCTTTAATCCTAATTTCTAGTAATTTTCTTAACTAGTCCGCGAAGTGTAACGCTGAAATGGGTAAAAATCAACCCCACAAACTACACTCTCCATAAACTCAAAATTTCCCCAATTTTACCCATCTCCCCAAATCCCCCTAATTTCCTCTCTGGCACCCGATTTTCTCGGTAAT
>JAZOBA010000117.1:0-9150 GCA_045595705.1 Oscillospiraceae bacterium
TCGAAATTATTGTGCTATTTCCAACCATGTGTACCGCTTTTCGGCCATGCACTTGTCCAAGGAGGAGCGCGCCATGGTTCACGGAAACGATGAGCGTATCCCGGTTGAAACATTGATGACCACGGTGAAATTTTACATCCGCCTGCTGAAATTGCTGTAAAAGGAGAATGACTATGATTTACAAGGATTTTAACGGTTTGAAGCTGTCCTCTCTGGGTTTGGGCTGCATGCGTTTGCCCGTGATCGACGGTAAGGATGGTCAGATTGACGAGGAAGCAACGGCCAAGATGGTGGAACTGGCCATGGTGAACGGCATCAACTACTACGATACCGCATGGATGTATCACGAGTATACTTCCGAGGTGGTCATGGGCAAGGTCTTGAAGCAGTACCCCCGTGACAGCTTTTATCTGGCTACCAAATTTCCCGGCATGAATCAGGAAGTTCGGGACAATCCGGCCTCCATTTTCGAAAAACAGCTGGAAAAGTGCCAGGTGGACTATTTTGATTTCTACCTGATCCACAATCTGGGGGATAAAAATGTTGAGGCATATCTGGATGACAATGACAAGGTGATGCCCTACCTGCTGGAGCAGAAAGCTAAAGGCCGCATCCGTCATCTGGGCTTATCGACCCACGCAACCACCGAGAACCTGAAGCGTTTTCTGGACAAGTGGGGCGAGTACATGGAATTCTGCCAGATCCAGCTCAACTACATCGACTGGAATCTGCAGAAAGCCAGCGAGAAGGTGACTTTGCTCAACGAGCGCAACATTGCCATCTGGGTCATGGAGCCTCTGCGTGGCGGTAAGTTGGCAACCCTTTCGGAGGCAAATGCTGCAAAGTTAAATTCCTTGCGCCCTGATGAAGGCGTTCCCGCATGGGGATTCCGTTATCTGCAGTCCATCCCCGGTGTGACCATGGTCCTGTCAGGTATGTCCAATGAGCAGCAGCTTATGGACAACATTCAGACATTCTCTTCTGCTAAGCCGCTGAATGAAGCTGAGATGTCGACTCTGATGGAAATTGCCGAGGAGATGAGCGGTGGTGTGCCCTGTACTTCCTGCCGTTACTGCACCACTGTCTGCCCCATGGGCCTGGACATCCCCCGACTGATCCAGTTGTATAATGAATATTCGTTCTCCGGAAGCCAGTTCATTGCATTCACGGTTAACGATATGCATTCGGAGAAGCGGCCGTCCGCTTGCCTTGGCTGCAGAGCCTGTGAGCGCATGTGTCCTCAGAATATCAAAATCGCTGCCGTGCTGGCCGATTTCGACGGGAAACTGCCCAAAAAATAAGAAACGGAAACTGAGCCGAAGAATTCTTCGGCTCAGTTTTTTATTGCCGAGGGCAAAAGATTGTGGTATGATACCCCGGAGAATGTAACGAGGTGAGTACCCGATGCGAATGAGAAAGAAAAAGAATCTGGCGCCCCGCATGGAACGCTGCGATGCGTTCTGGGTTCGCGATCCGGCTGAAATGAAGGGCAAATGGCGCACTCTGATGCCCCAGTGCAAGGAGCTGCGTCTGGAACTGGGCTGCGGCAAGGGTGGTTTTACCGTCAAGACGGCTGAAGCCAATCCCGATGCGCTGGTGATCGCCGTGGAGCGTGTGCCCGATGCCATGGTCATCGCCATGGAGCGAGCCAAGGAGATGGGTCTGACCAATGTGTTTTTTGTGGATGCCGATGCCGCCCGTCTGCCCGAGTATTTTGAGGAAGGCGAAGTAGACCTGATCTATCTGAATTTCAGTGACCCCTGGCCCTCCAATCATCATGCCAAGCGCCGTCTGACTCATATTGGGTTTCTGGACAAGTATGGCATCGTGCTGAAGGACCGCGGCGAGATCCACTTCAAGACCGACAATCGCGATCTGTTTGAGTGGTCGCTGTTCCAGTTCCCCAAGAGCGGCTTTGAGCTGGAGCAGGTCACCCGTAACCTGCATGAAAACGGCATTCAGGGCATCATGACCGATTACGAGGCAAAGTTCCATGCTCTGGGCCAACCCATCAACCGCTGTGTGGGCAAGAAGAAGGAAGGCTGGGTCCTGCCCGACCGCACCCCTGAAGTGTCCGAGCCGGAAGAGACAACCGAAGAAGAATGAAAAAGCGACGCGAGCACTGTCAAAGTGTTCGCGTCACTTTCTGCAGTTGTTATTGATTGGCCGCGATGTCGCGGTTGATGGCGGACAGGATACCCTTCAGAGGGGCCAGATTGATGTTGTGGGAGATGCCAACGCCAAAAATGTCCTTCCCCTGTGCGTCGCGCAGGTGGATGTAGGCCACCGCCATGGAGTCGGAGCCGCGGGAGATGGCGTGGGACTTGTAGTCCACAAAGGTAAAGCGGTCCATCTTGCGGCCGTGGATGGCGTTGAAGAAGGCATCGATGGGGCCGTTGCCCGAGCCGGACACTTCAAATTCGCTGTCTTTAAAGCGCACGGTTCCGGTAAAGTCCACCGTGGTGTTCTCGCCCTCGGTGCGCTCTTCAAAGGCATGGCGTACCAGTTTGTAGGGAGCGGTTGCATCAATGTAATTGGTCTTGAACAGTTCGTAAATCTGCTCGGGTTTGAGTTCTTTGCCCACCCGGTCGGTTTCCACCTGAACGATGGCACCGAATTCAGGGTGCATATTTTTGGGCAGATCGAAACCGAAGTAGGTCTGCATGATAAAGGCCGAGCCGCCCTTGCCGCTCTGGGAGTTGATGCGGATGATGGGTTCGTACTGACGGCCCACATCGGCGGGATCGATGGGGAGATAGGGAATTTCCCAGTAGGAAGATTTGCTGGACTGCATATACTGAACACCCTTGTTGATGGCATCCTGATGGGAACCGGAGAAGGCGGTGAAGACCAGTTCACCCACGTAGGGCTGACGCTCGGGTATTCGCATCTTGGTCACACGCTCGTAGACATCGCGGATTTTATTGATATCAGAGAAATCCAGCAGAGGATCCACGCCTTGGGTATACATATTCATGGCCAGCGTGACCATGTCCACGTTTCCGGTGCGTTCGCCGTTGCCAAATAGGGTGGCTTCCACACGTTCTGCGCCGGCCAGCAGACCCATCTCGGCGGTGGCAACACCGGTACCGCGGTCATTGTGGGGGTGCAGAGAGATGATGGCACGCTCACGGCCGGGCAAAGTGCGGATGAAATACTCGATTTCATCGGCGAAATAGTTAGGCATACAGTTTTCCACTGTGGTGGGCAGATTCAGGATGACCGGATTTTCGGCCGTGGCATGGAGGGTGTCCAGCACGGCGGCGCAGATCTCAACTGCGGCGTCCATTTCGGTGCCCATAAAGGATTCGGGGGAGTACTCATAGCGCAGGTTCATGCCGGCGGCGATGGCGGGCTGGGCCATTTCATAAATCAGCTTGGCGGCATCCACGGCGATCTGCTTGACACCTTCTACGTCGGTCTGAAACACCACCTTGCGCTGCAGGGTGGAGGTGGAGTTGTAGAAGTGGAAGATGACGTTGGGTGCGCCGTCAATGGCTTCGAAGGTCTTTTTGATCAGATGCTCACGGGCCTGAACCAGAACCTGAATGGTGACATCGGGAGGAATGTGGCCGCCTTCGATCAGGGTGCGCAGGAACTCATACTCGGTCTCG
Source organism: Oscillospiraceae bacterium (assembly GCA_045595705.1). GTDB lineage: Bacteria > Bacillota > Clostridia > Oscillospirales > Oscillospiraceae > JAJPXI01. The sequence goes on from JAZOBA010000117.1 coordinate 3,615, forward strand.
GAGGCGGAGGGGAATCCCACCTCAATTTCCTTAACACCGATATCCACCAGTGTGTGGAAAAATTCCACCTTTTCCACTACACTCATGGGGTCGATTAATGACTGGTTGCCGTCGCGCAGGTCGACAGAGCACCAAATGGGGGCCTTGGTGATCTGCTTTTCCGGCCAGGTGCGGTCGGGTAAGCTAATGGGTACAAAGGGGATGTACTTTTCGTATGCTTTCTTCATGGCGAAAATCCTCCTCATGGGGGGTAATGGGTATAAAAAAACACCCCCGACTGAATCTTGTCAGGGGCGCAAATTCTTGCGCGGTACCACCCTAATTTCGCCGTCCGTTGCCGGAAGCAGCGCTCAACGACCTCAAACAAGGCCACGGCCGGTAACGGGGCCATACGGCCTGTCCTAAACAGATTGTCTCAGACAGGCAGCTCGGGGGCCAGTATCCATGCACCTTCCACGCACCGGTTTGCACCAACCACCGGTTCTCTGAGCGGGAGGGCTGCATCTTCTTCCCTTCATCGCTTTTATGTATTAAAGTTCATTTTAGCGGGCTAAAGTGCGTTTGTCAAGATGCAAAGAAATAATTTTTCTTTTAAAGCGTGAAAATCATCCTTGACAAGGGGGAATGTATTGCTTATAATATCACTGTTAAAGCCATAGCTATCAATTTGGTTTGCATGGCCCTTGCTTGATGGCCCTTGCGCCATCATATCGGAGGGAGGGAAATAAATGTCGGAAGTCCGCGTGCGTGAAAATGAATCTCTGGAGAGCGCCCTGAAGCGTTTTAAGCGCAGCTGCGCTAAGTCCGGCGTGCTGGCTGATGTGCGCAAGCACGAGTACTATGACAGCCCCAGCGTCAAGCGTCGCAAGAAGTCTGAGGCTGCTCGCAAGAACCGCAAGAAGTTCTATTAATTTGCAAATGAAACCCCGTACCGTTCGGTACGGGGTTTTCTTTTGTTTAAGCCATGATATCCTGTAAGATGTCGTCCACTTCGGGCCATGCCAGAATACAGGAGCAAAGTCCGAATTGCCGGGCGATGTGGAGCTTTTTACGGATGGAGGCAGCATTGTCGAACAGCACGAAATGAGCGCCGCTCTGGCGGGACATGTATGTAAAATAGTGCGCACACAGTTCATCGGAAAAGAAGACCGCGGCGCCCCGGGCTTGAATACGCTGCGCCAGTTCTTCCCGAGTCAATGGAGTGCCGCATCCGTTTGGTGCGGGGAGGGTGAAGTCCTCTGCCGAGCGTTGAATGCCCATGGCGACCCGGTGCGCGCCGTAGCGTTCCACGGCTTCTTCCAACCGTTTGGACAGGGAGCCGCCCGATAGGGCAGAGGGGATGATGACCCGGGTCTGATCGGAATAATTGGCATAGGCTTCGGTCACATACAAAGGCCAGCCACGGCGGGAAAACATGCCGCCCAATCGATGGATGATCTGCCCCAGCAGAGGGTATGGTTGCCCCTCAAAATCCAGAATTGCGCCGTCAAAACCCCGGGCGGAACATTCACGCACCACCTGCTGACAGAACGCAGCGCAATCGCCCCGTCCGTCAAAGGGGGCTGCGTCCACCACCATCAATCCGCCGCGCAGGTTGATGGAAATGTTGGAACGCAGCAGATGGGCGCCCGGTCCCACACGGTAAGCCATATGTCCCACGGGCAGGCCGCAAGCGGTGGCATCCCGGGCGGTTGACGGGGGCGTTGTCAGAATCAGAATGGGTTCGTTTGGCATAGTGGTTCCTCCTTTGTTTGCGGTGTTGCCTTAACAAATTTATCGTGCTATAATTTCACTGTATGTTTGGAAACCACGGAATAGAAGGTGATATATTGGCTTTTTCTCTGTTGGCAAATACCGTGTGCAGAAACATTTATGATATTGATTTGTCGGCTTTAAGGGCGGCGGGGATCCGTTTGCTTTTGGCTGATTTGGATAATACTCTGGTTCCTTACGGGGTTGCTCTGCCCACCGACGAGGTCCGCGCGTGGAAAGAGAAACTGAACAAGTACGACATTGCGCTGTTTGTCCTGTCCAACAACCGCAAAGCCAGCCGTCCCCGTATTTTCAGCGAGGGACTGGGTGTGCCTTATATCGGGCATGCCGGGAAACCGTCAAAAAAGGGATTCCTTCAGGCTATGGAACAGATGGGAGTACCGGCGGAGCAAACCGCTCTTGTGGGTGACCAGATTTTCACCGACATTCTGGGCGGTAATCGCGCCGGAGTGACTACCATTCTGGTCAAACCAATCCGCCTTGCCGGAAATCCGGGCCGCTATCTGCGTTATGCCGCCGAGTTGCCCTTCCGTCTTTTGTCGTGGAAAAGGAGGGGAATGAAATGAGCGCAACCTTCGGACCCGGAGGGAATTCCGTTGATTTTCCCTATAAATCTTCTTTGGATGCCCCCGGTTGGCTGGCATCTTTGGGGCTTGACCTGTATGAATATGAATGCGGACGTGGTGTCAATATCAGCGAGGAGAGCGCCCGTGAGCTTGGCAAGCGCGCCGGAACGGCGGGTATTGGGCTGACTCTGCATGCGCCTTATTTCGTCAGCCTTGCCAACCCCGATCCCGAAAGTTTGAAAAAGACGATCGGTTATGTTCTTTCGGCCTGCCGCGCCGCCGACTGGATGGGTGCCACCCGCGTGGTGGTCCATTCCGGTTCACTGATGAAACGTACTCGCCGGGAAGCACAGGAGATTTCTCTTCGCTCCATGGCGGAGGTCATCCGGGTCTGCGACGGTGAGGGATACGGCCACATTGCCCTGTGTCCCGAAACCATGGGCAAGATCAACCAGTTGGGTGATCTGGATGAGGTGCTTGAGATGTGTGAGCTGGACGAGCGCCTGTTGCCTACCGTGGATTTCGGTCATCTGTATGCCCGCAGTCTGGGTGCAGATGAGGGAGCGGAAGTGTTTGCCCGTATGCTGGACCGCATGAAACAAGTGCTGGGCGAAGAGCGTGCCAGCCGGTTCCACTGCCATTTCTCCCGCATCGCGTTTACACCGAAGGGCGGCGAGAAGTGCCACGTTACGTTTGAAAACAATGAAGGGTTTGGCCCAGATCCCGAGCCGTTGATGGCCGAGATCGCAAAACGCGGCTGGAGTCCCACCATCATCTGCGAAAGCGCCGGAACCCAGGCACAGGACGCATTGACCATGAAGCAGATGTATCAGGGGTACAGAAAGCAGGTGTGCCCATGAATCCGGCATATTGCAGTATCATTGCTTTATGGCTTGTTTTGTATGTGACACAGCAACAGAGAAAGAGAAATACACGGCGTGTCAGCCGTGTCAGAAGAAGGAAGAGAGGAGAACTTCCCATGAATGAATTGATTCAGCGCTTTATCGGCAAACAGTGTCAGGTTTTTTCGGAAAACGGAAACTGTGTTCAGGGTGTGGTTGAGACGGTGGACGGAAACTGGGTTTCCGTGCAGACCAAGCAGGGTACCGAACTGGTGAATTTAGACTATGTCAGCCGCATCAAGGAAAAGAAAGCAAAGTAAGCAATCGCATAGATTAAGGAGATAACTACTATGAATCACATCAAGCAAATTGCAGCCAAGCTGTCTGAGTACGGTTTGGATGCCATGCTGGTTACCAGCGAGCCCGGAGAATTTTATGCCGTCGGTTTTCACGGTGAGGGCGTTGCCCTGATCACTGCAGATCAGAGCTGGTATTACACCGACTCCCGCTATATCGAGGCCGCCAACGAGCTGGTGCAGGCCGACCATGTTGCTATGCCCGAGAAGGGCCGCAATTACCGCGCCACAGTGGATGCTCTTGCCAAAGAGTACGGCTTGAAGAAGATCGGTTTTGAAGAGGATTACATGACGGTTTCCGCCCATCAGATGTGGGTGGCCGGTGTGGAAGCAGAACTGCTGCCTGCTTCGTCTCTGATCGGTACATTGCGTGCATCCAAGGATGCCGATGAAGTGGAATCCCTGAAGGCTGCGCAGGCCATTGCAGAGCAGGCTCTGGAGGAAACTCTGAAGTCGGTGAAGGTGGGCGTTACGGAAAAGGAAATTGCCGCCCTGCTGGAGTACAACATGATCCGTTTTGGCGCGGAGAAGAAGAGTTTCGACACCATCATTGCCTCCGGTCCCAACAGCAGTAAACCCCATGCCGTCCCCGGTCTGCGCAAGATTCAGGAAGGTGATTTTGTGACCATCGACTTCGGCTGCGTGGTCAACGGTTACTGCTCCGATACCACCCGTACCGTGGTAGTGGGTCAACCCACCGAGGAAATGCGTAAGGTTTATGACACCGTGCTGCAGGCTCAGCTGGCCGGCATTGCTGCCGCCAAGGCCGGTGCCACCGGCAAGGAGATCGACGGTGCCGCCCGCAAGGTCATCGACGACGCCGGTTACGGTGAATATTTTGGTCATTCCTTTGGACACAGCCTGGGCATTGAGATCCATGAAAGCCCCAATGCGGCACCGTCCAATGCCGACCCCATGCCCGTAGGCGCTGTGATTTCTGCCGAGCCCGGCATTTATCTGCCCGGCAAATACGGGGTGCGCATTGAAGATGTTCTGATTTTGAAGGAAGAGGGCTGCGAAAACATTACGAAATTCCCGAAAGAGCTTATGATTCTGTGAGAAAACCCTTGCAAATATGGGAAGAATCATGTAAAATTATCTCTGCGTAAAAATTGATAAACCTTGTTTGGAGGATGTATAAAATGGCTACTATTACTGCCAGCGATTTCCGTAACGGTGTTACCTTTGAGATGGACGGCCAGGTCATGCAGGTCGTCGAGTTCCAGCATGTTAAGCCCGGCAAGGGTGCCGCTTTCGTGCGTACCAAGATGAAGAACGTCATCACCGGCGGCGTGACCGAGACCTCGTTCAACCCCACCGCCAAGTTCGAGCAGGCTTTCGTGGAGCGCAAGGACATGGAGTACAGCTACAATGACGGCGATCTGTATTACTTCATGGATGGCGAGACCTACGATCTGGTTCCCATCGGCGCCGAACTGCTGGACGACAACTTCCGTTTCGTCAAGGAGAACATGACCTGTAAGATCCACAGCTACAAGGGCAAGATTTTCATGATCGAGCCTCCCACCTTTGTGGAGCTGGAGATCACCGAGACCGAGCCCGGCTTTGCCGGCAACACCGCCACCAACGTGACCAAGCCCGCTACTCTGGAGACCGGCGCTGAGATCAAGGTCCCCCTGTTCATCAGCGAGGGTGACAAGATCCGCATCGACACCCGTACCGGCGAGTATCTGGAGCGCTGCAAGGGCTAAAACCTGAGTGCGGAGACCGTTATGAGCAGCGCGGATGGACTGGAGCGAGGGCGAGAAACCGAAGAATTACATTGTAATTCTGTTTTGAGCCCGAGTCGGAGGGAAGCCGCGCGTCGCGAATAGGTGGAGCACGACAATGGGCAAAACGCTGTTGCGCAGGGGGCGCGGCGTGAACCACAACAAGTAAAGGAGAACACAAGCATGACTGTTACTGAGAAGGTTGCCTATATCAAGGGTATGTTTGACGGCATGGCTCTGGATACCGAAACTTCCAAGGAAGCCAAGCT
>JAZOBA010000118.1:0-5740 GCA_045595705.1 Oscillospiraceae bacterium
GGAGATCCTGGACTGATCTTAAGCTATTTAAAAATCTCTCTTTGTGTCATTCCTTCTGCTATCATTGTTTGTATTGTTGGCAGCAGTGCTTTTATATGTGTAATTTCGTTTGGACATAACGATACCCCCTAATGTAGTTGTTATCCTACATTAGGGGGTGTTTTGTTTATTGCCCGAATTTACTGGTTGGGTTCATACGCTGGCCGTTGTGTTTTTGTAATATTGTGTAATATAAAAATGATGCAAACGAAAAACATTATATAGATGCGTTGATTTTTAATTGAATTATAGTATAATATACACATTAGATATGTCAAATATCTATTTTTTGAATGCTTATCATAATGAAAGGGAGAGAAGAACAATGTATAAAGCTACCAGAAATATTTATCAAGAATTGCAGAAAGATTCTGCATTAAAGGTTTTCATTGAAGAGGATGGAAATGCCGGTATTGTATGGTTGCAGTTTGGCATTAAAAACGGTGGTTCTTACAGAATTCGCTTTATCAGTAAAGATGACGATAATGCCGTTGCTGTTCGTGTTTTCGGTCTTTTAAAAATTGATGACTCCCACACAAATAAACTTCTGCCTATACTCAACCAACTCAATTGTAAGTATCGTTATGTTAAGTTTGTCTTAGACCAAGAAGGCGATATTAACGTGGAATATGATTACTTATTGTGTTGCCCAAACCCTGCTGCTAGCGCTAAAGAAATTGTTATTCGAATTGTGCAAATTATTAATGAATCTTATCCTGAGCTAATGCGGGCAATGTGGGGATAAAGTTTAGTTATAGTAGGTCTGCTACCTGTGCAAATAAGAATGGTCTGGATGCCATCCACGACACCGTCCACGAGATGGCCCGGGACGAAGCAAGACACGGCAAGGCCCTGAAGGGCTTGCTGGAGCGATATTTTTAATTACAAAACAGGAGGAATATCATCATGGATCTGAACGAAACTGTATGCTTTTGCGGCGGCGTGACCGTCGGTGACATCAAGGCCGCTGTCGAGGCAGGCAACACCACTTTGGAGGCCGTTCAGGCCGCCACCGGCGCCAGCACCCACTGCGGCGGCTGCATGAGCCGTGTGGAAGAACTCATCGAGCAGTTCAAGTAAACCGAACAAACACAAAGCAGGAGCGGATTTTCCGCTCCTGCTTTCAGCCTGTCAAAAAAGTCCTTCGGTCTTTTTGACAGGCTTCAAAATGCCGTTACTTTCCTGCCGCGTTGCGGCACAAAAGTCCTCGCGCTGCGAGTCGCTGCGCCTTGCACGGCAAGGCTTGCGAGGCATTCGATCTCACTCGAGGCGGGCTGCCGCCCCCTCGAGCACCCCCGCACGCACTGTCCCCTGCGCGTTTGATTCAGGGTTCTTTGACACACTCAAAACGGGACGCGGAAATTCCGCGTCCCGTTTTAATACCGATGTAATTATTTGGTTTCCTCGCCGCAGCTGCATCCACAGCCGCAGCCGAAACCGGGGCAGCTGCCACCATCGGGACAGCCGATGCACTTTTTGCCGCTCTTTTTTGCCTTATAGATATAGCGGCCAGCCAACGCAACAATCACAACGACAATTGCAGCAGCAATGACACTTTCCATAACGACAGCTCCTTTTCCATACGATTTGCGGAAGATTACTTGCTCAGGGCATATTCCTTCTGCAGTTCCTTGTTAGTCTTACGGATCATGGCAACGATGATAGCGGCAAAAACGATCACTGCAATCAGGCCGCCCACAAAGCCGCCGCCCAAGGTTCCGGTGGTGATCAGAGTGCCGATCTGATAGACCAGGAAGCCCACGGTAAAGCCGGTACCCAGCTGCAGACCGATGCCGCCCCAGAGCCACTTGGAGCTCTTCATTTCGGAGTTCATGGCGCCGATGGCAGCGAAGCAGGGAGGTGTGAACAGGTTGAACATCAGGTATGCCAGAGCAGCCACCTTGGTGATAGCGAAAGCAGTAGCGATCTCGCTGCCGGTACCTTCCAGCATGGCCAGCTCATCCAGATTGAACAGGCCGGAGATGCCAAAGCAGACGGCCAGCGTACCCACCACGTTTTCCTTGGCGATGAAGCCGGTCACGGCAGCGGCAGCCAGCTGCCAGGACAGGACGCCCACCACGGGAACAATTAAGTATGCAATCGGGGAAGCGATGGTGGCCAGAATGGAGGTGTGCTCCATACCCTCTGCCACCAGCTGCAGCTTCCAGTTGAAGGACTGCATGATCTGAACCACGGTGTTGCAGACCAGAATAATAGTGCCGGCCTTGACAATGTAGGACCAGCCGCGGGAGCACATGGACAGGAACGCACGCTTGATGCTGGGGCCCTTGTATTCGGGCAATTCAATGATGAAGAAGGACTTGCGGGCCTTGTGGCCGGCAATCTTGTTGACCAGCAGAGCACCCAGGAAGATCAGGACGATGCCGCAGACATACATCAGCCAGCTGACCCAGCCGGCGTTGTCAAAGAAAACACCGCCGAACAGAGCAATGACAGGGATCTTAGCGCCGCAGGGCATAAAGGGAGTCAGCATGGCGGTGGCGCGGCGCTCACGCTCGTTGCGGATGGTACGGGAGGCCATAACACCGGGGATGGCGCAGCCAATGCCGATAACGAAGGGGATGACCGACTTGCCGGACAGGCCAACCTTCTTGAAGATGGGATCCAGAACGACAGAGACACGGGCCATGTAGCCGCAGTCCTCCAGCAGGGCGATCAGGAAGTACATGACCATGACCAGAGGCAGGAAGCCCACAACGGCACCTACGCCGCCGATAATACCGTCGGCCAGCAGAGCCGTCACGAAGGGATGGGCATTCTCCAGCAGGCCGGCAACCCAGCCCTGGAAGGCTTCGATCCAGCCAACCAGCAGATCGGCGATCCACGGACCAACCCAAGCCTGGGAAATCTGGAACACCAGGAACATAACAACAGCAAAAATCAGGATACCGGCGATGGGGTTGGTCAGAACAGCGTCGATCTTGTCGTTGATGTTTTTATCCTTGGTCAGAACCCTGCGCTCTTCAACCTGAGCGACCACCTTGTTGACGAATTCAAAACGCTTGCGGTCAGCCTCCACAACGGCAGCCTTGCTGGTCAGATCCACATCACCCTGAGAGTAGGGAGCCTTCTGGCCCTTGCCCTGCAGGGAAACAGCGGTGCTGATCACTTCAGCCAGACCGTTGTTGCTGTTCAAAGTGGAAACGGTCTCCACCACGGGGCAGCCCAGCTTGGCACTCAAAGCCGCAGCATCGATCTTGGTCTGCTTCTTAACGTTGACATCGCTCTTGTTCAGAGCCACCACCACGGGAATGCCCAACTCCAGCAGCTGAGTGGTGAAGAACAGGCTGCGGCTGAGATTGGTGGCGTCCACGATGTTGACGATAACATCGGGGTGCTCTCCCTTGACGTAGCCGCTGGTGATGCTCTCTTCGGAAGTGAAGGGAGACATGGAGTAGGCGCCGGGCAGGTCCACGGCGATCAGAGCGTCCACGCTGCCGCAGTACACCTTCTTGATGGGGCTCTCCTTCTTGTCAACGGTAACACCGGCCCAGTTACCAACCCGCTCATTGCGGCCGGTCAGAGCATTGTACATAGTGGTCTTACCGCTATTGGGGTTGCCGATCAATGCAATTCTCACAACAGATTCTCTCCTTTTCAAACCGAACCGGATCTGCACCGCAGCTCGGTTAGTTATCACTAACTATTCTATTAAAAACTTCGGCCGAAGTTAGTTTTCACTAACCCAGCCTCAAAAAACAACAGCCAAACGGAAAGCCCGCTGGCTGGAGTTCAAACCAGAATGGCTTCGGCCAACTGCTTGTCGAAGGTATAGCGGGCATCTTTGATGGACACGACACAGCTGTTCTTCTTACGGGAGACCACCGTGATGGGTTCACCCACATAACAACCCAGAGAAAACAGGAATGCGTCCATCTCCTCATCGTCGGTCAGAATGGAACGGATAATGTATTCAGTTCCTTCCTGCGCTTCGAACAGAGTCATTGCCGCGTCTCCCTTCCAAATCTCGGTTAGTCTCGCCTAACCACAGGTAATATACCACCTCTGAGAAAATTTGTCAACACTCTTTGGAAAATCCAAGGAGTTTTTTTCAACAAAAAACGCCGTCACGGACAAAGAGTTGTCCGTGACGGCGTGGAGCTGGTGACGTGACTTGAACACGCGACCTGCTGATTACGAATCAGCTGCTCTACCGGCTGAGCTACACCAGCATGTTGTTAGATTATACCCTCTTTTCCCCTTCGCGTCAAGTCCAAAAGCATATCACAATCCCTAGTGGTCTACAAATGGTATACCACTATTTTCACCCCGGCAACCAAATGAAATTTTTTGCAGAATTTCCTCACTTTTTGCGGTAAAAATGATTCCTTTTCTGCTGTTTTATATCCTTCACACTGCATAAAAAAGCTTCACATAACACCACAAAATAATAAAGACTACGAAAAGTTTTACACATTTTCCACACCCTTTTCCACAACCTTCAATCCATTGTGCGGCAATGTGTTCGACGCTTTTCCCCAAAAATTCCCACCAACCTGTACCGCAATTTCTTCCATTTGGAAAACGCGATTTTTACTTTACATAATTCCGGATTTTAAATAAGAGAAAACCGGGGCTTCATCAACCCCGGTCAATCTCTCTTGTGGCATAGGCATTCAGGTCCATTCCGGCGGTATTTCCGGCCAGATACTCGTAGTATCCCTGACAGCCGATCATAGCGGCGTTATCACCGCACAGCTTCAGATCGGGCAGCCAGAGCTTGCAGTCATGTCGGGCACAGGCACGCTCCAGGTCGGCCCGGATACGGGAGTTGGCTGCCACGCCGCCGGCGGCGGCTACCCGCTTGCAGCCGGTCATGTTGACCGCTTCCATGACGCGGGGAATCAGACTGTCGGACACGGCGGCCGAGAAGGAGGCCGCCAGATCGGGCAGGTTCAGCTGCTCCCCTTTCTGCTCGGAATTGTGGATCAGATTGAGCACCGCCGTCTTCAAGCCCGAGAAGGACATATCCAGCCGGTGATCGTGAACATTGGCCCGAGGGAATACATAGCGGGTGTCGTCTCCGGTCTGAGACAGCTTGTCCATGGGTCCGCCGCCGGGGTAGCCAAGGCCCAGCACGCGGGCGGTCTTGTCAAAGCACTCCCCTGCGGCATCGTCCCGGGTGGCACCCAGCACTTGCATGTCGGTGTAGTTCTTCACGTGGACAATGGCGGTGGTACCGCCCGAAACGCAAAGACAGATAAAGGGCGGTTCCAGATCGGGGTGGGTCAGATAATTGGCGGCAATATGCCCCCGCACATGATGGACCGGGATCAGAGGCAGATTGAGCGCATAGGCCACCGACTTGGCAAAGTTGACACCCACCAGCACAGCACCGATCAGACCGGGAGCGTAGGTCACCGCCACAGCATCCAGATCGGTCTTTTCCACGCCGGCCTGACGGATGGCCTCATCCACCAGCGGAACAATGGCCTCCACGTGCTTGCGGGAGGCGATTTCAGGCACCACGCCGCCGTAAATGGCATGCATCTCAGCCGAGGAGGCAATCACCGAGGACAGCACGGTACGGCCGTCTTGGACAACGGCGGCTGCAGTCTCGTCACAGGAAGATTCCAAAGCTAAAATCAGCATAACTACACCTTCTTTGGTGAAATCAGATTTTCAAGTCCTCTGCCTCGACCCATTCATCCACCCAATCGGTGAGTGCATGAATCTCCTC
>JAZOBA010000119.1:0-26771 GCA_045595705.1 Oscillospiraceae bacterium
ACCTCCTCCACCAATATGTCCAAGGAAGACGTGGAGAAGGCCGTCCGTGAGGCCGAGCAGTTTGCCGCCGAGGACGCCAAACGCAAGGAAGAAGTCGATACCCGCAACCAGGCCGACCAGGTTGTCTATCAGACCGAAAAGGCTCTGGAAGAGATGGGCGACAAGATCGACGCCAACGACAAGGCCAGCGTTCAGGCCGCTGTCGACAAGGTGAAGGAAGCTCTGAAGGGCACCGATGTGGAAGCCATCAAGGCTGCCACCGAAGAGGCTACCAAGGCCTTCTACCCCATTGCCGAGAAGATGTATGCTCAGGCCAATCCTCAGGGCGGCGCTGACATGGGCGGATGCGGCGGTGACTGCGGCTCCTGCAACAGCGATCCCAACGTGGTGGATGCTGACTACACCGTGGTTGACGACGAAAACAACTAATTCTCATTGACTCCATCCGCAAGGGGGCAGGCTGACCTGTCCCCTTTGCGGCGTGAAGCGAGGTGACCCGCATTGGCAGAACAAAAACGTGATTATTACGAAGTCCTTGGCGTTGCCAAGGGCGCGACCGACGAAGAACTGAAAAAGGCCTACCGCAAACTGGCCAAACAGTACCATCCTGACCTGAATCCCGGCGACACTGTAGCCGAGGCCAAGTTCAAAGAGGTCAATGAAGCCTACGAAATTCTGTCCGACAAGGACAAGCGCGCCCGTTATGACCAGTTCGGCCACGCCGGCGTAGACCCCAATTTTGGGGCAGGCGGCGGTGGTTTCGGTGGCTTCGACATGGGCGATATCGATCTGGGCGACATTTTCGGTTCCTTCTTCGGCGGTGGTTTCGGCGGCGGCCGACAGCAGGCCAACCCCAACCGCCCCCGTCAGGGTGACACCCTGCGTGCCAGTCTGACCATTTCCTTTGAAGAAGCCGCCTTCGGCTGCGAAAAGGAAATCAATCTTAACCGCACCGAAAACTGCGAGGACTGCGGCGGCACCGGCTGTGCAGCCGGAACGACAGCCGAAGTCTGTCCCCAGTGCCGCGGCACCGGTCAGGTACGTGTGCAGCGAGGTGCAGCCGGTATGTTCTTTACCAGCACAGTCCCCTGTGACAAGTGCGGCGGCAAGGGTAAGATCATCCATCAGCCCTGCTCTTCCTGTCACGGAGAAGGCCATGTGCGCCGTCAGCGCCGTATCACCGTTAAGATTCCCGCCGGTATCGACAACGGGCAAGCCATCTCCCTGCGCGGTCAGGGTGGTGCCGGTGTCAACGGCGGCCCCGCCGGTGATTTGGTGGTACAGGTCAACGTGCGCCCCCACCCCAAGTTCCGCCGGGAAGGCACCACTGTGCTGCTGGAACAGCCCATCTCCTTCCTACAGGCCGCACTGGGCGCCGAACTAACCATCGACACCATCGACGGCCCTGTCAAATACACCCTGCCCGAAGGGACCCAGACAGGCACCACCTTCCGTCTTCGCGGCAAGGGTATCCCTTCCCTCAACGGCCGGGGCCGGGGCGACCAGTACGTCACCGTCACGGTACAGACCCCCACCCGTCTGAATCAAGCCCAGAAGGACGCCATGCGCGCCTTCGGTGAGGCCATGGGTGAACTGAAGGGCGAGGATGGCAAGGATACATCCAAAACCTTTTTTGACAAGAAGAAAAAAAAGAAGTAAAATAGAGGGTAGGCATGTCCTACCCTCTATTTTGTTTTTGTCCCGCTGTTTTCGATGGTTTTCATCGTCATTTCTGATGTTGGGAGAAGCTTTATGAATCTATCGGTCTCTTTGATTTTTCCCGTTCTTCTGATTGCCGGACTGCTCTGCTTTTTCTGCTACTATATCCATGCCATGATCCCCCGTAAGGGCACACTGGAATGGATCGCCCGATCCGAAGCCAGTGTGGGTCGCCGCAAATTCTCCTTCACCGCCCCCCTGCATCCCATGGAGAAAAAAGACGCGCTTCCTTTGATTCTGTTGACCGTCCTTTATGCGGTAACCGCTTTCTGGAATCTGGGCAACACCACCAATCCCCAGTCCTTTCTGAATATGAAGGACGAGGACACGGTATCCTTCTCCACCTCCCAAACCGTCTCTTTGAGCCGCGTAACTTATTACAGCGGCCTGTGGACGGGCCGTTATGTTCTGGACTACTCCAGCGACGCAGTCAACTGGGAGAGCGTGGAACTGACCCAGAAGTATTCCCGTCTGTTCTACTGGCAGGACGTGGAACTGCCCGAGGATCAGATCCCTCAGGGCAGATATTTTCAGCTGACCGCTCTCAGCGATAAGGCCCAGATAGAGCTGGGTGAACTGGCCCTGTTTGACGAGAATGGCATCCAGATCCGTGTTCAGACCGATGCCACTACCGAAGCACTCTTTGATGAACAGGACACAGTCCCTGATGCGCCCCACTGGATGAACAGCGCCTATTTTGACGAAATCTATCACGCCCGTACCGCTTACGAGCATTACCGCAATGTGGACCCCTATGAGGATACCCATCCCCCGCTGGGCAAAATCATCATTATGCTGGGCATTCACCTGTTTGGCATGAACCCCTTCGGCTGGCGCTTTATGGGCACCCTGTTCGGCGTGCTGATGGTCCCCATTCTGTATATTTTCCTGAAAAATATGTTTGGCAAAACTGCCGTGGCACTCTGCGGCACTGCTCTGTTCACATTTGATTTCATGCACCTGGTCCAGACACGCATTGCCACCATCGACTCCTACGGCGTTTTCTTCATTCTGGCCATGTTTTTCTTTCTGTACCGCTATCTGGCCCTGCCGGCCGGTACACCTCTATATAAGTGCATGCCCTCGCTCTTTCTGTGCGGTTTGATGTTCGGTCTGGGTATATCCAGCAAGTGGATCGTCCTGTACGGCGGCGCCGGCATGGCGTTGCTGTACTTCCTCGCCCTGTTCTGGAAATGCCGTGAATGGCCCGAGGACGCGCACGCTCCCCGCCGGGGCCTGTGGGTGTTTGGAAACATCCTGTTCTGCATCTTCTCCTTCGTGATCATCCCCGCCGTCATTTACGTGCTGTCCTATATCCCCTATGCCACCTCCAACGGTGTCACCGGCCTGAAGGGTCTGCTGGAAATTGTGTGGGAAAACCAAACCTATATGCTGACCTATCATCAGGGTGTCATGGACGAGCACCCCTACTCCTCCCGCTGGTATCAGTGGTTGCTGGATATCCGCCCCATCCTGTACTATATGGACAATGAGACGGTCGGGTTCACCGCTCGCTTCGCTTCCTTCAACAACCCGCTGGTCACCTGGGGTGGTCTGGCCGCCATGGTGACCGTGGCCGTGCAGACCGTTCGACGCACCTGCGGCAAGGGCCTGTTTATCCTGCTGGGCGCTCTGAGCCAGTTTGTTCCCTGGATCATCATCGGCCGCACCACCTTTGCCTACCATTACTTCCCCACAGTTGTGTTCCTTTGCATTGCCTTTGCCTACGTCATGAACGATCTGGTGGAATCGGGCCGCAGTTGGAAACCGGCGGTCTACAGCGTAACCGGCGTTGCGGTTGCTTTGTATGCTCTGTTCTATCCCGCCCTGATCGGTTATCATGTCCCGGTCTGGTTCATGAAATCCTTCATCAAGTGGTTCCCCAGTTGGCCCTTCTGAGTTTTTCGGAGGTTTCCCTATGCATCTCACCGATTTACACACCCATACGATTCTGTCCCCGGACGGACACGTCCCCCTGCCCGACATGGCCCAAGCCGCTGTCCGGTCCGGCCTGTCCATGCTGATCGTAACCGACCATTTCGACATGCTCGACGAAAAAGGACAGCGTGCACTAAACTACGATTGGACTGCCCCACTGGCACAATACACCGAAACGCTCCCCCAGTTCCGGGATAAACTGGAGTTGGGTCTCGGTATTGAGTTAGGTGAAGCACCGCTTTCTCCCGAACACGCCCGTGCCATCATCGCAGGGGCGGGAACTGATTTGGATCTGGTCATCGGCTCCATCCATAATTACCGGGAGGAACTGGGTGGACTGGAATTTTACGGTGACCACTTTGACAGCTACGAAAAATGCCACATCGCCCTGGATGACTATCTGACCAGCATGGAGCAGTTGGTAACTCTACCCGACTGCTACGATGTACTGGGTCACATCAACTACCCCCTGCGCTATATGCGCCGGGACGGTTATCCAATCAATCTGCTGGAGCACTACCGGGAGCGCGTAGCCGAGCTGTTGCGCGCCGTTATCCGCACCGGCCACAGTATGGAGGTCAACACCTGCCGCGGCCACACGGTGGAGGACTGGCGTGAGATTCTAACATTGTACCGTGACCTGGGCGGCACCATGGTCACCACCGGCTCGGACGCCCATCTTCCTCAGGATGTGGGCGGTGGTCTGAAAGAAGCATGCGCTCTGCTGCAGGAGTGCGGTTTCCGCCATCTGACTGTATACAAACGCCGTCAGGCAACTATGATTGAACTATAATTACGGAGGACACTACTATGATTTCTATCGCTTGCGACCATGGCGCTCTTTCCCTGAAGAACCACCTGAAAACATACCTGGAAAACAAAGGCTATGAGGTAAAAGACTTCGGCACCCACACCACCGACAGCTGCGATTATCCCGATTTTGCCGCCCCAGCTGCCCGGGCAGTTGCCAGCGGCGAATGCGAAATGGGTATCGTTCTGTGCACCACCGGCATCGGTGTATCCATGGTAGCCAACAAAGTAAAGGGTATCCGCTGCGCCCTGTGCCACGAAACCCACGGCGCCGAAATGACCCGCCGCCACAACAATGCCAATGTGCTGGCTATGGGCGCCAGCTTTACCGACGCAGAACTTGCTGAGCGTATCGTCGATGTCTTCCTGACCACCGAATTTGAGGGTGGACGCCATCAACGCCGCGTGGACAAGGTTATGGCCGTCGAGGAATAATTCATCCTGCCGCCGCAGCGCAATCGCTGCGGCGGTTTTCTTTCTGCAACAAAAAGGACTTCAACCGCCAAACTTGCGGTTGAAGTCCTTTTCCGTTCTTTTTGTTACTTTTTCTTTCGATTCAGCGAATATCCGGCCAGACTGCCCACTACACCACCCAGAATGTGGGTCAGATTGGACACATCATCGATAACGGTAAATCCGTTGTAAAACTCCTTGCCGATGAACAGAACCACCACCAGAAGGAAGGTCAAAGGAATCTCACCCTCTTTAAAGGCCGTAAAAGAGGACAACACGATGAAAGCAAACACCACACCGCTTGCTCCGCACAGGGCGGCACTGCCCCACAGTGCACAGTGAATCACACCGGTCACAAGCGCGGTAAACAGAATAACCTTCAACAACACTTTGGATCCGTACTTTTCCTCCAGCATAGGACCCATCAGCAACAGATACATGGCGTTGCCGATAAAATGGTCAAACCCACCGTGTCCCAGCACGTGGGTGAAAAGCCGCACGTAAGTCAGCGGATCCAACAGGGAGCCGCGGTATACCGAAAAGAGCATTTGGGTGCTTGCATGCTTTGTAATCACACCGGCAAGCGTAACACAAAAGCAGATCAGCACAAAGGTCAGCACAACAGGAGCGTTGATGGAAATCCGGATCTTCTTTTTCATAGTTGTTCCACATCTCTCTTTTTATGTCGCCGCTTTGACAGGCGGTGTATGGAACCATTATACTTGATTTTCCCAAAAATCCAAGGATTTCTTTTCCCTTAAACCGTCCGGCAACCGAGGTTACCGCTCTTTCACCGTCAACACCACCGCTGTGCAGTCATCGGTGGCACCCTGTCGCTGGGCACTGCCCTCCATCAGAGCAACAGCCAGAGATTTGGGGTCCACTCCGTCGTATTCGGCCAGCGCCTTCTTAACCCAACCGTCATCCTGCGTGTCCGACACTCCGTCGCTAATCAGCAGCACGCTGTCCCCCGGCTCCAACCGCAGTCGGCTGACATCGGCTGTCGTACCTTCTCCCGTCATCAAGCCGGCAGGCAGGGTCGTACCCGTGACCCGGGTAACTGCGTCCTTGCGACGCACGTAGGAGGGCGCGGCGCCCAATTTGTAAAATCCGGCCTCTCCGGTATGCAGGTCGAGACGGAACAGGTCGATGGTGGTAAATCCGCCCTCTTCCTCACAGCGCAGAGCCAAGGCTGAATTTAGGGTATTCAGCGCTTCCTCCGGCTCCATATCCGCACGCAGAAATTTTTCCAACAGACCGATGGCCATGGTACTCTCCCGATGGGCTTCCGGCCCGGAACCCATACCGTCACAGAGCAGTACGTACAGGCTGCCCCCTTCGGTTTTGAACCACGCGCCTGCATCGCCGCTGACTGTCTGTCCCTCTTTCTTACGGGCGGCCACACCGGCCACCGCCATCAGAGATTCGGCCTGCCGCCAGCGCAAAGCGGTACAGCCGTTTTTCTCACGCACCTCCGGCTCGGCCAGAGGTGTACCCATCAGCCGGGACAGTCGTTCCCGCTTCTCTTCCTGCCGCAGGGCATCCAACTCCGGCCCGCTGATCTCCAGCAGCAGATGTCCCGCCCGATCGTACCATACAGCGCACAGCCCTTGAATGCCCAATGCGCTCAGCAACTGGCGTACACGCTTTTCCTTGCCGGGATCGCGCACCGGCTCAAGTTCCATCTGCCGCACGACATCGTCCAGAGTGCGAGCAAACAGACCGTACTGTCGGCAGAGGCTTGCACGGCCTTCCCGTGCCCGACTTTGGAACTGCCTGCGGTAGCGCAGGGCAGTCAATTCCTCATTCACCGTGGCCAGAAACAAGGGAAAATTCAGGCATCGCGTGCGGAAATGCAGCGGAAAATCCTCTGTCTCTCCTTTGCCCCGCTTCACCATGGCAGGCAGAGCATCGTTCAGCGCATTCATGGTGGAAGGATATTCCCGCTGCCAGCAACGGTCCCGCAGGGCGCACAGTACACAAACTTTATTGGCCGCCCGATGGAAAATGCCGCTGCAGTCGCCGTTATTGGGTGCCACCCGCCGAAGGGACGTACGCAGTCCATCATACAGTTCCCGAAAAGCATGGGCGGTAGACTCCAACCGTTCACGCCCGTACCGGCGCACCTCCTCGTCCACAGTAACCCGGGTAAGTTCCTCCCGCATCAGCAAGCAACCCGCCCGGCGCAGCCAAGCATCGGGCAGTACCAGAAAAACCACCGAGGCCACAAACACCTCATACAAGATGTTTAACTCGGGCACACTGTCCAAACCCCAGAGTACCAGAATGCCGTTGGTCAGTACAAAGGTCAGCGCCGCAAACAGTTTTCCCTGCCGTTGAAACACCCCGGTCAACAAAGCGGAGCCGCCAAAAGCCGCCGTGTACCACGGGGCCTGTCCCAATGCGAGGTCCATGGACAGACCCGCACATATACCCACTGCCGCTCCCGGTCCGGCGCCTCCCTTCCAGCCACAGACCATGCAGACTGTTGCAGCGGCGGCACAGCCCAGAGACAGATGTTCTCCCAATCCCACCTGCGCCAATGCCATCAACAGCGTACAGCCCAAGACCAGCAGGCATACCAGCTGCCGATTGGTCAACTCAGCATCCACTTCATTCCCTTTCCACACCGAAAGGGCAATACGGTAGAAATAAGCCGCTGCCGCAACCAGAAGCAGTTCCGTGGCAAAGAACACCCACTGCTCCACGCCGACCAGTTCTTCCGATAAGTACACAAACCCGGTCACACCCCGCAACAAAGCGGCCACCACCGGCAGAAACCAGCTCTGTCTGCAGACTTTTACATCATAAAAGGCAAAGGAAACCGAAAAGGTCAAAATGCAGGCTGCCACATAGGGCAGACCCGCCACAAACCCTCGAAAGGCCAGATAACCCACGCAAGAGCCCAGCAAGGCGGCAAATCCCTCCAACCCCGTTCCCGATGCCCCCACCATTCCAAGGGCAAACGGAGCGTATCCACCGAAAATCTCGGCCCCCGCCAGCATGCACGCCAACAGCAGACGAATCACATACTCCGCCAGCCGCACCAAAGCCGGCCAGCGCAAAGTCACCTGTCCTGTCTGCCGCAGCAGCCGCGCTTTCTCCTTGAGTTCCTCTTTTGTGGACATACCGATTCCTCCCGAATCCAATTGGTAGCCCCATAATAAACCATATTTTGGAAAAACATCGTCGGAAACCGTCTGTCATTTCAAACACCATACACACCTTTCCCACTTGCCCCAACCCCCGCTTTGTGATAAGATAAGTTGAGTTTTTATGCAAAGGAGGCACCCTATGAGGATCGGCAACATTGATATCCCCGGCAAGCTGGCATTGGCCCCCATGGCCGGTGTGACCGACATTGCCTTTCGCACCGTCTGCCGTGAGCTGGGTGCAGACTATACCGTAACCGAAATGGTGTCCTCCAAGGCACTGTGCTACCAGGACAAAAAATCCATCCCCCTGCTGAAACTTGGCGAGGGAGAATACCCCGCCGCCGCCCAACTCTTTGGCAGTGACCCCGCCTGTATGGAAGAGGCCGCTGCCATCGCCGTTAAGGTATCGGGTGCCAAGATTCTGGACATCAATATGGGCTGCCCGGTACCCAAAGTAGCCGGCAACGGAGACGGCTCCGGCCTGATGCGCACCCCCGATCTGGCCGCCAAAGTTCTGGAAGCCACCATCAAAGGAGGCGGCGTACCCGTTACCGTCAAGATCCGCAAGGGCTGGGACAAAGGAAGTGCCAACTGCGTGGAGTTTGCCAAACTCATGGAGCAGGCAGGTGCCGCCGCCATTGCCGTACACGGTCGCACAAGGGTACAGATGTACTCCGGTGTAGCCGACTGGGACTGCATCCGCGCGGTAAAACAGGCTGTTTCGGTGCCCGTTATCGCCAACGGTGATGTGTTTGGCCCCAAAGAGGCCGTGCGTATCCTGAAATATACCGGTGCCGATATGGCCATGATTGGCCGTGCCGTCTTCGGCAACCCGTGGATCTTCATGCAGTGCGCCGCCGCACTGCGGGGCGAGGAAGCACCTCCCCTGCCCCCATTGGCCGAGCGATGCAAGGTTGCCGTGCGGCAATTCGAGATGTCCTGTGCCGAAAAGGGAGAGCGCATCGCCTGTCTGGAGGCACGCCGCCATTACGCATGGTACCTGAAAGGAGTGCCCCACTCCGGCTATTACAAGGAACAGATTTGCAAAATTGAGTCCATGGAGGATATTTACCGCATCACCAAGGGAATCCAGCGGGATCTGACTGACGAGTGATGTAACCGACCATACTCCCAAAGGGGTGAGACTATGACCGAACAGGAACTGGTGGCTTTGGCCAAGCAAGGCGACCAGAACGCCTTTGCCCAACTGGTGCAGAACAATCAGAATAAAATCTACTCCCTTGCCCTTCGTATGACAGGAAATCCGGAGGATGGAGCCGATCTGGCGCAGGAGGCCTTTTTAAAGGCCTGGCGCAGCCTGCCCACCTTTCAGGAGGAAAGCAGTTTTTCCACCTGGCTGTACCGACTGACCAGCAACCTCTGCATTGACTTTCTGCGCAAGGAAAAGCGGCGCAAAGCCGCTGTGACCACCATCTCCTTGGATGATGACGAGGAGGAGTCTCCCCCCATCGAGGTGCCCGACCACCGTTTCACACCGGAAACCGAGGTGGAACGCCGGGAATTGCGTGCCGCCATGAGCCGCGCACTGAAGGTCATGTCCGAAGAACACCGGCAGATCCTCATCCTCCGGGAGGTAGAGGGCCTGTCCTACACCGAAATCGCTGAGCTGCTGAATTTGGAGGAAGGCACCGTCAAATCCCGCATTGCCCGAGCCAGAATTTCCCTTCGAAATATTTTACAAAAAGATGGGAACTTTTCTCCGCCGCCATCGTCTAACCCTTCGGAAACCAAAAGAAAGGAGTGAACTGCATGCGTTCCTGTGATGAAATTGTGGAATTGCTCAGCGCGTCGTTGGACGGACAACTGACCGCCGATGAACAGACCGCGCTGGATGAACATATTGCCTGCTGTCCCGCATGCAGTGCTCTGTTGGATGATCTGCGCGCCCTGCATGCCGCATCTGCCGATTGGGAAGACGTCCCCGCCCCTGCAGGTTTTGCCGAGTCGGTCATGAAGGCTGTGGCCGCTGAAACCGCCCCGAAGAACACCGACAACGTGATCTTCTTCACCCCCGGAAAAACAAAGCGCAACCCCTGGAAGAAGTGGGGTCTGTCTGCCGCCGCTATTGCTATCGTGGTGCTGGGCGCCGTCAGCGCACCCTCTCTGATGGGCAATTTCTCCGCCAAAGAATCTGCCGCGGATGTGTCTGTGCCCCGGAATGCCGCTCCTGCCGAAGCCATGATGGATGCAGTCGATGACCAGTATATGTACTCCACCGAATCTTCTGTCGAAGCACAGGGCAAGGCTGAGACTGCTCCCGCCGAAAAGCCGGTTGCCAGCACTGCGCCCGACAATTCTGCGAAAAACTTCACCTGCGGCGAGGCATTTAACCCGGAACACTACGTGGGCGAGCTGATTCTAGAAGGTCCGCTGAAGATTCTGGAGGTCCATGAAGGTGCCGCCTGCAGTGACGGCACGGTGACCTATCTGGTGCCTGCCGAGGTGTTTGCCGAGGTATTCAACCTGCTGGAGGCCGAAAAGCCCGTGGGTTACTACTACACTGCCGGCAACCCCAATGCTGAACTGGGTAAGATTATCGTACAGAGCAACTGAAAATTGAATCCACACAAAAATGAGCTATGATTGCGAAATTCGCAGTCATAGCTCATTTCCTTTTAAAAAGCCACCGCCAAGAAGGGACTTTGAATGCAATAATCCGACACACTTTGTCGGGTTTTTTGTTTTTTTGGTAAATTTTTTCTTTCTTCAACCGTTTGCTTCTTGCCGCGTCCCTTTTCGCCTTGTATAATTAAAAGGCATCCCCCACTGACTCACCAAGGAGAAGTTGTATGGACCGAAACCGCTCAAAATATATCCTCGTTCTGCTGCTGGCCGCGGTGTTTCTCCTGCTGGTCGGCTGTCGTGCTGCGGCAAAAACCCCGGTCGAAGCAACTCCCACACCATCAGTCGAACCCACACCGGAGCCAACACCTACACCCATACCGGAACCGACCCCCACACCCACTCCCGATCCGACACCTACGCCTACCCCGGAGCCCACGCCCGAGCCTAAACCGGAACCCGTGATCACCGTGGTGGACGGAATCACCTATGTAAATGGCGTGATCATTGTCAACAAAACATACCCCTTCCCCCGGAATCACTCCCAGCGCAGCTTTGATCCCGAGGCCGAACAGGCCTTCCTGACCATGAAACGGGACGCCGAAACACAAGGCATTCACTTTATTCCCCGCACATCTTACCGCTCCTTCGTGGAGCAGACCATCATTTATAACAACTATGTAAAAGATGTTGGTGTAGAAGAAGCCGAACGTTTTTCGGCCCGACCCGGCCACTCCGAGCACCACACTGGGCTTGCTATTGACCTGAATTCTCTGAAAATCTCCTTCGGTGAAACTCCAGAGGGCATCTGGCTGGCCGAGCACTGTGCCGAGTATGGCTTCATTATCCGCTACCCTAAGGATTCCGAACATATCACCGGCTATATTTACGAGCCTTGGCATATTCGTTATGTAGGTGTGGAACTGGCTCAGAAACTATACTTAGGAAATGGCAACTTTATAACTCTGGAGGAATACTTCGGTATTACCTCCTGTTACAGCAGTCCCCCGCCGCCGCAACCGACTCCGACGCCGCAACCGACTCCGACGCCGGAACCTTCGCCAGAGGAGCCCTTGCCCGAGGAGCCGCTGCCCGAGGAGCCGCTGCCTGAGGAGCCGCTGCCCGAGGAGCCGTTGCCTGAGGAACCTCTGCCCGAGGAGCCACTGCCTGAGGAGCCGCTGCCCGAGGAGCCGCTGCCCGAGGAGCCTCTGCCCGAGGAGCCGCCGCCCGAGGAGCCGCTGCCTGAAGAGCCGCTGCCCGAGGAACCGTTGCCTGAGGAGCCGCTGCCCGAGGAGCCGCTGCCCGAGGAGCCGCTGCCCGAAAATCAATAACAAAGACAAACCGAGGGACTGCATCTGCAGTCCCTCGGCTTCTTTTACGGTCTGTTAGCGTGGTCGATAACCTTATCGGTGTCAAACAGCGGAGAAAGCACGGTCTTGTAATTGCGCAGAGAATATCCGTCAATGGCCACACGGGTCATATACAGGGTATCGCCGCTTTCGTAATCGCGGCTGAAGAAGAAATGAGACACCGAGCAGAACAGGTCAAATCCAAATTCCTGCATAATTTTGTAGCGCGGGTCACTGGGATACAACAATTTACCGTAAGGATACACATACACCGACACCTCACCGATGATGGGCACCACTTCGTCCTGAAATGCTTGCAAATCGGTCCGCAAGCTGGTTTCCGAATGCTTTTCGTGGTTATAATGACCGTAGCTGTGGCTGGCAAAGGAGTAACCCAGCTCCTTCAGACGGTTGGCCACGGCGGTGGCCTTTTCGATTTCAGCCTGACGGTCACCGGGCCAGTCGCTCTCCTCGGTGCGGAAACCGAACACACCGGCAAAGCCGGTCATGCACAGGGTCACACGGGCGCCATGGGAGGAAAAGTCGGGATGTTCGGCAATAAACGACTCCAGAATGGGGAAAACTTCCCGGTCATAGGAATAATCAATGGTGCCGTCGGGCAGATAGGTGCCCGATACCAAATTACCCTGCTCGTCCAAGGTCAGCAGGTCCACCATACCGCAACCACGCTTGTCGTAGTCATAGACCACGTCGTCGATGGAGATGACCACCGGCTTGCGGCCCTTGGGCACCTCCACAGCCTCCTTCATGGTCAGCACACCGTTTTCATCCTTCTGATAGATATCGTGGATATCCACCAGACTGTAACCGTTGGCATACAGCTCATTGAGCAGGTTTTTGAACTCGGTGACGTTGATACAGTCGGGATCATAGAGCATCTTGCCGCTTCGGTCTTTCAGTTCGGGATAAGCAATCAGACAGTGGGTAAAGATATGGGGTACCTGACCGGCATACAGCTCATACTCGATCTCAGGGGTCGGTTCAGGGGTGGGTTCCGGCGTGGGCGTGGGCGTGGGTGTCGGCTCCGGTGTGGGCTCAGGGGTGGGTTCCGGACTGGGCTGAACACTGACCGGAGGGGTCGGTTCCGGCGTCATCTGGGATTGCTCACCGGTGGCGGCGCAACCGGCCAGAATCAACAGCGCCAACAACGCTGCCATCAGACGAGTCAAGGATTTCATGTTTCATTCCTCCCGATTTCTTCGGACTTTAAATCGAACTCTTGCACCGTTTTTCAGAAAAGAGTATACTGTTGTTACGAATATAGCACAAAAGGAGTGTTTTGGCTATGACAAATTCCAACACGTTCCGTTTTCCCTCCTGCGACGGGGTCCACCAGATTTTCGCCCGCCAGTGGCTACCCACCGAGGGTGACCCTCGCGCCGTGGTGCAGATCGTCCACGGCGTGTCGGAATACATTGACCGCTATGCTGTTGTGGCCCGCTGGCTGGCCGATCGCGGTTTTGTCGTCGTCGGCTGCGATCACTTGGGTCACGGACGCACCGCACTGGGTCCCGAGGAGTACGGTTTCTTTGCCGAACAGAAGGGCTGGCACACCGTGTCGGGTGACGTGCACCGTCTACGCACCCTGATGGAAGAGAAGTATCCCAACCTGCCTTACTTCCTGCTGGGTCATTCCATGGGTTCTTTCCTTGCCCGCACCTATCTGATCGACTGGCCGGGCACCTTGACCGGCGCCATTCTGTCGGGCACCGGACAGGAGGCTCCTTTTATGGTCAAGTCCGGACATATTCTGTCCAATTTGGTCAGCAAAGTCTCCGGCCCCCGAGCCCACAGTAAGTTGGTAGAAACCCTTTCTTTTGGCGCGTACAACAAGCAATTTGCCCCCACCCGAACCCGGGCCGACTGGATCAGCCGGGACGAGGCCGTGGTGGACGCCTACATTGCCGACCCCCTGTGTGAGTTTCTGCCCACTGCCGGAATGTTCCGGGATATGATGGAAGGACTGCAATATATCGCCAACAAGTCCAATCTGAGCAAGATGGATCCCACCACCCCGGTCTACATCTTCTCAGGTGACCGGGATCCCGTGGGCGGCAACGGCGAGGGTGTGCAGACGGTGGCCGGTTTCTTCCGTGAGGCGGGAACCGAGGATTTGACCGTAAAACTCTACCCCGATGGACGCCATGAAATGATGAACGAAATCAACCGGGAAGAGGTCTTTGCCGACCTGCTTGCATGGTTGGAAGGACACATGAATTAAATCATAAACAAAAAATCTCCTGACGAAACCGGAACAATCCAAACTTCGTCAGGAGATTTTACTTTTTATCGGTTCTGAATGGTCACAATAGCCTTGTAAATAGCCTCCCTGGCCTCCTGCACGGTACCGAACACGGTGCAACCGGAAGCCGCTACATGTCCACCGCCGCCCAGCAGAGCGCACACGTCGGTGGCGCTGAGCTTGGCAGGGTCGGTGCGCACGCTGAGTTTGCACTCACCCGGTTTCAGTTCCCGGATGGTCACCGATACGCAGACCCCTTTAATTTGACCGATGAAGGCGGCAATATCCTCAGCATCGTCCTCGGTTGCGCCGATCGATGCCATATCAGCCAGCGAGATGGCACCGATAGCCACGGTCCCGTCCTGCAACAGATCAACGCTGTTCATCAGAATCGCTTCCAGCTGCAGACGCTTGGCACTCTTGGTGCGGAAGTGATTTTTATTGACTGCCATATGGTCGCAGCCGATGTCCATCAGCGCGGCAGCCACACGATGGGTGCGGGCGGTAACATTGCTGTACACAAAGCATCCTGTGTCGGTGGACACGGCGACATACAGGGCACGTGCTATTTCCGGTGTGACCTCACCCAACTGACAGCAGATGTCATACATCAACTCACCGCAAGCGGCACAGGTGGCATCCACGCAGTTTTCCCTTCCGAAACCCTCGTTGGAGGGATGGTGGTCGATGACCAGATCAACTCGGTCGGCATATTGTTTCGCGCTGTCATGGAACAGACCCACGCTGGCAATATCCACGCTGACCACGAAATCAGGTTCAAACCCGGCCGGGGCATTCACCGCGCCGTAATAGGTGCCAATCAAGGCGGTTGCGTCCTCATTGGGCAGCACATAGGCCGTCTTCCCTCTGCCGCGCAGCGCCAGACAGAGGGCGGCGGCACAACCGGCGGTATCTCCATCGGGACGGCGGTGGGTCAAAATGAGAATATTGTTCTGCAGTTCCAGCAGAGTGGCAGCCTCATGGGCAGTCATATTATTCATCCTCATCCAGAACGATGTGGGCGTTGGCGGGGTTTGCGGGTTTGACCACCTCGGGATTGCGCAGCATATCCAGAATGTGGGCACCCTTGTCGATGGAGTCATCCTGCACGAAGGTCAGTTCAGGGGTGTTGCGCAGGTTGAGACTGCGGCCCAGTTCACGGCGCAGATAGCCGCCGGCCGACTTCAGACCCTTCAGCACCTGAGAGCAGTCGCTCTTGTCCAGCACACTGATATAAATCTTGGCGAACTTCAGGTCGGGGGTGGTCTCCACAGCAGTGACCGAAATCATGCCGGTCACACGGGGATCTTTCACAGTGCGGATCAGGGAAGACAGCTCACGCTGGATCTCCTCATTGATACGTCCCATACGATTGCTTGCCATAGGTTCTCCTTTCCGGGCAAAGGCCCGCAACAGGTATCTTGTTTCAAAAAGGGGCAGGCGAACTGCCCGCCCCTTCATGGTGGTACGTGTTTTTATTATGCTTCGATTTGCTCCACCGCAGTGTTAGGAAAATTTGCCGCGCAGGCCGGCGCTGCTATGCTGCGCCGGATTCAGTTGGAACCCTGCACTCAGACCTCAATCTGCTCCATAATAAACGCCTCGATGACGTCGCCTTCCTTGATATCCTGCCACTTTTCGAAGGTGATACCGCACTCGTAGCCGGAGGCAACTTCCTTTACGCTGTCCTTAAAGCGCTGCAGGGAGGCGATGGTACCGTCGTAAATGACGATGTTGTCACGCAGCAGACGCATCTGCGCGTTGCGCTGCATCTTGCCGGTGGTGACGTAGCAACCGGCCACCATGCCGACGCCGGTAATACGGAAGACATTGCGCACCTCGGCCTGACCCAGTTCCACTTCCTTGAACTTGGGGGTCAGCATGCCCTTCATGGCGGCTTCCACTTCGTTGATGGCATCGTAAATAACGCGGTACATACGCATATCCACGTTCAGGCGTGCGGCGCTGTCGCGGGCGTTGTTGTCGGGACGGACATTAAAACCGACAATGATGGCGCCGGAAGTGGCAGCCAGCGTGACGTCGGACTCGTTGATAGCGCCGACTGCACAGTGGATAACGCGCACGGCAACCTCTTCGTTGGTGATTTTCTCCAGACTGGCCTTGACGGCTTCAGCAGAGCCCTGCACGTCAGCCTTGACGATGATGTTCAACTTCTTCATCTCGCCGGCCTGAATCTGGCTAAACAGGTCCTCCAGGCTGACCTTGCCCATGGGGTTGGAGGCAGCCATCTTCTGTTCGTGCTTGCGCTGCTCCACCAGTTCGCGGGCCATGCGCTCGTCGGCAACGGCGTGGAAGTCATCACCGGCACCGGGCACTTCGCTCATGCCGATGATCTCAACAGGCACGGAAGGACCGGCCTCATCCAGCTTTTCGCCGCGGGCGTTGGTCATAGCACGGACACGGCCGACAGCAGTACCGGCGATAATGATATCGCCCTGCTTCAAGGTGCCGTTCTGCACCAGCATAGTGGCCACGGGGCCGCGGCCCTTGTCCAGCTTGGCCTCGATGACCACACCATGGGCGGAGCGGTTGGGGTTGGCCTTCAACTCGGCCATTTCGGCGGTCAGGTTGACCATTTCCAGCAGATTGTCGATGCCCATGCCGGTCTTGGCGGAAATGGGGCAAATGATGGTCTCGCCTCCCCACTCTTCGGCAACCAGTTCATACTCGGTCAGCTGCTGCATAATGCGGTCGGGGTTGGCGGTGGGCTTATCCATCTTGTTGATGGCAACGATAATGGGAATCTCGGCGGCCTTGGCATGGTTGATGGACTCGACGGTCTGGGGCATGATACCGTCGTCGGCAGCCACCACCAGAATGGCAACGTCGGTGACCATGGCACCGCGGGCACGCATGGCGGTAAAGGCCTCGTGGCCGGGGGTGTCCAGGAAGGTAATCGGCTTGCCGTTGACTTCCACCTGATATGCACCGATGTGCTGGGTGATGCCGCCGGCCTCGCCGGAGACTACGTTGGCATGGCGGATATAGTCCAGCAAAGAGGTCTTACCGTGGTCGACGTGACCCATAACCACAACAACGGGAGCGCGGTTGACCAAATCCTCTGCCTTGTCCTCGGCAGTATCGATCAGCTTCTCCTCGATGGTGACGATGACTTCACGCTCCACCTTGCAGCCCAGCTCTTCGGCAATGATAGCGGCGGTGTCGAAATCGATAATCTGGCTCAGAGAGGCCATCACACCGTTCTTCATCAGACACTTGACCACTTCGGCGCCGGTCTTCTTCATACGGCTGGCCAGTTCGCCCACGGCAATCTCATCGGGAATCAGAACCTTAACAGGGGCCTTCTTGGCGATCTCCAGCTGCAGGCGGCGCAGCTTCTCAGCCTCTTCCTGCTTGCGCTTGTTGCCCTGGAACGAGTTCTTCTGCTTGTTATTGCGGTTCTGGAACTTCTGCTTGCCGCCCTGCATCTGATTGGGATGGGCCTTGCCGGCAGCCAGATTTTCCAGCTTTTCGTCGTACTTGTCCAGATTGACGTTGCCGCCCTTACGGGTATCTACCACCTTCTTTTCGGGAACGCGGCTGACAACGGGCTGCTGTTGGACAGGCTTGTCGCCCTTGGGAGCCTGCTGCTGAGGAGAGGCAGCTGCCTTGGGCTTGTTTTCGCCACCCTTGGCGGGTGCGGGAGCGGCTGCCTTCTCAGCCTGCTTGGGCTGCTCAGGCTTGGGCTCGTGGTAGACATCGGCAAAAATGCTCTCAATGCTCTCCACCTGGTTGTGCTGGGTCATATAGTCAAAGATGATGGACAGTTCGTTGTCCTCCAGCACCTTCTGATGGGTTGCGGGCTTTGTGGCATATTTGGTCAGGATCTCAGCGATCACCTTGGAATTGACGTTGAAGTCCTTGGCCACCTCATGGACGCGATATTTAATGAGACTCATATGGGCCACCTCCTAATTACTTATCTTGCTTCGACTCGGGATGCGCGGCCCATGGCTTTTGCTTCCCTCTCGCTACGTTTTTCTCGTGCTGTTTCTTTTCGCGCTGCCGCTGCAGGACCTTCTGTGCCTTGGTGTCCAGCGCCGCTGCCGTTTCGGCATACTGTTCAGGGTCGGCTGCCGCCAGTTTTTTCAGCAGACTGGCCGCCAGACCGGCGTCGGTCAGGGCCGCCATGGCGCAGCTTTCGCGTCCCACGGCAAATCCCAGTTCCCCCTTGGTAAAGGGAAGTCGGACACACAGGGTGTTTCCCGCTTCGGCAAAATGCTCGGCCCGACGGGCGGTATTATCGGCCGCATCAGATGCCAGAATGAGCAGTTTGCACTTGCGTGCCCGGCAGGCACCGCCGGCGGGCTCTTCGCCCACTTCGATGCGTCCGCCCTTGCGGGCCAGACCCAGCAGATGCAATGCAGGATTACTCATCCACATCACCTGCTTTCATCTGCTCTTCCAGCGCATCGTACACTTCAGCGGGAATGGCAGTTTCAAAGGCACGTTCCAGCGCGCGGCCCTTGCGGGCACGCTTCAGGCAGTTTTCGTCAGGGCAAACATACGCGCCCCGGCCCGGTTTCTTTCCCTTGAAATCCAGAGATATCTCACCCTCCGGGCTTTTAACCACCCGGATCAGTTCCTTCTTTTCCCGCATGGTACGGCAGCCAACACACTGCCGCATGGGAATCTTCTTAGGCACAGCGTTACCCCCTTTCGGAAAACTCGGCCGCCTTATTCTTCCTCGGAAACCGCGACAGACTCTTCTTCGGGAGCGCTTTCGGGCTTGATATCAATCTTCCAGCCGGTCAAGCGGGCAGCCAGGCGGGCATTCTGACCCTCTTTGCCAATGGCCAGGGACAGCTGATCATCGGGCACAATGACGCGGCAGCTCTTACCCTCTTCCTCCACGGTGACGCTGATTACATCGGCGGGAGCCAGAGCGGCGGCCACATACTCGGCGGGATCTTCGCTGTACTTGATGATGTCCATCTTCTCGCCGTGGAGTTCTTCCACGATGCTGTTGACACGCTGACCGCGGGGTCCAACGCAGGCGCCGATGGGATCCACGTTGGGATCCTCGGACCAGACAGCGATCTTGGTGCGGCTGCCGGCCTCACGGGCAATGGACTTGACTTCCACAGTTCCGTCGTAGATTTCAGGCACTTCCAGCTCGAACAGGCGCTTGACCAGACCGGGATGGGTGCGGGAGATCATGACCTGAGGACCGCGGGTAGAACGGCGGACCTCCACCACGTAGACCTTCAGACGCTCGCCCTCGGTGACGTTCTCGCCCTTGACCTGCTCGCCGACAGCCAGGAAGGCATCGGTAAACTCGCCGCCGCTGGTAATACGGATGGAAGCGGCGCCACTACGGGGATCGATGCGGGTGACCACACCGGTCAGAATCTCGTGCTCCTTGGCGGAGAACTCATCGTAAATCATGCCGCGTTCAGCCTCGCGCATGCCCTGAATGATAACCTGACGGGCGGTCTGGGCAGCAATGCGGCCAAAGTTGCGGGTCTTGATCTCAATGCGAATGACGTCGCCCAGCTCGGCGCGGGGCAGCTTTTCGCGGGCCTCTTCCAGGCTCAGTTCGGTGGCGGGATTATCCACAGTCTCCACCACGTCCTTCTTGACGTACATGCGGACTTCGCCGGTCTCTTCGTTGCAGTCTACCACAACGTTATCACCCACGCCCTCGTGGTCACGCTTGTAAGCGGAAACCAAGGCCTGGGTAATTTTCTCGATCATGTAGGACTTGGGAATGCCCTTCTCCTTTTCAATCAGACCGATGGCGGCAAAAAATTCCTTGCCGTCCAGTTCATTGTTCTTGGGGGCGACTTTCTTTTTAGCCATTTCAATTACTCCTTACCGTGTCAGACAGACACGTTCTTTAAAACGTTACGTGCAGGCGGACCTGCGCGACATCTTTCTTTTCAAAGCGGAGGTCGCCCTCCAGCTGCACATCGCCGTTTTCATACTGTTCCAGTACGCCGACGAATTCCTTCTTTCCCTCCCGGGCGCGATACAAACGGACTTCCACCACACTGCCGATATAGGCCGCAAAATGCTCCGGCTTCTTGAGCACACGGTCGGCACCGGCCGAGCCCACTTCCAGCACGTAGGAACCCTCGATGGGATCCACCTCATCCAGTTTGTCGGACAGGGGACGGGAGACCGCCTCGCAGTCATTAATGGACACGCCGCCTTCCTTGTCGATAAACACACGCAGATACCAGGTGCCCGCTTCCTTCACATATTCCACATCCCAGAGAGTACATCCCTGTTCCTCCACTATGGGAGCGGCCAGTTGTGCAGTCAATTCGGTCACTTTTGCCATGACGCAACCGCCTCCTGTTTACAGATTCCAGTTTTTTACATCCGTAATTTTTTCAATAAGAAAGAGCGGGGCGCAGGCCCCACTCTTACCAATACTTACAGATATACTGTGCGCAGTATACCATACAATATAATAGAAATCAACCCTTTTTGCGAAAGAAACCTTGATCTTTTCCGCTATTTTATCCGATTTTCACCCCAGTATAGTACCAATTCAGGATTTCTTCGCAGGTTTTTCCTTCTTTCGCCAACGTATTGGCACCGTATTGGCTCATCCCTACGCCGTGGCCGTAACCGGTCACATGGAAGGTTACCGCGTCCTTGGTTGTCTCCACCGTGAAGCAAGCAGAGCGCAACTCAAACAAAGCGCGCACCTTGGTGCCTTTCAATGTGATGCCCCCCACGTCAATGGTATCCACCCGGCCCGAAGCAGTCAAAGCCCGATTACGGAACCACTGTTCCGGCGAACCGCTCAAATCAGCACCGGGGTACTGCTCCAGAACCAATTTCTTAACCTGCGCAGCTGAAAGGGTCACTTCGGTTTGATAGTTGGGGATCCCCTCTCCCTCAGGGCTTTCAACACCCACCAGATAGGGCACCTCCCTGCCCCAAACTGCCACGGCATCCTCGGTGCGCCCGGCAGCCGAAGAAAAAAAGACCGCCTGAATGGGTTCCCCGTCATAGGTAATGACCTGTCCGTCGGTGTCACCCACTGCCGCAGCAATTTTCTGCCGATACACGGCAGCCGCACTTCCCCAGTTTACCGCTGCCTGTTCCGGGGTAATATAGGCCTGACAGCAGGTGATGTCGGTGCATACATCGGCATAGGGATGATCGGCATCTCCCGCCTTTATCTTCCAGCATGCATAGGTGCGAGCCGTAATGGCCTGAGCTTTCAGTGCCTCCGGCTCAAAGGCAGCCGGCATTTCGGCCGCCACCACCGACCACAGGTACTCAGCCATGGTCATCTCAACCGCCGAGCCGTCCTCCATAGCCACCCGAAGAGTCGTCCGCTCGTCCACTTCCGCTTCTGCCGGGGACGGTTTTGGGGTCGCTGCCGGCAAAGGGAGGGTCGGCAAAGCATCCGTTTCAGGTTCTTTCTTCTCTTTTTCCGGCCCTTCTACCAAAAGCACAGGCAGCAAAAACAGAACCAAAAACAGCATCACTGCTGTGATCACAACTCGCTTCATACGGACCTCCTCCTTCGTAATTTTGCAAGTTTTAATTCCATTGATTTCAAATTTAACTCATTTATTTTTCTCTTCATTCCTGTATTTTTTTCATCCATTCCACTGAAACAGTTGACTTTGAGGTAAAATCAGCGTAAAATATCCTCAACTTTAAAATGGGCAAAGGAGGCTTGGACCATGCAAAATGAATTTGCAGGCAAACCGGAAGCCTACTCGGAATTTCTTCGGGACGAATCGGAACAGCTCAATCCACAGAACTTCATTGGTAGTCTATGCGAGGAATTCCAGCGCAATAACCAAATTCACCCTTCCCACTACGAGCGGTGGGAAGTCAAACGCGGTCTGCGCAATGCCGACGGCACCGGCGTCATGGCCGGCGTGACCCAGATTGGCAACGTGCGTGGTTATTATATGGTAGACGGCGAGCGCGTCCCCGCTCCCGGCAAACTGATTTATCGCGGCATTGACGTCAACGACCTGATCCACGGCTTTGTAGGCGAGAACCGCTTCGGCTTTGAAGAGACTGCCTATCTTCTGCTCTTCGGCACCCTGCCCACTCCTGCTCAGCTGATCGAGTTCAAACATATCCTGAACCACTACCGCACGCTGCCCCCCATGTTCACTGAGGACATGATCATCAAAGCTCCCAGCCGGGATGTGATGAACAAACTGGCCCGCTCGGTATTGGCTCTGTATTCCTATGACCCCATTCCCGACGACAACAGTCTGCCCGCCGAACTGCAGCAAGCCTTGCAGCTGATTGCCCGCTGCCCTACCATCGTAGCCCATGCCTACGCAGTCAAGCGTCACTATTTTGACAATGACTCCCTGTATCTGCACCGCCCCCAACCCCATCTCAGCGTGGCCGAAAACTTCCTGTACTCCCTGCGCAGGGACAACATGTACACCGAGGAAGAAGCCAAACTGCTGGATTTGTGCCTGGTGCTTCACATGGAGCACGGCGGCGGTAACAACTCCGCCTTTGCCTGCCGTGTACTGTCTTCCTCGGGCACCGATATCTATTCGGCCATTTCGGCCGCAGTCGGCTCCCTGAAAGGACCCAAGCACGGCGGTGCCAACAAAAAGGTCATGGAAATGTTCGGTTACATCGAAGAGAACGTCAAGGACTGGAAAAACGATGGCGAAATCCGTGACTATCTGGTCAAACTGGTCCGCAAGGAAGCCGGCGACCGCTCCGGCCTGATTTACGGCATGGGCCACGCCATCTACACCCTGTCCGACCCCCGTGCTGTCATTCTGAAGAAATTCGCAAAGGACGTGGCCGCCAAAAAGGGCATGTTGGAAGAGTTCGAACTGTTCGAGGCGGTGGAGCGTCTCAGTCCCGAAGTACTCGCCACCGAAAAGGGCTGCGACCGGGCTATGTGCGCCAATGTAGATCTGTACTCCGGCCTGGTTTATAAGATGATGGACATCCCGCCCGAACTGTACACCCCCTTGTTCGCCATCGCCCGTATGGTGGGCTGGTGCGCTCACCGGGTGGAAGAAGTTTACGGCACCAGCAACCGTATTATTCGCCCCGCATACAAAGCTGTAGCACCCAACCGTCCCTTCGTTCCTTTGGACCAGCGATAACCTGTTTTTTGGAGACCGAGCATCGTCGCTCGGTCTCTTTTTTTAGCGAATTCAGCAAGATGAACAGGGTTTACAATTTATTCACAATATAGTCATGATTTGGCCGTAATTTTTCGTTATTTTAAATTCGGAACAGGCAAGACACACAAGCATTTCCATCCCTTTCAATTCCCTCTCCATTCCTTTCGCAAACAACACACAGCAGAAAGCCCCGGCCTTGCAGCCGGGGCTTTCTGCTGTGTGAATCCCCTTTCCGGACTTATTGCGTTTTCCAGAAAAATGGGGTATGATGAAGACAACAGAAACATTATTCTTTTCTGAGGTGATCGTTCATGCGCGACGGATTCATCAAAGTTGCTGCCGGAACCCCGAAAATCAAAGTGGCCGACTGCCGCCACAATGCCGAGCAGATATTCACCCTGATGCGGGAAGCCTCCCGCCAGGGTGTGCGCGTACTGGTCCTGCCCGAACTGTGCTTGACCGGCGCCACCTGCGGCGACCTGTTCTTGCAGCCCACACTGTTAAAAGGTGCCGAAGATGGCCTTGCCACCATTCTGGA
The DNA here is from genome assembly GCA_045595705.1 of Oscillospiraceae bacterium. Taxonomy (GTDB): domain Bacteria; phylum Bacillota; class Clostridia; order Oscillospirales; family Oscillospiraceae; genus JAJPXI01. The sequence continues at coordinate 23,919 of JAZOBA010000119.1, forward strand.
AGCCACCAAGCATCTGGACATGGTCACCGCACTGGGTATGCCTTTGTGCCGTATGGGTAAGTTGTACAACTGCGCCGTTGTGATCCAAAAAGGTGAAATTTTGGCCACCGTCCCCAAAACCAACCTGCCCCCTTCGCAGCAGCGTTACTTCACCCCTGCCCCCGAAGGCTGCCGCAGTCTTGCCCTGTGCGACCGGATTCCCTCCTTTGGCAGCGCCATCACCTTGCGCTGTGACTCCATGACCGAGCTAACTCTGGCCGTAGAGTTCGGAGATGATCTTTCCGCCTACAATCCTCCCTCCCACCGGCTGGCCGCCGCAGGAGCCAATCTGATCCTGGGTCTGTCCGCTCGCGGCGAAATCGTAGGGGAGGCCGCCCATCTGCACCGCGCCGTACTGGAACGCTCTTCCCGTCTGATTTGCGGCTATGTACTGGCTAACGCCGGCGAGGGGGAATCCACCACTGACGCCGTCTATTCCGGCCACAATCTGATTGCCGAGTGCGGCACTCTTCTGGCTCAGCGCCGTTTTTCCTGCGGCCTGACCCTTTCGGAGATTGACGTGTCCGCCCTAACCTGCGAGCGTTGGCGCAATTCCGGTTTCCCTGCCGACACCGAAAACTGTTTCGCCGTGCATTTTGATCTGGCGCCGGCCACTGCCACCCTGACCCGCCACATTCCCGTTTCCCCCTTTGTGCCCGAGGACCCCGCCGATCTTGCCGAGCGCTGCAATGAAATTTTCAAGATTACCGCTCTGGGCTTGAAGGGCCGACTGGAGCACACAGGCGCCAAAGCCGCCGTCATCGGCCTGTCCGGCGGGCTGGACTCCACCCTCGCCATTCTGACTACCACCTTGGCCATGAAGCTGCTTGGCCGTCCCAGCGAGGACGTCATCGCCGTGACCATGCCTTGCTTCGGCACCACCGAGCGCACCCGGGACAATGCAGTGGAGCTGGCTAATCTGCTGGGTTGCACCTTGAAGCGCATCGACATCAGCGAGGCCGTCAAACAGCATTTCCGTGATATCAGCCAATCCATGGACAACCATGACGTTACCTTCGAAAACGCACAGGCCCGTGAGCGTACTCAGGTGCTCATGGACATTGCCAATCAGGTGGGCGGACTTGTCATCGGCACCGGCGACCTGTCCGAACTGGCCTTGGGCTGGGCCACCTATAACGGTGACCACATGAGCATGTACGGCGTCAACGCCGATATTCCCAAGACACTGGTTCGTCATTTGGTGCGCCACGTTTGCGGTGACAAAGCCGTCAGCGAGCCCGAGCTGGCCAGTGTTCTGGCCGACATTCTGGACACCCCGGTCTCCCCCGAGTTGCTGCCCGCCGTCAACGGCACCATCAGCCAGAAAACCGAGGATCTTGTGGGCCCCTATGAACTGCACGATTTCTTTCTGTACTACGCTGTGCGCCGGGCCTTCCCGCCCCGCAAAATACTCCGTCTGGCCGAGCACGCCTTTGGCCGCACCTACGATCGCGCCACCATTCTGAAGTGGGAACGCACCTTCTACCGCCGCTTTTTCGCCCAGCAGTTCAAGCGCTCCTGCCTGCCCGACGGCCCTAAGGTGGGTTCAGTCTGCCTGTCCCCCCGCGGCGACTGGCAGATGCCCAGCGACGCAGTGGCCGCTCTGTGGCTGGAAGAGTTGGAAGGACTGGACTGATATGAACCTGTACCTTGACTTATTTCTGACCTTTGCCAAGGTCGGTGTGTGCACCTTCGGCGGTGGCTACGCCATGCTCCCCATCCTCCAACGCGAAGTGGTGGAGAAAAAGGGCTGGGTCACCGAGGAGGACCTGACCGACTACTTCGCCATTGGTCAGTGCACTCCCGGCATCATTGCCGTTAATACCGGCACCTTCGTCGGCCAAAAACACAAGGGTGTCCTCGGTGGTATCATCGCCTCACTGGGTGTGGTGTTCCCCTCTGTCATCATCATTATGATCCTGGCCGCCTTTATTCAGAATTTCGCTCATCTTCCGGTGGTCATCCACGCCTTTGCCGGCGTACGAGCCTGTATTTGCGCCTTGATCCTGTCCAGCGTTATCAAATTGGGCAAAGCCTCCCTGAAAGACCTGCCTGCCGTGGTGATCTATGTTGTCATTCTTGCTTTGTCCGTGGTGGGTAACTTTTGTTCCTTTCCCACCGCCACAGCGTGGGGTTCCGTACTGAACTTCCTGCTGTCCCCCGTGGTACTGGTCGTTATCGCCGGCGTGGCCGGGCTTTGTGTCCGCTCTGCCAAAGGAGGGCTGCGGACATGATCTATCTGCGTCTTTTCTATGAATTTTTCAAAGCAGGCCTGTTCTCGGTAGGCGGCGGTCTGGCCACCATCCCCTTTCTGACCGATATGGCCGCCCGAACCGGCTGGTTTACCGCTGCCGATCTGGCCAATATGTTGGCCATCAGTGAATCTACCCCCGGCCCCATCGGTGTCAACATGGCTACTTACGTGGGTTTCCACACCGGCGGCGTCACTGGCGGCATCATTGCCACCCTGGGTTTGGTTGCTCCCGCTATTATTGTTATCACCGTCATTGCCGGCTTTCTGAAAAAATTTCGGGAAAGCCGGGTGGTGGACAGCGTATTTTACGGTTTGCGCCCCGCCTCCACCGCATTGATCACTGCCGCGTTGATTCAGGTGTGCTCCATCGCCCTGATGTTCCACGAGGTCCCCGTACCGGAATACGGCGTAATCAAAACCCAGCTGTTCTACTGGCCAGCTATCCTTTTGGCAACCGCCGTCTTTGTCTGCCTGCAAATCAAGCCGTTGAAAAAACTCCACCCCATTGTGTTCATTCTGATCTCCGCCGTAGTGGGCATCGTGTTCAAACTATAAATTAA
>JAZOBA010000120.1:0-4814 GCA_045595705.1 Oscillospiraceae bacterium
GCCTTAAAAGGGCGATGCTCTACCGACTGAGCTACGGAAGCGTATTTTGTTTTACCAACCTCGGAGGTGATTTATGGCAGGGATGGTTGGACTCGAACCAACGAATGACGGAGTCAAAGTCCGTTGCCTTACCGCTTGGCTACACCCCTATAAAAGGTGGTGAAAAAGGGAATCGAAATCGATTCCCTTTCTTTTTCTGGGGTGGGTAATGGGGCTCGAACCCACGACACCCGGAACCACAATCCGGTGCTCTGCCAACTGAGCTATACCCACCATATCTAATTGTTGCAGGAAAATGGCACGCCTGAAGGGACTCGAACCCCTGACCCACTGCTTAGAAGGCAGTTGCTCTATCCACCTGAGCTACAGGCGCATATGGAGCGGGTGATGGGAATCGAACCCACGCGACCAGCTTGGAAGGCTGGGATTCTACCATTGAACTACACCCGCATGGGTGCTGAACGTCAGCCAAAGTATGATAGCACACCCGGGCCGCCTTTGTCAATGCTTTTCTTTCCTACTTTTTGAAATTTTCCAATCACTTCAACTCGTCCGCAGTCCACGCCGCCCACAATCACTATGTTTAATATATTGTACCATACATTGCCCCAAGGCTCAATCCCAACTTTTCCATGGTATGAAAATTTTTCATTGCGCTTATCCTATGGATATCAACGGGAAAGGACCTTGTGCCATGGAAGTTTTTTTCTGGCAGTTTCTGATTTACAGTTTTCTGGGTTTTGTGCTGGAGGTGGCCTTTGCACGCATTACCCGCTCCCCCAAGCAGGACCGCAAGTGCATGCTGCTGTTTCCCCTCTGCCCTGTGTACGGTTTGGGCGCCCTTGCCATTGTCCATCTGCCGGCGTCCATACGCAGCCGAATGGCACTTCTGTTTCTGTTCGGTGCATTGGCCGCCACCGCCGTGGAATATGCCGCCCATTGGTTTTACCAAACCGTGCTGGGGGTACACTTTTGGGATTATTCCGGCCGGCATTGGAATCTAAACGGCCGGGTCAGCCTGCTCTTCTCTTTCTTTTGGGGACTGCTGGCCATCAGTCTGGTCACATGGGTCCATCCGTTTGTCGCCAAACTGATTTCTTCCATTCCGAAAGGCCTCTTCCTCCCCACATTTCTGCTTTTCCTGACCGACGGCGCTCTGTCCGCGTGGACATTGCGCACCACCGGCACCACCGACTCCCTGCGGTGGTATGACGGTTTCCGCGCGGCAAAAAAGAAAACCGATGGATAATCCCATCGGTTTTCCGTCATTTCCATTCCTTTGCCCGCTTGAGCAATTTGGCGTAAATGGGGTCCATCTGCCACTCGTTGGCCAGTTTGGACATGTCCTCCACCGGAATCCATGCCACGCCGCTGTTTTCCTCGGGGCAGTACTGCAGCGTGTCATCCTCATCGGCCACCAGCACATAACTGACGTTGAGATGCTGATGCCCGGGAACCCATTGGCCCCGCTTTTCGTGGCCCCATACGGCCAAAATTTCCACCGAGGCAATTTCGGGGCGCAGGGGACGCAGGCTTTGGGCGCCGGTCTCCTCCCACGCCTCCTTCAAAGCCAGCTTGAGCATATCGCTCTCGCCGTCGGCATGGCCCCCCGTCCACGCCCACACCCGGTACAGGTTGTGATGCACGAACAGGACCTTGCTGACATCGGCGTTGACGATAAAGCCGGAGGCCGTCATGTGGGCCCATTTGTTTTCCCTGAGCAGGATGGCGTCGGGAAAGCGGTCGATGTACTCCAGCATCATAGCCTTGTCGGCCGCTTCCTGCGGACAGGTCGGCTCATAATTCAAAATCGCATCCCGATACATCAGTTCACCCGCTTGTAAGTCACATAGCGATAGGAAATGCCCTCGTGCTCGTAGGGCCCTTCCTCGGCCACCACCTGCCAGCCGCGCGCGTCCAGATCGGGGAACCAGGTATCGGCGGGGTACTCGGCATCGATTTTGGTCACGTGGGCGGTGTCACAGGCATCCACCAGCAATTCATATACGCTGGCCCCGCCGATGACAAAGGAATCCTCGGGTGCATGGGCCAGCAGACTGTCCACGTCGGGGTAGACCTCGGCCCCCTCGGGGGCAAAATCGGCATTGCGGGACAGGATCAGATTGCGGCGGCCCTTGAGGGGACGGCCGCCGGGAAAGGTAGCCAGCGTCTTGCGTCCCAGAATGACCGGATGACCCATGGTCAGCGCCTTAAACCGCTTCAGGTCCTCAGGTATGTAAATCAACTGGTCGCCATCCTTGCCGATGGCCCAGTTTTTATCCACAGCAACGATTAATTCCATCCTTGGGTTTCCTCAAATCGCCACGGGGATCAGCTTGGCATCCAGCGGATGGCCCTGATAGCCCTCCACTTTCAGGCTGTCCTTGGTGAAGGAGTAGAAATCGGTGATGCTCTCATCCATCCACAGCTTGAAACTGCCCATGGGCTCACGTTCGATCAATTGCTCCACAACAGGCACATGGCGGTCGTAGATGTGGGCGTCGGCAATGACGTGGACCAGTTCGCCGGCCTCCAGACCGGAGACCTGTGCCATCATGTGGACCAGCGCGGCATACTGCATGACGTTCCAGCCGTTGGCGGTCAGCATATCCTGAGAGCGCTGATTGAGAATGGCGTTGAGGGTCTTGCCCGACACGTTGAAGGTCATGGAGTACGCGCAGGGGTACAGACCCATCTCGTGCAGGTCGTGATGGTTGTAGATATTGGTCATGATGCGGCGGGAGGCGGGGTTGTGCTTCAGGTCGTACAGCACGCGGTCCACCTGATCGAACTCGCCCTCGGAATACTTGTGCTTGACCCCCAGCTGATAGCCGTAGGCCTTGCCGATGGTGCCGTTTTCGTCGGCCCACGAGTCCCAGATGTGGCTGGACAGTTCGTTGACGTTGTTGGACTTTTTCTGCCAGATCCACAGCAGTTCGTCCAGCGCGCTCTTAAAGAACTGCTTGCGCACCGTCAGAATGGGGAATTCCTCCCGCAGATCGTACCGGTTGACAATACCAAATTTCTTTACGGTGTGGGCGGGGGTGCCGTCCTCCCAGCGGGGGCGGACATTCTGGTCGGTGTCCCACACGCCGTGGGCAAGGATTTCTTTGCAGTTTTCAATAAAAATCTGATCGGCGCGGCTCATACTTACTCCTCCTCCCAGACGCGCAGTCACCGACTTTCGCATCTGTTGTTCTTTCTCTGTCATCATACATCAACAAGGTAAAAAAGGCAAGACAAGAAACCCCCACTGCCCCGCACCTTCTGTCGGGCAGGCGCTTCCTTTTCATGTTGACAAAATTTCCCGGTCCCGTATAATGAAAACAGGTGTTTTGTGTCGGAAGTTGTCCGGCAACGCACACTTCAGATTAAGGTGGATGCGATATGGAAGCAAAGACCGTCTTTCAAACCTTGGACCTGCCGCAGGTTTCCGGAATTCTGGACGAAATCATTGCATTGGACTGCAACATCATAAACCTTTACAGCGATTCCATCAAAGTGCTGGAAAAGCGCGGCATCAGCGAAAGCGATTTTCTCAGCTATTGTGAGGATGCCGGCGAAGCCGATCCGATGACCGAGGATTTTTTCGCAAGAAGTCTTCTCGCCTGTTTCTTGGGCGGTCTTATGGATGTGCGCGACGGAATTTCCAATGCGGTGATCAACATCGGCTATGCCATCGGACAAACCGCTTCCGGCCACTATTTCCACAATGTTCTGGACATGCCCTCGGTATCCAACGCACAAAAGCGCGAATATCGCAGCAGCATCCTGCAGAAGGCCTGGGAGCGCTACCTGATAAATGACCTGGGCAACAAAGATCTGAACGGCAGACTGCGCGGCAATCACACCATCGGTGTGTTTGAATTGTGCGACATTACCGACTACGATTACGCGGTTTATTACGCCACCGGCGGAAAATGGCTGGACTACGACGGAATCGACTGGATGGCAGACTTCTATGCCGATTTCCAAAAGACACCCCAGACGGATGCCATTGTGGAAAAGGTTTGCGCAATGCTGCCCAAGGTGTATCTGAAATACGATCAGGTGGCACGGCTCCATTCCTCCCCCGAACAGGCCAGGGCGCTGGCCGACAAGGTGCTGGCCGAGCGAAAGCCCACCATGCCCGAGAAAGGCGAGTTCAGCGAAAATGTGTTCCACAGCATCGCAAAAACCGAATTCTGGATCTGCCTGTTTACCGGCATGTGCGGCTTCCATAAATTCTACCTTGGCCAAACAGGTACCGGCTTCCTCTATCTCATTACCGGCGGCGGATACGGCCTGCTTTGGCTGTATGATATTTTCCGTCTGATCAAAAAGATGAGGGACTATTCCAACAAGCGTAACTACTTAGAAAAATAAAAAGGAGTACGATTATGGCAACTGTTTACTGTGCAAGATGTGCGTTTCTCTTTCAGCGCGGCGGCGTCTGGTATTGCGGCTGCACCACCTGCGACCTGTATGACAAGGCCGTTTCCCCCGACTGGGGCAAGTGCTGCGATTACTACAAAGAAAAATAATCCGTCCTTGTGTTCTGTTTCCCCGCCTGTCTTGGAACAGGCGGGGAATTTTCTTTTTTACCGCATCCCCACGCGGCGGAAATTGCCTTTATCCCTTTTAACTTAACGTGTTGGTTTACCCCTATATAAAAATCAGTTGGCGATTTGCACAAATAAATATCCCCCCGCGTAGCGGGGGGTATTTCAGTTTCGGGCATAGCCCTAATGCTACTGGCGGCGCACAAGTGCGCTTTTTGTTGGCCTGCCAGCCATGCAATTGTTACTTACTACCCGTAAACGGGTCCCGCGGGT
>JAZOBA010000121.1:0-13386 GCA_045595705.1 Oscillospiraceae bacterium
AGCCGCCGGCTACTGTAGGAGACCGGAACCCTTTGGCATGGCGAGAAGCTATATTACCCGTTTGCGTTTCGAACCGCTACTAAAGGAACACTTCTTTTGATTATTCGGCATCAGATATCATTAACCGACGCCACTGGTGGACCTAAGGGGGGTCGAACCCCTGACCTCTGGAATGCCATTCAAGCGCTCTCCCAGCTGAGCTATACCCCCGACTCAAGACTAGGATATTATAATCGAACGAGGGGTATTTGTAAAGAGCATTTTTGAAAAAAAGATGAAAATAAGCTGAACAACTTACTCCAAAGCAGCTCTTGTTTTTTTGCGATAAATGAGGAAGAAAGCGGCAAGCTGAAATAAGAAAGTTATGCCCCAGGAAACAGCATAGGAAATATAAAGGCACTGGGGCGTGTGAAATGCCGGTATTTGGAAAATGGTATAGATCCAGACTATTCGAAGACCGCAGATTCCAAGCACTGAAATTATCATTGGAGATGTTGAGGCGCCCATACCGCGTAATGCGCCTGTGGAAACATCCATCAATCCGCCAAGTACGAAGAAGAAACAGAGGCACGACAAGCGTACCATACCCCACATTACGGCTTCCGGCGAGTCAGGAATATAGATGGAAAGCAGGAACGGTCCGGCTAAGTAAATAGCAGTTCCGACAATTAATCCAACGATAACAACATAACCCAGGCAGGCATGAAGGATCTTTTTGGCGCGTTTGTATTGTCCGGCACCAACATTCTGCCCGATGAAATTTAATGCGGTTTGATGGAAACCGTTCAATGTGACGTAAAGGAAGCCGTCAATGTTATTTGCGGCAGCGTTACCGGACATAAAGATATCGCCAAAGGAGTTAATCGAAGTTTGGATAATGACATTGGAAATCGAAAACAGAGAGTTCTGGATACCGGCGGGAAGTCCAATGCGGATAATTTCTAAAAGCTGAGCCTTATAGAAACGCATTTTTGAAAGATAAAGCTTACAGGCATCGTTGCGGCGCATCAAAGCAATGACGATGAGAACTGCAGAAACACCCTGTGAAATGGTGGTGGCCAAGGCAACTCCTGCAACATTCATGTGAAAAACAGTTACAAAGAATACGTTCAGAATGACATTGATAACACCTGAAATGGTCAGATAAATCAAGGGAGATTTTGTATCGCCTGCCGCGCGAAGAATGGCGGCTGCAAAGTTATAAACCATCATGAAAATGGTGCCAGCAAAATAAATCTTCAGATAGATATCAGAAAGCGGTAAAACGCTGTCGGGAGTGTCCATGAGCCGAAGGAGGTTTTTGGAAAATACAAGTCCAACCACTGTAATAATAAGACCGCATACGATGGCAGCAGGTATGGCTGTGTGTACTGCCCGGTGGACATTGTCGGACTTATTTGCGCCAAGTGCATGAGCGACTGTGACACCCGTTCCAACAGAAAGACCAATGAACAGATTAACGATCAGACTGGTTACAGTACCGGCGTTGCCAACTGCAGCAACCGAGATTTCGCCACAAAATCGGCCGACTACAACAAGGTCTGCAGCATTAAACAGAAGCTGAAGAATTCCGGTAAGAATAATAGGTATAGTATATAAAGTGATACATTTAAGCAGCGGACCTTCCAACATTGTTCCGGTCCGGATATTCGAATGTGTCATGACGATTTCTCCTGTTGGATTTAGATTCTAAATTAAGCATACTCTTGTTTTTGATAAAATTCAAGAAATGACGAAAAAATAAAGGCGGTCAAATGACCGCCCAACAAACTTATTCTATCAAGTTGATCGGTGACCTGTCAACGCATTTTTGGACATATCAAACTATTTCTGCGTTTTAGATGAACGGAAGTTGTATATATTGTACAATATTACGACTTGCGATACGCCTAAATATGTGTTATATTACAATCACAAAAGGGGAGCCGACGAAACGGCAGATCCTTTTAGAAGCTCATCACATGATGCAAACGCAGGAGTGAAGAGCCATATGACATCGGCTTTCTGAGATGCATGGATCCAAACGAAAAAGTTACAATTCAAATAGTAACGTAAAACAGAAATGCATCAGAAAAGAAAAACCGTGTCTATCCTGTAGAAAGAGAGGTAACCAAGGATGTTAGATAATAAGAGTGAACAGGAATGACCCTTGACTGAAGGCGGTGTAAGCCTCGGTCAAGGGTCATTTCTTTTTTGATCAAAACACCCCAAGAGCGTTTTTATATTTGCGGTTTAATTTCTTTCCACTGTCCCGCAAGCAAGTCTGGGTCAAGCGTAAGTGATCCCATGGAGGTTCTTTTCAAGCTGAGAACAAGGCATCGCACTTCTTTCATCATTCGACGAATCTGGCGGTTGCGGCCCTCGGTAATCGTGATCGAACCGAAAGTTACAGGTCGATCCAATGGGTTATGGCGGCTTTTATCTTGAATTTCCGGATGAAGTCGGGGGAGTGTATCACCTAAGGAGGAGCGACCGGTCACCATTAGTTTTGCAGGAGCAGTTGGTTCGCTGGAACCATTCAGCAAAACTCCATGTTCTAAACGATATAGTTTTTCTTCGTCTAAATCGCCTAAAACTGTGAATTCATAAGTCTTTTCTACATGAAACTCCGGCCGTGTCATTTGACGGTTCCAAGCCCCGTCATCTGTAATTAGCAGCAATCCTTCGGTTTCCCGGTCCAGTCGGCCAACAGGGGAGAGATTGTCGTTATTCAAATCACGAAACCAGTCCATTACAACGGGATGTTGGGCATCACGCCGTGCAGTAATGCATCCATAGGGTTTGTGAAACATATAGTAGTGCTTCATATCACATTTTTTCGATAACGGCTGCTAACTCATCCAGCAGCGGTTTTGCATCTTCCCAGTTTCCGGCCTCCAGCAAACGAGCGATCTTGGTCTCGTATTCTTTTTTCTTCAGCTCCAGTTCCAGATAGTCCTTGCTGAAATGGTGTTTGTAGATCATTTTGCGGAAAGCGCGTGAACTCATGGGACGAATAGTTCCGTTTTCAACATAAAGAATGGAATCAGCACAATTTACAATGCTGTAAAAATCATGAGAAACCATAAGAACGGCGCCCTGATAAGCTGAAATGGCTTCTTCCAAGGCGATTTGTGCATAGGTATCAAGATGACTGGATGGTTCGTCCAAAAGAAGAAGGTTGGCTTGCGAGCAAGCGAGTTTGGCCAATTGAAGCAGGTTTTTCTCGCCCCCCGAAAGCTGGGAGATTCTCCGGTCCAAAATATTGGGATCAAAACAATATTGGGTGAGAAAACTTTCTACTTTTGCCGGAGTGTCAAATCCAATATCATAAAATTCCTGATAAATGGTGTTATCTTCGTTCAGTGTTTCTTCCTGCAATTGGGAGAAGAAACCCACCCGTGCTGTTTCATCAAAAAGAACGGACGGATTCTTTCCAGCCCGAATTTCACGAAGCATGGTAGTTTTTCCGGTTCCATTGGGTCCAACTATGGCAACTTTTTCGTGCGCTGTAACCTCAAAATTGACATGTTCAAGCAGTTTCTCATCAAAAGAGAGTGTATAATCGGTCACATGGAGCAGGGCGGGGGAATCTTCGGTTTGTTCTACCTCAGGCAAGGTGATTTGCGGCTGACGAATGGCAGTAAAAGGAGGTTTAATGTGCCAGGACTTTACTCGTTCCAAGTAGCTTGCTTTCTGTTTCAAAGTACGACCGCGTAGGGGATCGATGACTTCTGTCGCTTCTTTGCGCAGTCGTTCGACCATTTCGGTGGCACGTTGAATCTCGGCCAGGCCTGCGGCCGAAGCTTCCATCAACTCGATCTTCTTTTTGAGAATTGCAAAATTATATTCGGTATAATTTCCGACAAATTCTTGCAGATCAGTATTTTCAAGATGCCAAATACGATCGAAGCAATGAGCAAGAATATATCGGTTATGAGTAATGACCAGAAGAGTGCCTCCGTAGTCATTAATCAGATCACGCAGACCGTTCAGATTTTCAAAATCAAGGAAGACGTCTGGTTCGTCCATAATGAGAAGTCCGGGGCGACACAGCATCTGTCGAATGATTTGAACAAGTTTGTACTCGCCGCCACTTAGTTTGGATATCGCCAAGTCGACTTTTTCGTCCATCTGTGCCAAATGCAGTTGCCGACGAATATTGACTTCATAATTGTCGGCATCCAAGGATTCACTTTCGTCAAGCAGACTCTGGTAACGATCCAGCAAGCCGTCGAGGTCCTCCGCTTCGCTCATTTGGGCGCAGACGTCGTTAATCTGTTCCTGAAGTGCCAGAAAATCGCTGCTTAAATACTCGAAAACAGTAAGGTCCTGTTCTTTCTCACGGACAGCGAATTGACTCATAAATCCAATGCGTCCGACATTCTCCAACATAAGCTTTCCGTCGTAAAGGTAGTGCTCGGGCCGACGGATCATGTCCGCCAAAGTAGTTTTTCCGGTGCCGTTGGCTCCGATAAGGGCACAATGATTCCCCGGATTCAAGGTGAACGATATACAATGATACAGCTCCTTGTCGGGAAAACCGTAGGATAAATTTTCAGCTCTGATCATAGTGATTCCTCAGCTTTTCGTAATTCTTCTTGAATATCATAATTGGATTGAGCTTTCAATGCAAGGGAAATGTCATATTTTGAAACGAAAGATGCGCTTGACAAAGAAACATTTCTTTTCATTTATCTTTATGAAGTATATAATTAATTGAAAGAAACGAGGGGGGTATTGCGATGCAGTTGCTGACAAAAGCGTCATACACCGACGAAATAACTCAACGAGAGAAAGAGAATCTTCAACTTTCTTATGAGGCCGCCTGCGAAAGTATTGTGCTTCTTGAAAATGACGGCACTTTGCCATTAAAGACAAAGAAAATTGCTGTTTACGGCCCTGGGGCAACTAAGACAGTAAAGGGCGGAACCGGATCCGGAGAAGTAAATGAGCGGAACGCAGTATCAATTCTGGAAGGGTTGAAGAATCGCGGCTTTGAAATTACTTCCGAAAAATGGCTTTCTGAATATGACGCCGATTTTGAGGATGGATTAAAGGCACATCAGGAAGAAAAACGCAAGAAACTCAGTTTATTCAAGCTTTCTGCTATCATGGAGTTGATTTTTGATAATTTTCGTTTTCCGGTTGGTCGTACGATTACGGAAAAAGATGTGGCAGAGAGTAATACCGATACCTGCGTTTATGTTCTTGCTCGTCAGGCGGGCGAAGGTGGCGATCGCAGACTTGAACCTGGTGACTATTACGTGAACGAAGATGAGCGGTCAGCGATTGAATTCTGCGCATCTCATTATGAGCATTTTATATTAGTTATTAACAGTGGATCGCCGATTGATGTTGGTTTTAAGGACGAGATTGATGGAATCAATGCAATAATTTACATCTGTCAACTTGGTTCGGAAGGTGGAAATGCACTTGCCGATGTGCTCAGCGGCACTGTAACGCCCTCAGGAAAACTTGCTGATACCTGGGCGAAACAGTACTATGACATTCCGTGCGCAGATGAGTTCAGCCATATGAACGGAAATCTGGAGCATGAATACTATCGTGAGGGCATCTATGTAGGCTACAGATATTTTGATTCTTTTGGTATTGAACCGGCATATCCATTTGGTTATGGCAAAAGTTACACCGATTTTGATATTCGTCTGAATCGTGTGTATCTCAATGGGACAAAAATTACTGCTGAAGTTCATGTCGTTAACATTGGAAACGAGCATCCAGGATGTGAAGTATTACAACTTTACGTATCTTGTCCAAAGGGATATCTGCAGAAAGAATACCAGTCCTTAGCGTCGTTTGGGAAGACTGACTTGCTGAAACCGGGGCAGTCGCAAGACTTCGTTCTACAGTTTGATCTTGCGGATATGGCGAGTTACCGCAACGATGACTGTTGTTATGTTTTGGAACCCGGTGATTACCTCCTGCGCATCGGAAACTGCTCCCGCAATACAACATTGAGCGCAATTGTTGTTGTCGAACAAGAAATTGTTGTTTCAAAGCATTGTGCTGTATGTCCTCTTGTGCAGCCCTTGGAAGAATTCGTCGCACCTGTTCAATCTATTGAACAGGTATGTGCACAGATACCCCGCATTGTAGTAAACTCTGATGCATTTGAGACAGTATGTTATAACTACGGTACATCCTCAGAACAATACGATGATCAGGTGGATAAATTTCTTCAGACATTAAACATGAAAGAAATGGCTGAAATCGTGGTGGGAATCGGGATGTTCGGAGGGAAAACCCGCTTTACCTTACCTGGTTCAGTAGGGAATACAACATCAAAGTTTTGGGATCGTGGCTTGGCCAATATTACTCTTTGTGACGGTCCCGCCGGTCTTCGAATCCAGCGACGCTCTACCGTCAGTGCAAAGGGAAAAGTTAAGGCGGTTGATCTGGCGTTTTCCGCATATGAAATGATTCCCGGTTTTATCAAGAAGCACATGGTTGGTGATGTGGAAAAAGAAACCGTACTTTTCCAGTTCGCTACGGCATTCCCGGTTGAGGCAGCGCTTGCTCAGACATGGAATGCGCCTCTTTTGAAACGAATTGGAGCCGCGATCGGACGTGAAATGAAGGAATACGGCTGTGCTTTCTGGCTTGCACCTGCAGTCAATATTCACCGTAATCCTCTGTGCGGAAGACATTTTGAATATTTTTCTGAAGATCCGCGTCTGGCTGGTACGATGGCCGCTGCAATGACACAGGGAATCCAGCAGGAGCCCGGACTGTATGTGACAGTGAAGCACTTTGCCTGTAACAATCAGGAGGATAATCGCAATTATGTTTCCGGTGAAATAGGTGAACGTGCGCTTCGTGAAATTTACCTGAAACCCTTTGAAATTGCTGTTCGCAAAGGCGGTGCAAAGGGCGTTATGACTTCGTATAACAAGGTGAATGGGGTATATGCTCCCAATAGTTATGATCTCTGCACGAAAGTTTTACGAAATGAGTGGGGATTTGACGGTGTTGTTATGACAGACTGGTTCTCAACCGGTAAAGGGAAAGCAGATGATGCGCTGGCGATTAAAGCTGGAAATGATCTGATTATGCCCGGCACAAAGGCGAGTAAGAAAAACATTCTGAAAGGTATTCGCTCCGGTCATATTTCAGAAACGGATTTGCGTTGTTGCTGCAGAAATGTTGTTAAAGCTATTATGAACAGCAACATTCAAAAAGAATACATCAATACGAAGTAAAAAACGGGACTTGTCTGCGGACAAGTCCCGTTTTTGATTAAAACAAAGCCTTTGTGTTGGAACGATATTCTTTGCGAACAATGTGAAGGATCAATTCTTCCGCGGAGGAAATACCCGCAACAGCGACAATAACGAAACAGTAAGTAACGGCGCAGGGAAGCGCAAGGAAATAAGGCAAGAGGAAAACAACTGCACCAGTAATCTTATTTAGTTTTGTGTGCAAAGAGGCAAAACGGTGAAATTTAAATGCCGCAGTAATGTACGCTGAAAGACGAATCAGCACAATCCCGCCGACAATATACCAGAACCATGCAGGTAAAATTCGCCACAGAACGGGCAAAAGGCGAATAATTACCATTGCGTAAAAGAGTAGGTCAGCAATACTGTCCAGTTTTGCGCCAAAATCGCTGATTGTGTTGGTTTTTCTAGCAATCCACCCATCGAGGATATCACTGAACCCGCAAAGAGTGTAGATGATATAAAAAACAGGCGTCAGCGGAATAAAAAACAAAAGTGCAATTGTACCGGCAATACGTAAAGAAGTAATGCAGTTTGGTATATTTAATTTTGCAAGTGAGACTGGGGTTTTCACGGCAAGAACCTCGTTTCATTTGGTGCATTCAATTAAATTAGGATTCCATCACAGTGGTCAATTTCGTGCTGAATGATTTGTGCCGTCCATCCGGTATAGGTTTTTAGACGGGTTTGGAAATTATCATTTTGATACTGAACCTTAATGGATTGCCAGCGCTTCGTTTTGCGAACACCGGTCAATGATAAACATCCTTCCTCTGCGTCATAAGGACCAGATTTTTTGATGATTTCCGGATTGAACATGATACAGTAAGAACCGTCATTTTCAAAAGCAATAATCCGCTTGTTGATACCAATCATATTGGCGGCCATACCAACACATCCCTCTTTATGTGCGAGCAATGTGTCCAGAAGATCTTGTGCGACAGAAATATCTTCACGTGTCGCGGGTATTGATTTTTGAGAAAGAAAGAGTGCATCTTTCATAATTTCACAAACCATTTTATCCTCCGGATATAAAGCAATTATGAGAATAATAACAGAATGAATATAGTATAAGATTTGAAACAAAAAAAATCAAGCACTCAGTATACGGCGAAGTACAGCAGCAAACTGTTCGTTTTGTTCATGTTTTCTTCTTGACGGACCTTTTAGGCGGCCACCTGCGTTTCTGATTTTCCGAGCTGTATGACGCGCCAAAAGGAGGGAGTCAATGTTGTCATTTGTGTATTCCATTCCATCCTGGTTGAGAACACGGGCCTGGCGGGAAAGACACATTGCTGCCAAACCGTAATCCTGAGTAATGACAACATCACCGGGCATCAAAAGGTTAACCAGTGCAAAATCAACGCTGTCCGTTCCTTTCGAGAACACCAATGTTTTTGCACCGGGTTTATCAAATTGATGGCAGGAATCACAAAGAATCATACATTCCAGACCGCATTCAATGGCAATGGAGACCGTGATATCAACTACAGGGCATCCATCTGCATCAATGAGTATACGCATAGAACAAACCTCCAACAAATAAGAGACAGTTTAATTTTATACTGTGGATTCAATTTGTAAAGCATAGATTACAAAGACGCCCGGCGGAAAATCCACCGGGCGTCAAAAGAAAAATTATGCAGAATAGAATTCGTCAACTGCTTCGAAGAAAGCGTCGATGTTTTCCCAAGGGGATACAGGGGGGATGTCGCAGCCGGAGGAGATGACAAAATTGGGATAGTTGCTGCAAGCGGACATAATGCGCTTGGTGTCCTCTTTGATGCTGTCCACAGTGCCATTACGGAATTGGCTGACAGGGTCGACATTACCCATGACCAGAACGTTGGTTGGCATCTGGGGCAAAATATCAGCCATGTTGCTTGCGTTGCCGAAGTGATAGCCGGCAGCACCGGTATCCAGAAGTTCGGGGATCATCTTGTCAACGGCGGGGCCGCAGTTGTGGTAGATCACGATGAACTCGTCGTCCTGTACTGCGTCGACCACTTTCTTGACATAGGGGACGGAGAACTCTTCATTCAGATCGGGGGACAGCAGGCCAGCAGCAGGCTCGGCCATAACAATACCATGAGCACCAACAGCCTTATATCCCTTGGCGTATTCGATCAGGAAATCAGTGGCGCGATCGAGAACGGCATGAACCATTTCGGGCTCTTCATAACAGTTGACCATGATGTTGGTCATGTCCATCAGACGGCCTGCCAAGGAGTAGGGGCCGATAATGCCGGCGAAAACAGGACGATCGGTAATCAGTTTAACAGCTTCGCCAATTGCATCAATGTAAATTCCGGTACGGCCATCACCGACCTTGGGCTGCTTCATTTTTTCCACATCTTCCACGGATTCGGCATCTTCCAAAATGGCGCCGACAACGGTAGGAACTTCATCATCGGAAACATGGATGACAGCACCAAAGGTTTCGGCTTCCACAGACAAATCCATCATGGAAACAGATGCAGCAGCAGGAGTGCGGTCAGCCACGGCCTTCATGCCCTTGGCCTGAAGTTCGCTGCTTGCGATCAATTCACGAACGGTAATGCCCAACAGCTGGGTGGAGGGAAAGGAGAGGACGGGGACACCTTTTTTGACAGGAGAGGCGATTTGGTCACGGACCCATTGTTTCATGTTCATCGGTAAACACTCCTTAATATTTTACTATTTGATATGTCCATTAAACTGGAAAACGTAAAAAAATAATAGTTGTGAATAAAATAATTTTGGTACTTTCTTATGATGTTAATGCAGATAAATTAATTGAAATGCCAAAATATTCAAATTAGAATAATATTATTTTAGGATAAAATTAATATTTAAGGTAGAAAGTACACTTCGTTTGTGCTAATATCTTAAGAAAGTACTAAATTTCTTTAAAAAATTATAGTTCGGGTAGTTCGTATATCGTATATTTCTATTGAGGGATGTTCCATGAAAAATAAAAATGCTGCAACCCATGCATTCGATTTAAAAATTGCCCGGGAAATGATTGATGCCTTTGTTTATTCAACCGGGGTTGGGTGTTTATTAATTGATGCAAATGGAGACGAACTCTATCGCCACGAAAAAGAAGAGCGTCTCTGTGCCAGATTGCGCAGCGTAATCGGTAATCAGATTTGCGAAAAAATGCATCTGCAAAGCGTTCAGGATTCCGAACGTTTTGGTGGTCGGTACATCTATTTTTGTCCAATGGGTATGGGCTGGTTTGCATCACCGATTATTCTGGAAGGTAAAATCGTCGGCGCCCTCGCTGCCGGTCCGGTTATGGTAATGGATCAGGAGGACCATGTTGCAAGTACGCCCGCATTGCAAGGAGACATGTCACCTCAAAAGGCAGAACAGGTTGATGAGCTTCTGAAACGTTTCCCGAAACGAGAGCCGAGAGATCTCAATTATTTGTCTGCCATGCTGTTGTCTACAGCGCTGTATATTGGCGGTGAGCGTCGTTCTCTTTTGGAACGACGTCAGGCTCAGGAACAGTACCGTGATATCGGAGAGTATATGCAGCAACTGAAAAGAGATGGCGTTAAAAATATGTATCCGCTAGATAAAGAACGTGCCCTGCTGCAGGCAATTACCGACGGAGATCAGCAGGAGGCACAGAGTCTGCTGAATGAGTTGCTTGGACACATTCTTTATTCCACCGGAGGAGATTTTGCCGCAACCCGTGCCCGTGCGTTGGAGCTTCTGGCACTTTTGTCACGTGCATCAGCAGAAGGCGGAGCGGATGTGGATCAAGTTCTTGCGCTGAACCAGCGATTCATCAAGGAAAGTGATTATATCAGTACAACAGATCAACTGACTGTTTGGCTGAATCGTGTAATTGAGCAATATACCGCCTTGGTGTTTGATCTTGTGGATGTAAAACATAAAGACATTATTTATAAAGCAATCCACTATATGAAGCGCAATTTTTCCGGCAAACTTTCACTGGAGGAAACTGCACGATATGTCGGGTTTTCACCCACGTATTTCAGCAAAGTCTTTAAAGATGAGATGGGCGTTACCTTTAACAGTTACTTAGGCGGACTTCGCGTAGAGCGCAGCAAAATACTTCTTTTGTCCGGAGAACTTTCTGTTGGTGACGTGTGTGCAGCGGTCGGATTCGATGACCAAAGCTACTTTATCAAGGTATTTCGCAAATATACCGGTGTAACGCCGGGTAAGTTCCGAAAACAGCAAGGTCGTTTGGACAGAAAAAAGGAACGCGATACAACAGAGTCTTATTAAAACAAAAATATTAATATTAGGAGGAAAACACAATGAGCACTTTGATCGAAATTTCCGAGGCATTGCAGAAGGGCCGCGCCAAGCAGGTTAAGGTCCTGGTTCCCCAGGCACTGGAAGAGGGTGTTCCCGCACAGCAGATTCTGGAAGAGGGCCTGCTGGCCGGCATGAGCATCATCGGCGAGAAGTTCAAGAACAACGAAGTTTTTGTTCCTGAAGTTCTTGTTGCTGCGCGCGCCATGAATGTTGGGGCCGAACTGCTGAAACCCTACTTGGCGGAGGCTGGTGTTGAGTCCAAAGGTAAGGTCGTTTTGGGCACCGTCAAAGGTGACCTGCATGATATCGGAAAGAACCTTGTTCGCATGATGTTCGAGGGCAAGGGTCTGGAAGTCATCGATTTGGGTGTTGACGTTGCACCTGAAGCCTTTGTTCAGGCTGCCATTGACAATGACTGCACCATCATAGCCTGTTCCGCACTGCTGACCACTACTATGACCGCCATGGAGGATGTGGTTAATGCTGCCAAGACTGCCGGTATCCGCGAGAAGGTCAAGATCATGGTGGGCGGTGCTCCCATTACTGATGCATTCTGTAAGGCTATCGGCGCCGACGCATATACTGCCGACGCGGCTTCTGCTGCTGAAAAAGCAGTGGAGTTGTTGGGTTAATTTTAATCAAACAATATGACAATCGCTCATCGCATGGCCGATGAGCGATTTTTTTGATTTGTGCGGCAATACTACTTCATACCCGTTGTGTTCTGGGAAAATTCACGTACTAATTGTCGTTTCCAGATTGAAAAAAATAACACTATCTGGTATAATCAATTTTCCGAAAAGTCGGAAACAGAACAGGAGTTAAAAATGAGTGATTTGCAGTTTATAAAACTGGAACTGAAGCATGTTCCCGTGATTAAACCTTTTTTTGAAATTCAGCAGCGCCGCCTTTGTGATTGCACCATCGGAAGCACCATGATGTGGCGTGATTATTTTGATAATTGCTTTGTTATTGAAGAGGACACCCTTGTGTTTCGTTCCCGCTATTTGGACGGAAAGTATGCATTTACATTTCCCATCGGGCCGAATATCGACCGAATGCTGGATCGGGTGGAGGAATATTGCAGAGGAAAAGGGATGGAACTGGAATTCTGTACAGTGACGCCCTTTGATCTGGAAAATCTGAAAAACCGCTGGCCGGATGCCGAGGTGGAAGAAAACCGTGACTGGTTTGACTACCTGTACGAAAGCCAGAGCATTGTGACCTTTGCCGGCAAAAAATTTGCGGCGCAGCGCAACCACATCAACCGGTTTGAGCGCGATTGTCCTGACTGGAGTTTTGAGCGCATGGGGTCGGAGCATGTGGAAGAAGTACGTTTCTTTTTTCAGGAGCTGATCGAGCAGCGCAGCAAAGAAGGAGATACCGCCCGGGAGGAAGAGGAAAAGGTCTTTGAAGTGCTGGATCATTTTGAAGAATACGGCTTCCTTGGCGGGATTCTGCGTGTGCAGGGAAAAATCGTCGGTCTTTCTATGGGTGAGATCGTGCGCGATACGCTGTTTGTTCACATTGAAAAGGCAAATACCGAATTGTCTGGGGTATATCAGAAGCTGGTGCAGTGTTTTGCCCGCGAATTTGTGAATGAGGATGTTCAATTTATCAACCGGGAAGAAGACGTGGGCGATCCCGGACTGCGCAAGTCCAAGATGTCCTACCGCCCGCTGAAGCTATTGGAGAAATACACCGTACGAGTCAAACTGACTTGATGAACGGAGGAGCTTTATGAATCAAAAACTGGAACGCATTCTGCCCCGGGTGCAGAAACCGGCCCGCTATACCGGCGGAGAATACAATGCCGTGGTAAAGGATAAGGAGCAGGTGGATGTCCGCTTTGCCCTGTGTTTCCCTGATACCTACGAGATCGGCATGT
>JAZOBA010000122.1:0-8790 GCA_045595705.1 Oscillospiraceae bacterium
GCCGGTGAGACCTACAAGGATCCCACCCTGTGGAACCGCATGTCCCTGACCAACATCGCACGCAGCGGCATCTTTGCCGCCGACCGTTCCATCCGCGATTATGCCAAGGACATCTGGAACGTTCCCACCCGACTGTAAAACAATAAATAAAAAAACAGCGTGTGCCCGGCACCAATGTCATTTAATTAAGCACAACCTGTCATTCTGAGGATTTGGAAAATCCGAAGAATCTTCAAAAACGGCCTCCTTTGAGGTCGTCTTTGTTTTAAAGATCCTTCGCTTTGCTCAGGATCACACCTTAACTTAATGACATTGTGCCCGGCACACGCTGTTTTTTTAGCCTGTTGAAAAAGGCAAAGCCTTTTCCGACAAAAGGTTGCGGCCTGTCGCAGCGCATGAATCGTGCGCCACCGCGCACAATTCCCACGTTTACAGGCCGAGATGTATTTTCTTCGACGCGCATGTCGCCGGAGAAAATGGGTTATATCTTATTTCGCCGCTGCGGCGGCGAAACTCTACGAGGTTTTTTGACGCTCTGTAAAAACAGCGTGTGCCCGGCACACGCTGTTTTTTTCATTCTGTTCCTTTTGTTTTACCGTCTTTTCCGTTTCGGCGGCTTGTAGGATTGCTTTTTCTTCCCCTTCGGGGGCTGGACCGGTTTTTTCTCCTGTTTGCGTTTCACCGCACCCTCCGGCGTCCCATCCAGACTGAAGTCAATCTGACCCGTGCCGGGATCGGCCGACACACAGACCACCGTAAGGGGCATGCCGAAGGTGTACACACCGCCCCGCCCGCTTAGGGTCATGCGGTGCTCATCATAATCGTATTCAAACCCGGGCAGGGACTCCACGCTCACCATGCCCTCCACCCCAAAGGGCAGCATAACAAACAGACCGCCGCGGGTAACACCGGACACGGCAGCCTGGAATTTCTCCCCGATGTGGTCGGCCATGAACTCAGCCATATAGAACTTTTCGATCTCCCTCTCGGCGCTCTGGGCGGCCAGTTCCCGCTGGGAGGATTGCACCGCCGCGCGCTCGGCTGCTTTGCTCAATTTCCCCTCGGCATTGCCGTGGAGTTCACCTGCCAGCAGAGCAGACAGCACCCTGTGGACCATCAGATCGGGATAGCGGCGGATGGGAGAGGTGAAATGGCAGTAATACTCGGCCGCCAGACCGAAATGGCCCAAATTCTGCGGGTCATACCGGGCCTTCATCATGGATCGCAGCACCACGGCGTTCACAGCCGGCTCCTCCGGCTTACCCTCCACCTCTTTGAGCACCTTCTGCAGGGCAAAATGGTCAGCGGCACCCACATCCAGTCCAAACGGAGCCAGCATGGCACGCAGACGCTCCACCTTGTCGCCGGTGGGTTTTTCGTGGACACGGTAAACCGCCGGTTTGCGCAGGTTATGGAGATAACGGGCCACCGTTTCGTTGGCCGAGAGCATAAATTCCTCGATCAAGCCCTCGGACACGCCCGGTTTGCGCAGCTCCACCCCCACCGGATGACCGAACCGGTCGCAGAGAATGGCCGCTTCACTGCTGTTCAGATCCAGACTGCCCCGCGCCCGGCGGGTGCGCTCCAGCCTGGCGGCAAGGGCGGCCATCTCCTTCAACATGGGCAGAATGTGGTCGTAACGCACCTTCAGATCGGCATCTTCATCTGCCAGAAGTTTGTTGCAGTCGGAGTAGGTCATGCGCTCTGCCGAGCGGATGACACTCTTGACAATCTCCTGTCTGACCACGTGAGCGTCCCCGTCCAGCGTCATGAAGCAGGACAGGGTCAGCCGGTCCACCCCCGGATGGAGCGAGCAGATGCCATTGGACAATTCCTTGGGCAGCATGGGAATCACCCGGTCGGCAAAATACACCGAGGTGCCCCGGTCAAAAGCCTCCCGATCCAGCGCAGAATAGGGCGTGACATAGTGACTGACATCGGCAATGTGAACTCCCAGCACCTGCCGTCCCTGTTCATCCCGGGTCAGGGAGATGGCATCGTCCAGATCTTTGGCCGACGCGCCGTCGATGGTAATGATCAGTTCGTCCCGCAGATCCCGTCGCCCTGTCAGCGTTTCTTCCTCAATCACGTGGGACACCCTGTCGGCTTCAAGCAGCACATCGGGCGGAAAGTCGGGCCAGATGTCATAGCGGTACAGGGTGGCATCCACAGCGGCCTGACGGGTGCCAGCACGGCCGAAGGCCTCGGTCAGACGGCCCACCGGAGGTTCCCCACGTCCACCGTAGGAGGTCACGGTCACGGCAGCCTTTTCGTTGTTGCCCACCTTCCCCTTTTTGGCCAGCACCAAAACGGAGGGCAGACGCTTGTTGTCTGGCTCCAGCCACAGCTCACGGCCCTGCTTGTGCACAGTTCCCACCACGTCCCGGTTGACCCGCTCCAGCACGGCAGTCACCGCGCCCACTTTGCGGTTGCCGTCCGCGCTCTCCTCGGCATCTTCACGCAGTTTGACCCGATCTCCGTCCCATGCGGTACCGGAGCGGTGGGGCGGCACAAACCAGTCCTCACTCCCGTCCTCCGGGATGAAAAAGCCGTATCCGCGCCCCGACGCCTGGTAGGTGCCGGTCATCTCGCTTTTGCTCATCGTCCTTCTCCTTGATTGGTTTTTCTGTATTGTACCACAAAATTGCCTGCGGGTATACAAAAACCGACCCGCCAAAAGGCGGATCGGCAGTGCATCAAACTTCTTCCGGCGTTTCACTTTCGGTGGACTCTTCCAACTCTTCCAGAAGTTCCTCCAGTTCCATCGGCTCCACCGACTCGGCTGCGGGCTCCTCTTTGGATTCCTCCACAGGTTCCTCTGCGGCTTCCACCACAACATCCTCCTCCAGTTTGGGGGCAGGATTGTAGAAACCTCCGGGGGGCGTGGGCGGTTCGGGGCGCTCCACAGGGATGCTTTCGGGCAGGGGCTGCCCGGAGGGAGCATCTTGCTGATCGCCCTTCATGTACTGGTGGTAGTCATAGCCGCAAACGTAGTTGTAAAAGCGGGCAAAGGAAGTGTGCTGATAGGCGGTCAGCCACAGAATCAGGGGCAGACTGACCACTTCGGCAATGATTGTCCAGATGGACAAATGACCGACCACTTCCATGGTCACATTGTATGCATCCATGGCATCGCTGCCCGCCGAGGAAACCAGAGACACAAACCAGTCTACCCCGGTGACCAAAACACCGACTGCCATAACAGCCATACCGATCAGCGCAATCAGAAGACCCCAACCGATGAAGGACAGGCGCAGCACAAAAAACTTACCCTTTTGTCCCTTCATCATCTGCACACTGCGGCGGATGGCGGCACCGACGCCCCCATCGGGGTTTTCCACCAGAGCGAAATCGGCCATGGCATAGCGCAGGCTGATAAACACCATAAAGACCACCAACGCGATATAGGCAACCACAAGCAGGAGGGTACTCACGAAAGGTGCGCCCTCCGAAAGCACCGTTGCCACGCCGGCAATCACACCCACAACAACAACACCCAGCATGCTCCAGAGGAAGGTATAGATGGCCACCAGCAAACGCACGCCGATGGCACGGCCGGCAAAGGAAAATCCTTCAAACAGATTGCCCATACCGGTGGACTTTCTGCGCGCCAGATTCAAGGCATAATAGGAAAGGCCAACCGCCATCACCATGCCAAACAGGGTAACCAGCAAATTGAGGAACATGCCGAGGATACCCTCTGCGATCCCGGTCGCACCGGTCAGAAAGTTGACTGCATAGGTCACACCGGTGGTCAGCAAAACGTAGACCAGAATGACCAGCATATAGTGGGGCGTGCTCTTCCGCATCCGTTCTTTGGCCTCTTGCTTAAAGGCTTTGCGGTTGTACATCAGACCGCCTCCTTTGATTCTAAAATATTCAGGCAGCAGGATAAATATCCCACCGCCTGTATAATAGCATATAATGACGCTTTTTGCAATATATCGGAGTCCCCCGCCGGATTCACATCTCCCGGCGGCCTTCCAAGGCGCGCATGAGGGTGGCTTCGTCAGCAAATTCCAAGTGGCTGCCCACCGGGATGCCGTAAGCCAGACGGGTGATTTTGACGCCGAAGGGCTTGAGCAGGCGGGACAGATACATGGCAGTGGCCTCACCCTCGGTGTCCGGGTTGGTGGCCATGATAATTTCCTCCACCCCACCGGCAGCCACACGCTCCACCAGCGATTTAATGTGCAGGTCGTCGGGACCCACGTGGTTCATGGGGGAAATGACGCCGTGGAGCACGTGGTACAGGCCGTTATACTCCCGGCCACGCTCCATGGCGATGACATCCTTGGGGTCGGCCACCACGCAGATGACCGTGCGCTCACGCTTGGGGCTGGCGCAGATGGGACAAGGACCGTCCCCTTCGGCAAAGTTCTGACAGATGGGACAGCAGGAAATCGATTTGCGGGCAGCCACGATGGCGTCAGCAAAGGCCAGCGCGTCCTCGTCAGGCAGACCGAGCACATAAAAAGCCAGCCGCTGGGCGGTCTTTTTACCGATGCCGGGCAGGCGGGCAAACTGCTCCACCAGCGTTTCCAGAGCAGGGGGAAAATACTGCACGGTCATTCACCTCTCAAAGCTTTAATGGCCAGTTCGATATCGGGGGCGCCGTACACAGCAGAACCCGCCACCAGCACGTTGGCGCCAGCAGCCACCACCTTTTTGGCCGTTTCGGGGTTAATGCCGCCGTCCACCTCCAGCAGGCAACCGGGGTTGCGCTGCTCGATGATTTCACGCACTTCGGAAATAGTCTTGAGCTGATGCTCCATGAAGGACTGCCCGCCAAAACCGGGCTCCACCGTCATGATCAGAACCATGTCCAGCTCATCAATATAAGGCAGGATGGCTTCCGCCTTGGTGATGGGGCGCAGGGCCACCGCTTTTTTGACCTTGCATTGATCCATCAGATCGATGGCTTTGCGGATATTGGGGGGCATATCAGCCTCCAGATGGACGCAGAGCAGATCGGCGCCGGCATTGGCAAAGGCCTCGGTATAGCGCACCGGCTTTTCGATCATCAGATGCACATCCAGAAACATATCGGTATGCTTGCGGATGGACTTGACCACCGGCACGCCGATGGTAATATTGGGCACAAACATGCCGTCCATGACGTCTACATGGACCCAGTCTGCAGTATGGATCCGGCGGATCTCCTGATCCAGATTACAGAAGTCGGCCGAGAGGATCGAAGGTGCAATTTTGATCATAGCAGATTCCTCCTGCGTACAAAGTAAGGGGCATCACGGCAGCGGGGTCAGCGGCATAGGATGCCTTACGCGGATGGCAGCCCGGAGTTTCCTTCCGGCACCGCTCTCCCTCAGGCAGTTTTCCCACCACGGTCCGGCCGGGAGGGCGCACTTCGGGAGCACTGCGCCGCTTTTGAATAGCCGTGTGGCAGGCACCGCCTGTCACACGGCATTGATTCAGTTTCAGAAGGATGCCGTCAGGGTCTCCACCGCTTCCAGACCGGCCGCGTTCAGGGCGTCCAGAATCCTCTTCTTGTGGCTATGACCAAAGGCCTCCAGCGTTACCCGCAGCTCCACACCGCTCTGGCGGTTGATGTTGACAAACTGGTTGTGCTCCAGCTTAATAATATTTCCGTTCTGCCGGGAGACGATATCTGCCACACGCAGCAGTTCGCCGGGACGGTCGGGCAGCTGCACCGAGAAGGTAAAGATGCGGCCGCGGTTGAGCAGGCCGTGCTGCACCAGCGAGGACACCGTGATCACGTCCATATTGCCGCCGGACAGGACACTGACCACATTCTTTCCTTCGCAGTCCAGATGGCGCAGGGCAGCGATGGACAACAGTCCGGCATTTTCCACGATCATCTTGTGCTTTTCCATCATATCAAGGAAGGCATCCACCAGTTCATCGTCATCGATGGTGATGATGCCGTCCAGATTCTTCTGTACGTAGGGAAAAATCTTGTCGCCGGGGGTCTTGACGGCCACGCCGTCGGCAATGGTGACCACCTTGTCCAGACTGACCACATGGCCGGCTTCCAGACTGGCCTTCATGGAGGCCGCTCCGGTAGGCTCCACACCGTAGACCTTCACATTGGGATTGAGCAGCTTGGCCAGTGTGGACACACCGCTGGCCAGACCGCCGCCGCCCACAGGAACCAGAATAATGTCCACATCGGGCAGGTCGGAGAAAATCTCATAGGCAATGGTGCCTTGGCCGGTGGCCAGAACCGGGTCATTAAAGGGGTGAACATAGGTCAGTCCCTGCTCCTCGCTCATCTGGGCGGCCAGCGCGGCGGCATCGTCAAAGGTCTCGCCGTGGAGGATGACCTTGGCGCCCAAGTCCTTGGTGTTGTTGACCTTGACCAGCGGCGTGGTGGTGGGCATGACGATGGTGGCAGCCACACCGGCGTGCTGGGCGGCGTAGGCCACGCCCTGAGCGTGGTTGCCCGCCGAGGCGGTAATCAAACCGCGGGACTTCTGCTCCTCGGTCAGCGTACTGATTTTATAATAGGCACCGCGGATCTTGTAAGCTCCGGTGACCTGCATATTCTCCGGCTTGATGTAGACCTGATTGCCACAGCTTTTGGACAGGGCGGGAGAATGGACCAGATGGGTTTCGTGCAGGACGCCGGCCAGAACGGCGCGGGCCGCTTTAAAACGGTCAAGAGTCATCATAAAAGGGAACCTTCTTTCGGGTGTTCTCGTTCTTATTATTTTATTGTTTTTCGGTCATAATGTCAATGCGTTAATGGAGCAAGAATGGGATGCTTTCTCTTGACACCCATCTACCCCCAGCAGTAAAATATAAGAAAGCAATTTGTAGCTTATTGCCCCTCAGGAGGTGTGTTATGGCCAAAATCGAGAAAAAACCTGTGGCTCCCATCTATGCCCTCGCCCTGCTTTGGGTGGTCTGGGGACTGTTCCTTCCCCTGCACAGCACGCTGCACTATGTTCTGGCGGCCGCCGCATCGGTCGTTGTGTTCTGTGTGGCCAAGCTCATCTGGCCCAACAAAACCTACGAGACCCCCGATCCCGAGCCGGTCAAGAAGGAAGAACCCAAAACCACCGGCAACCCTGAGATCGACGCACTGATCAAGGAACGTGACCGGGCGATCAGCGAAATGCGCCGTCTGAACGACAGCATTGAAGACCCCACCATTTCGGATCAGATCGACCATTTGGAGTCCACCACCGAAAAAATCGTGGATCAGGTCATCAAGAACCCCGAAAAACTGTCCGACATCCGCCGCTTTATGAACTATTACCTGCCCACTACTCTGAAGCTGCTCAACGCCTATGACCGGGCCGACAACGCCGGTATTTCGGGCGCCAATGTGGACGGTACCAAAACCAAGGTATCCGACATCATGGAGACCGTCGTCACCGCCTTTGACAAACAGCTGGACGCCCTGTTCGGCGCCGAAGCGCTGGACATCTCCACCGACATCACTGTGTTGGAACAGATGCTGGCCCGGGAGGGCATCGGCGGAACCCAGATCCACACGGAGGGCTGAATATGAAGAAAAAGATGAGCCGTCGCGGCAGATTAGCCGCAGCCATTTTATGGACGGTCATTGTGGGACTGTGGCTGGTCACTTTCATTCTCCGCCTGCGCAGTCCTTCCGAAGATACGTCTTTGCTGGTTCTGACCGCGTTCACATTGCTTGCCGGTGCCGCTGCCGCCGTGGCAAACTGGCTGCGCTATATTCATTACGAAGAATAACATACCAAACAGGAGGAAACGACTATGACCGAAAATATGACTCCCGAACTGACCTTGACTCCCGATGCCGCTGCCGTGGCTGCCCCCGTTCTGACTTTGGATCCCGTGGCCGATACCAAGAGCATCGACGCGGAACAGGCCGCCGCCGAGGCCGCTGCACAGGCCCAGCGTGACGCCAACGCCGTCAAGCTGGACGAGTCCATGCTGACCGAGGCCGAGCGCCAGATGGTGGCCGACTTTGCCGAAAAAATCGACATTACCAACTCCGCCGTGGTTCTGCAGTACGGCGCCGCCGCCCAGAAGAACATCGCCTCCTTCTCGGAGAACGCCCTGAACGGCGTGCGCACCAAGGATCTGGGCGAGATCGGCGATGCCCTGTCCGGTCTGGTAGTGGAGCTGAAGACCTTTGGCGAAGAAGAAAAGAAGGGCATTCTCGGCTTCTTCCAGAAGAAGCGCAACCAGCTGGAATCCCTGAAGGCCTCCTACGCCAAGGCTGAGACCAACGTGGACAAAATCGTGACCATGCTGGAAGGCCATCAGGTAACCCTGATGAAGGACATTGCCATGCTGGACCAGATGTACAATCTGAACACCAAGTATTACAAGGAACTGACCATGTATATTCTGGCCGGCAAGAAGAAACTGGACTCTGTCCGCGCCAACGAGCTGGAGGACCTGCGCAAGAAGGCCGAGGAGACCGGCACCCAGGAAGCCGCACAGGCCTACAACGACATGGCCAATATGTGCTCCCGCTTTGAAAAGAAGATCCACGATCTGGAACTGACCCGTATGATCTCGGTTCAGATGGGTCCCCAGACCCGTCTGCTGCAGAACAACGATGCGCTCATGCTGGAGAAGATCCAGTCCTCGCTGGTTAACACCATTCCTCTGTGGAAGAGCCAGATGGTACTGGCTTTGGGTCTGGAGCATTCCCGTCAGGCTACTGCTGCCCAGAATGCGGTAACCAACATGACCAACGAACTGCTCAAAAAGAACGCCGATGCGCTCAAAGCGGGCACCGTGGCCATTGCTGCCGAAAGCGAACGCGGCATTGTGGATCTGGAAACGGTGCGTTATACCAACGAGCAA
>JAZOBA010000123.1:0-16922 GCA_045595705.1 Oscillospiraceae bacterium
ATTTGTAGGGCTATTCATATCTAAAACCGAACTCCCTCCGTCATTATGACGAAGGGAGTTTCGAAATAACCAAAATCAACACAAACAGTAAAAGGGAGTTACCGCTCCCGCGATGCAAAATTCTTTTAAAGTAGAACTTGACTTTTGATTTGAAATCGGCTAAAATACACTTCAATGGTTTAAAGCAGAAAATTCACTTCTGCCGCAACGAAAGGAACGAGTCAATCATGCCTATTACTGACCTGCTGGAGCGCAACAGCAAACTGTACGGAACCGAGGTTGCCTTGGTCGAAATCAATCCCGAACTTCAGGAAACTCAGCGCGTGACCTGGAAGGAGTATGAACTGATCCAGCCCACCTCCACCATGCCCTATCGCCGTGAGATTACCTGGTCGGTTTTCGATGAAAAGGCCAACCGTGTAGCCAATCTGCTGCTGAGCCTCGGTATCCGCAAGGGCCAGAAAATCGGCATTCTGATGATGAACTGTCTGGAATGGCTACCCATTTATTTCGGTATCCTGAAGGCCGGCGCCATCGCAGTCCCCCTGAACTTCCGCTACACCGCCGAAGAGATCAGTTACTGTGTCAAGCTGGCCGATGTGGATATGCTCTTCTTCGGTCCCGAGTTCATTGGTCGCGTAGAAACCATCGCATTCGAGCTTGGACAGGAACACCTGCTGATGTTCGTCGGTGATGTGTGCCCCTCCTTTGCCGCCGACTATCACTCAGCTGCCGCAAACTGCTCCAGCGTCGCACCCAAAATTCTAATTGATGACGAGGATGAGGCCGCTATCTACTTCTCCTCCGGCACCACCGGTTTCCCCAAGGCTATCCTGCTGCGTCACAAAGCACTTCTCCAGTCGGCCCGCATGGAAGCCAACCATCACGAGATCACCCACGAGGATGTGTTCCTCTGTATCCCTCCCCTGTACCATACCGGTGCAAAGATGCACTGGTTTGGCTCCCTGTTTGCCGGCGGTAAGGCTGTTTTGCTGAAGGGCAACTCCCCAAAAGCAATCTTCGATGCTGCTTCGCAGGAGTCCTGCTCCATGGTCTGGCTGTTGGTACCCTGGTGCCAGGACATTCTGGCCGCTTTGGATCGCGGTGACCTGAAACTCAGCGACTACAAACTGGATCAGTGGCGTTTGATGCACATCGGCGCCCAGCCGGTTCCTCCCAGCCTGATCCGCCACTGGATGGAGTATTTCCCCCATCACAAGTACGACACCAATTACGGTCTGTCCGAATCCACCGGTCCGGGCTGCGTGCATCTCGGTATGGACAACATCCATAAAGTGGGTGCAATCGGCGTTCCCGGTTACGGCTGGGAAATCAAGATCATTGACGAAGACGGCCAGACCGTTTCTCAGGGCGAAGTCGGCGAGTTGTGCGTCAAAGGCCCCGGTGTTATGGTCTGCTATTACCACGACCCCGAAGCCACCGATAATGTTCTGAAGGACGGTTGGCTGCGCACCGGCGATATGGCCCAGCAGGACGAAGACGGATTCATCTTCCTCGTTGACCGCAAGAAGGATGTCATCATCTCCGGCGGTGAAAATCTGTATCCCGTCCAAATCGAATCCTTCCTGTCCGCCCATCCCAAGATCCACGATGTGGCCGTGATCGGTCTGCCCGACAAGCGTCTGGGCGAGATTGCCGCCGCCATCATCCAAATCAAAGACGGCATGGAATGTACCGAGGATGAGATCAACGCATTCTGCAGCGATCTGCCCCGATACAAGCGCCCCCGAAAGATCATCTTTGCCGACGTTCCCCGTAACGCAACAGGTAAGATCGAAAAGCCAAAGCTGCGTGAGACCTATTGCGCAGTCCGTCTGGTCGAAGCCCAGAACCAAGCCTGATTTCACCTCCCGGTACAGCACGCTTTACGCGCTGTACCGGGAGGTGTTTTCCCTTCGAGAAAAAAGTTTGAAAAAAACAAAATTTCCTCTTGCATCTTCAAAAAATGTGTGGTAGTATATTCAAGGTCCTTTTGAGGACACATTATTTCCGGGTGTGGCGAAGTTTGGTATCGCACTTGACTGGGGGTCAAGGGGCCGCAGGTTCAAGTCCTGTCACTCGGACCAGAAAAACGTCTGCTTTACGCAGACGTTTTTCTTTTTTCTGCACTTTTCTTCTCACATCAGCTGTGCTAAAATGAAGTATCTTTTTATCCTCGTACAGGAGGCTGCGAATGAAAAAAATACTTGCGCTCTTCCTTGCCTTGTGCATGGTCTTTGCTGCAGCCGGCTGCAGCGGCGAATTGGCTGATTCCGCACTGGATTTCGTTGCAGACAGCGTTTACCAAGATGAGTTCGACACTTTGGTCGACGAGGATAACCCACCTGCCGGGTTCTATGGAGACAGCTCAGATACCTCAAATTCTTATGAGGAATCCGATCCGTTCTATACCGACGGCACGTCCGAGGAAAGCACCGGCCCGATTGATGAGGACGGCTGGTATTACAGTGCTGACGATGTGTCCCTCTATCTCTATACATACGGTTGCCTACCCGACAACTACATCACGAAAGATGAAGCCGAGGATCTTGGCTGGACCGGCGGCAGCGTAGAGCAATACGCGCCCGGTTATGCCATTGGCGGCGACATTTTCTACAACCGGGAAGGACGGCTGCCCAAAGATCAGGGCCGCGTCTATTATGAGTGCGACATCGACACCGACGGTTACCACAGCCGCGGTGCACGGCGAATCGTCTTCTCTAACGATGGATTGATTTATTACACCGAAAACCATTACGGCAGTTTTATCCTGCTCTACGGCGAAGAATAATCACTTCCGATTCAGGGGGTATCAATATGCCCAATATCATCGAAATTACTGACTTTTCCGCATCCGAACTGGATGTTTATTCCCGTCTGACCGAAAACCAGTTGGTCAATCGGGAACATCCCGAACAGGGCCTGTTCATTGCAGAAAGCCCCATTGTCATCGAGCGTGCGCTGAACGCAGGATACCAACCCGTGTCCTTTCTGCTGGAGAAAAAGCACATTAATGGTCCAGCGCAGGAAATTCTCGCGCGTTGTCCCGACGTTCCGGTCTACACCGCCGAATTTGATGTACTGACCAATTTGACCGGCTTTCAGCTGACCCGCGGCGCTCTTTGTGCCATGCGGCGGCCAAAGTATCCTTCTGTAGAAGAAATTTGCTCCGACGCTCGCCGCATTGCCGTTTTGGAGAACGTTGTAAATCCCACCAACGTGGGCGCTATCTTCCGTTCAGCCGCCGCACTGGGCATGGACGCTGTTCTTCTGACCCCCGCCTGCAGCGACCCCCTGTACCGCCGTGCTATCCGCGTCAGTATGGGCACAGTATTCCAGATCCCCTGGACCTGGCTTGATCCGAAATGGATTCAATCCCTTCAAAACCTCGGCTTCAAAACGGCAGCGATGGCTCTCAGCGACGATTCTGTCAGCATCCGCGATCCTCGACTGGGAGAAGAAGAAAAACTTGCCGTCGTACTGGGAACCGAAGGAGACGGTCTTTCCGCCCGGACCATTGCTGATTGCGACTACACAGTACGCATTCCCATGACTCACGGCGTAGATTCTCTGAATGTGGCCGCCGCAAGCGCGGTGGCATTCTGGCAACTTCAAATTCACTAAAGAAAAACGTCTGCATTTGCAGACGTTTTTCTTATACCGTTCTTTATTTTCCCGTAAGCGGACAACTTAATATCACGGGGTTACCTTCACAATGAAGCAAGCCATCGATTACCGAAATGACATTTCCATCCATGTGATTCACGTAGGTTCCATCCGGGAAATCCACTTTTACGTCAGCAGACAATCCTCTCAAAGAGAACACACCCAGCTTTTTTGTGTTGTTGTCATCCCGCTCCAACACCGCAATGTGATTGGCATCATCAGCAGTACCCTTAAAGTAATCATCGGCCGACAGAACGTCTTTTTTTATGCGGCACAGCTTATCCAGCAAAGGGGATATATCCTTCCCTGTTTTCCGATCAAATACATCCTTATCAAACAGGCTGGGCGTGTGATCATTTACATACTCCTGTCCTGCGTAGATCAGCGTGGTACCCTTCAGAAAATACAGAAACGCCGTGTAGTTGATCAGCGCTTTTTCGTCCTTAACATAGGATGCAATGCGGGGCTGATCGTGATTTTCCAAACAGCGCATCTTGATGTAATTGTCGGGATACAGACACTCCTGGAAATTGAGTGCATCGATGTAATTGGACAGATTGGTCTCGCCCTTCAGATAGCGGTCAAACACTTCGCGGACATCGTAGTCGTACTCCATATCAAAGGCTTCAAACATTGCATAGTCATTGGCTGAATACATTCCGCTTTTTCGGCTGAACTGACCGAACCCGCTGTGCACCGTCTCGGCCAGCCAGATGCAGCCGGGACGCACCTGCTCCACAGCTTCGCGCGCTCTGCACCAGAACTCTACCGGCAGAAAGGATGCTACATCACAGCGAAACCCATCTACGATACCGGCCCACATGACAAGTGACCGGATCTGATAGTCCCACAGTGCTTCACAGTCGTAGTCCAGATCCACCACATCGGTCCAGTCACCCACCCGGTTGCCCATATTTCCATCCGGCTTGCGGTAATAGAATTCAGGATGTTCACTGGTCAGTGCAGCATCGGGCGATGTGTGATTATACACCACGTCAATAATGCACTTCATGCCGTGCTGATGGATCGCATTCACCAGTGCCTTAAAATCCTCCATGGTGCCGTACTCGGGATTAACCGACCGGTAATCCCGGTTGGCATAGGGGCACCCCAGGCTACCCTTCTTCCCTTTTACCCCAATGGGATGAATGGGCATCAACCAAATAATGTCGGTTCCCAGATCACGAATGCGGCTCAGGTCGGGGATCAAGGCTCGGAAGGTTCCTTCCGGGGTGTGATTGCGCACGTAGACAGAATAAATCACATCGGAGCGAAGACAGATATCGGTCTGCTTTGCCATTTCAATAGCACCTCACACGAAGTTGATTACTTCCAAAGATAAACGCGGGTCTCATAGGGACGGGCGGTAAAGCCATTTCCTATCAAAGGCGCATCGGAATAGTTGGATAGGATCAGCTCTCCCTTACTCAGGTCAAAGCCCTTAGGGGCACGGAAGACGGCATCTTGCTTTGCAAAGGAGCAGATCACAAGCAGGCGCTGGTCCTCCCTTTTCCGCTCATAAGTATAGAACTTGTTGGACATGCGCCCATATTCGCGGTAACTGCCGTGGCGAACCACCGACAGACTCTTACGCAGAGAAATTGCCTTGCGGTAGAAATTCAGTACCGAACCGGGATCTTTCTCCTGATCGGCTACGTTGATTTCGGTGTAATTGGGATTGACCGAGATCCACGTAGTGGCCTCCGATGCGGTGAAGCCGGCATTCGCCTCGGCCGACCACTGTACCGGAGTACGGGCCGAATCGCGGGAGGAGCGCCACATGCGGTGCAGGCGCTGCTCCGGCGTCTTGTTCAGTGCGGTATGCTGATACTGCCAGATGGTCTGCACATCCCGGTATTCCTCGGGATCTTCGGGACGCCAGTTGGTCATGCCGATTTCCTGCCCCTGATACAGGAAAGGAGTTCCCTTCTGAAACAGATAGGCGGCTGCCAGCGCCTTGGCACTTTCAGCCTGAAATTCCTCGCTCCCGTAGCGGGATACCATACGGGGATGGTCATGATTTTCAATGTAGAGCATGTTCCACGCCTTGCCCTCCAGCTTATACTGCCAGTTGGAAAAGGCACGCTTCATCTTTCGCAGTGAGAACGTGGTGGGAATGTAGTCGGTAAACAGACAGTCGGCGCATTCACACTGGAACTGAATCATCATGTCGATCTGTCCGTTCTGTTCATCAATGTATTTCAATGCACGCTTGGGCCAGACCAGCGGCGCTTCGGCCAACGTAAAGCAATCATAATGGTCGAATACATCCCGCTTAAATTCAGCAAGATACTCGTGGATGTGGGGGCCATGATTGTACTTTGGCATACCCTTGTAGATGGGGAACAGATGGTCATCGGGCAGTCCTTCGGCCTTGGAAATATAGGTAATGACATCCTCACGGAAGCCATCCACACCCATGTCCAGCCAAAAGCGCAGAATCTTCTTGACCTCTTCCCGCACCAGAGGATTATCCATATTCAAATCGGGCTGTTTGACGGCAAACAGATGCAGGTAGTACTCACCGCGCACCTCATCCCATGTCCATGCCTTGCCTTCAAAATTGGAGTCCCAGTTGTTGGGCAGTTTTCCTCCGGGTTTGCCGGGACGCCAGATGTAATAATCGGTGTAAGGTTCAATGCGCTGACGGCTCTTCTGAAACCAGTCATGCTCGTCACTGGTGTGATTGACCACCAAATCCATGACCAGTTTCATACCGCGCTCATGGGTGCCCTCCAGCACCTTTTTGAATGCTTCCATACCACCGAATTCCGGCGCAATATCCATGTAATCGGCAATGTCATAGCCGCAGTCGGCACCGGGAGAGGGATAGATGGGAGAAAACCAGATACCGTCACAGCCCAGGGACTTGATGTAGTCCAATTTCTCATAGACACCCCACAAATCGCCCATACCGTCCCCGTTTCCATCCTTAAAACTGCGGGGCCAGATCTGGTAGAACACCATATCCTTATACCAACGATTGCGCTCCATTGCCATCCTCCTCCCATTTCTGCCCCGATTGTACCATGAAACACCGGTTTCGTCACTATAAACTTACCTTGACAGAGCGATTTTCTGCCCATACAATGAATTCAATATGAAATGACAATAATCGGGGTGAAACTATGGAATTTCGGCTGCCAAACGGCATACTTTTGGGCGTTTCTTCGGCCGCTGCTCAAGTGGAAGGCGGCGAGGTAAACAGCAGTTGGAACAACTGGTATCATAACGGCCGCATTAAGGACGGAAGCGACCCCGCCAAAAGCGATCATTGGGACCGCTGGCAGGAGGACACCGAGCTGATGGCATCCATGGGTGTGCAAATCTGCCGTTTTGGTATCGAATGGGCCCGTCTGCTCCCCGAACCGGGTAAGCCGGACGAAAGTGCCATCGCCCGCTATCGGGAAGAACTATCCGCTATGCTGGCCCACGGCATCCGTCCCCTTCTGACCATCCACCATTTTGCCAACCCCATGTGGTTTGAGACAAAAGGCGGATTTACCAAACGGAAAAATCTGAATGATTTTCTCGAACTGGTGCAGTTGGTTGCCGATCGGTTTGGCGATCTGGTCAGCGAATACATCACCATCAACGAACCCAATGTCTATGCTCTGAATGGCTACGGCTGGGGCGACTGGCCACCGGGCGAGAAGAATTTTCCCAAGCTGTTCAGGGTGCTGGAAAATATGGCCTGGTGCCATATTAAGGCCTACGGCATCCTCCACACCACACGAGCCAGAATGGGCTTTACCAATACCAAGGTCGGCTTTGCAAACCATCTGCGGGTGTTTGACCCCAAAAATGCAAAAAATCCGTGGCATTGTCTGGGTGCTCGCATCACCGAATGGGCCTTCCAGGGCGCTATCACCCGGGCCATGACGCTGGGCGAGTTCAAATTTCCTTTGCATAACTGGGACAAACTGCCCCGGGGTGAATACGCCGATTTCAACGGCGTGAACTACTACACCCGCTCCACCGTGTCCGGCATTGGGGACGGCACAAGGGGAAACAGCCCCCGCAACGACCTGGACTGGGAAATCTACCCCGAAGGTCTTATCCGCTGCGGAACCATGCTGCAAAAGGTGCTGGACCGCCCTCTGTGGGTCACCGAGAATGGCACCTGCGACAATGACGATCGGTTCCGCGCCCGCTACATCTGTGAACATCTGAAAGCCATGGCCGACTCCAGCCTGCCCTTTGAGCGCTATTACCACTGGTGCTTCTGCGACAACTTTGAATGGATCGAAGGAAATTCTGCCCGCTTTGGCCTGGTCCATGTGGATTATGAACACGAGCGCAAACGCACCGTCAAGGAATCAGGACAATTCTTCTCTGCGGTCATTGCCGCCGGCGGTGTGACCGAAGAGATCTTTGAACAATACGTCAAGGGAAAGGAGTACGATGTACGATGATCCTGTATCAAGACGGAATCTTCCATCTGGGTACCGAGCACTGGTCCTGCCTGCTCCGTATCACGGCTCACGGACTGCCGGAACTGATCCATTACGGTGCTCCGGTCAGCACCGAGGATGTACAGGCCATGTCCTGCAAACCGGGATTGGGCTGGGGCACCTCTCTCCTGCTGGATGACAAAGATACCACTTCCTCTCCGGACTTTCTGCCGCTGGCATGGAGTGGAAACGGCCGCGGCGACTATCGAGAAAGCCCTTGTGAGCTAGAATGTAATGGTATTCCACTTGCCGCACAGTTTCGCTACCTGTCCCATCAGATCCGCTCCGGAATCGCCCCGATGCAGGCACTTCCTCAAGCTCTGGATGGCATAGAAACATTGGAGATCATTCTGGAGCAGCCGGAAAATAATCTGCTCCTGCATCTGTACTGGACTGTTTTTCCCGATGCACTGACCCGCCGCACGGTACTGGAAAATACCGGCGAACAAACAGTTTGCATCCACAAGCTCATGAGCAGCTGTGCAGACCTGCCCGGCAAATATGAGATGACCACCCTAAACGGAGGCTGGATTGCCGAAGCCCATAAGCATATAGTTCCGGTTGGCCCGGCCCGGGTGGCGAACGAAAGCACCACCGGCTTTTCCTCCAACCGCC
Organism: Oscillospiraceae bacterium; assembly: GCA_045595705.1. Classification (GTDB taxonomy): domain Bacteria; phylum Bacillota; class Clostridia; order Oscillospirales; family Oscillospiraceae; genus JAJPXI01. The sequence goes on from JAZOBA010000123.1 coordinate 8,736, forward strand.
ATAACCCCGGATTCCTTTTGTCAGAACCCAATGCCACCGAGACCTGCGGTCAGGTCTACGGGTTCAATCTGGTCTATTCCGGCAACCATTACTCCGGAGTGCAGCGCTCACTGCAAGGGCTCAATCGCATTGTGCAGGGCATCTCCCCCAACAACTTTTCCAAAGCATTGCCCCCCGGCGAATCCTTCGAGACCCCCGAGGCCGTTCTGGCATGGTCCAATGAGGGCTTTGGCGGCTTATCCCACCGGATGCACAGCTTCATCAACCATCACATTGTGCCCAAGGCATGGCAGTTCAAGGAACGTCCCGTCCTGTACAACAGTTGGGAAGGCTGCATGTTCGACTTCAATCAGCACCGTCTGCTGAAACTGGCCAAGCAAGCCAAAGAACTGGGCTGCGAACTGTTTGTACTGGATGACGGCTGGTTTGGCACACGCAATGACGACACGTCCGGTTTGGGTGACTACAACATCAACACCAAAAAGCTTCCCACGGGACTGGCCGGTCTGGCACGTAAAATCAAGGCAATGGGTATGGAGTTCGGCCTTTGGTTTGAACCGGAATCGGTCAACCCGGACAGCAATCTGTATCGCGCCCACCCTGATTGGGCCCTGACCGACCAACTGCCCCCCATCATGGGTCGGCACCAGCTGCTTTTAGATCTGACCCGTCCCGAGGTGCGCGATTACATCGTAGACAATGTCGGTTCTATTCTGGACAGCGCCGAGATTTCCTACGTCAAGTGGGATATGAACCGCCATTCCACAGCGCTGGGCAACAAGGCCCACGAATACATTCTTGGTCTGTACGATGTGCTGCGGCGCATCTTTGGCCCCCGCCCTCATGTTCTGCTGGAAAGCTGCGCATCGGGCGGCAACCGCTTTGATCTGGGTATGATGACCTTCTCCCCCCAGGTTTGGTGCTCCGACAACACCGATCCTGTGGAGCGATTGGATATTCAGGAGGGTCTGTCCTACCTGTACCCTCAGTCGGTCATGGGTGCCCATGTCTCGGCAGCGCCCCATGCACAGACTCTGCGCTCTACACCCCTGTATACCCGCGCCAATGTCTCCTTCTTCGGCATCCTCGGCTATGAACTGGATCTGGAGCATCTGCTCCCTGTGGAAAAGAAGGACATTGCCGCTCAGATTACTTATTATAAAGAACATCGCAGTGCGTTCCAGTTCGGCACCTTCCATCGTCTGAACGCCGAACAAGGCACCGCATGGCAGGTCAGTCAGCACGGGATGCATCTGGTAGGCCTGTTCCATCGACTGATCCATGCAGCGCCTGGATATGAGCGGCTTTCCGCCCGCGCACTGGATCCCCGCAGTACTTATCAGGTCACCAGCCGACCCCAGACTCTGCGCGTGGGCCCCTTCGGCAGTCTGCTCAGTCATGTATTTCCGGTCAGCATCAATCCCAACGGCATGGTGCTGCGCACTGCCGACCGGCACTACGCCATGAAGGATGGCACGCAGGAACTCTTCGCCTCCGGCTCGGCCTTAATGTCCGGCTGGATCCTGCCCCCATACTTCGCAGGCACCGGCTACGACAAAGACGGCCGGATGCAAAGCGATTTTGGCTCCAATCTGTTTGAAATCAGGGAGGTCATTACCCGTGAAGAACTATGATAACCGCAACAAATACTTTTTCGGTCTTGGCACCATTGGCCGCGACATGTTCTACGCCTTTGAGGCCAACACCATTCTGTATTTCCTGACCAATGTTCTGTCCCTGCCCATGTGGGTGTTTGCCATCACCAGCACCCTGCTGTCTGTGCTGCGCATCGTGGATGCCATCAACGACCCCATCACCGGATATTTTATCGACAACATCCGCTCACCGTGGGGCAAGTTCAAGCCTGCCATTCTGATCGGCGGTGTGGTCAGCGCCCTGTCCTTCCTGCTCCTCTTCGCCAACGTTGGCTCCGGCTGGGGCTTCATCATTATCTTTGCCCTTGCCTACATCGTCTGGGATATCAGCTACGGCATCAATGACATTGGCTACTGGACACTTCTCCCTGCCCTGACTCAGGATCAAAAACAGCGCGAAAAGTTTGGCGCCTTTGCCCGAATCTGTGCCAATATCGGCATGTACATCGTCATGGTGGGTTGGGAGCCCATCACCGCCTCTATGGGCAACACCAAGCAGGCATGGATGACACTGGCCGTCATCATCGCCGTAGTCTATCTGCTGTTCCTGTTGTTCCCTCTGCTGGGTGTCAAAGAAAATCGCTCCAACCTTCAAAACGAAGAAAAGACCACGCTGAAGCAGATGTGGCGCGCTCTGGTGGGTAACGACCAACTGATGTGGACCACCCTGTCCATGGGCCTGTTCATGATCGGCTACTGCACCACCACCGGTTTCGCCGTCTACTACATGGAATATGTGTTTGGAAACAAGGGCATGTACGCTATTCTGGCCGCTGTGTGCGGCGTGGGTCAGCTGGCTGCTCTGGCTATCTTCCCCTTCTTCTCCAAGCGGTTTAACCGCCGTCAGCTGTACACCGGCGCCACCATCCTGGTTATCCTGGGCTATGTGATTTTCTTCTTTGCCGAGGTCTCCATCATTCTGGTGGCCGTGTGCGCTCTGCTGATGTTTGTGGGCCAGGCCTTTATCCAGTTGCTGATGCTCATGTTCCTGGCTGACACCGTAGAATACGGCCAATGGAAATTGGGCAAGCGTAATGAATCCATTACCTTCTCCATCCAACCCCTGGTCAACAAGATCGGCGGCGCCCTGTCCACCGCAGTCATCAGCATCTCAGTGGTTCTGGCCGGTATCAAGGTCAATGACGTGGCCGCCGTATCGATTGACGCCGCAGGCAAGAGCACAGTCAAAATCGCCATGTTGGTTTTCCCCCTGATCTGCATTGTTGTAGGCTACATCATTTACTTGAAAAAGTATAAGATCAGTGAAGGCTTCTACACCGACATTCTGAAGGATCTGAAGCAGAAAGAATCGATTTCTGAATAAACACAGCAAAACACCGGCAAGGCCTTTTGGGCCTTACCGGTGTTTCTATTTCCGAATTTATTTTTCCTGTGTCTCACCCAAAGCACGGCTCTGGTTGACCAGAACCTTGTGTTCATAGCAAGCAAAGGTATCATCCAACAGCTTCTTTTCGGGCGGTGCAGTAAACAGGGACACAACCGGAACAATAATCAGTCCTGCAACCATACAAAAAGCGCCGGCATTGATAGGAGACTGGAGCACTGCAGGGAAACTTGCCTTGAAGAAGATGTTTGCCAGCATGAACACTGTAGCAAACACAAAGCTGCACCAGCAGGCCACCTTGGTGGTGCGCTTCCAGTACAGACCGTACAGGAAGGGGGCCAGGAATGCACCAGCCAGAGCGCCCCAGGACACACCCATCAGCTGTGCAATAAAGGTCACGCTGGACTTGTACTGAATGATCGCCAGAACGACAGAGATCACAATAAATACCACGATCAGACAGCGCATAATGAACAGCTGACGTTTCTCGTCCATCTCTTTGACCACGGTGCCTTTCAGCATATCCAGCGTCAAGGTGGAACTCGATGTCAGTACCAGAGAGGACAGGGTGGACATAGAGGCCGACAGAACCAAAATGACCACAATGGCGATCAAAGCATCCGACAAACCGGACAGCATGGTAGGAATAACCGAGTCGTAACCGTTGGCTGCAATATCGATCTTATCGGAGAACAGGCGGCCAAATCCACCAAGGAAGTAGCATCCGCCGGCCACGAAGACGGCAAACAGCGTGGAAATGACGGTACCGGTCTTAACCGCTTTTTCACTCTTGATGGCGTAGAACTTCTGCACCATCTGAGGCAACCCCCATGTACCCAGCGAAGTCAGCAGCACAACACCCAACAGATTCACAGGATCGGGACCGAAGAACGAGGCAAACACACCGGGGGTAGCGGAAACTGTGGAATCCGTGACCCGAGCCAAGCCATCCAGCGCGGCCAGGAAGCCGCCCTGACTTTTCAGCACAGCAACCACAACGGCACAGATACCGAAGATCATGATAATGCCCTGAATAAAATCATTGATAGCAGTCGCCATGTAGCCGCCGGCAATCACGTAAATTCCGGTCAAAACTGCCATAACGATCACGCAGATGGAGTAATCAATATGGAATGCCATATTGAACAGGCGGGACAAACCGTTGTACAGAGATGCAGTATAGGGGATCAGGAAAATAAAGGTGACCAGCGAAGCGGCAATCTTCAAAGACTTACTGTCAAAGCGTTTCTGGAAAAATTCCGGCATGGTGGCAGAGTCCAGATGCTGGGTCATGATGCGGGTACGGCGGCCCAGCACCACCCACGCCAGCAGAGAGCCCAGCAGTGCGTTGCCGATTCCGGCCCAGGTTGCGGCAATGCCGTACTTCCAGCCGAACTGACCGGCATAGCCCACAAACACAACGGCAGAAAAGTAAGATGTGCCATATGCAAAGGCAGTCAACCACGGACCCACCGAACGACCGCCAAGAACAAAACTGTTGACATCGGTTGCCTGTTTCCTGCAGTAGATGCCAACGCCGACCATAATTGCGAAAAACACTACAAGCAGAAAAATTTTGATAAACATAAAAGCGCCTTCTTTCACTTTATTGCTTTTTGCCACTAAAGTGTAGCACACAAAAGCGTTAAAGTAAAGTCTTTTTTTAAAAAATTTCAGCTCTGCGAAAGAATCTTCGCAGAGCTGAATACCGTCACTTTAAAAATAACCGTATCATTTTGGCATACAGTTTGGAATAAGGCTGATATCGCATAGGAAGATCCAGCCAGGTCTTTTTATCCACAATACTCTTATAATGGGTAAAGGTGTCAAACCCGATCTTGCCGTGGTAAGAACCCATACCGCTCTCCCCCACACCGCCAAAACCCATACTGCTGGTGGCAAGATGGATCACTACATCGTTGACGCAGCCGCCGCCATAAGCACAACGCCCGGTAACCTTGCGAATGACCGCCTTATTCTTTGCAAAGATATACAGCGCAAGGGGCTTGTCCCGACCGTTGACCTGTTCAATGACCTGATCGATGGAGTCATAGGTCAGAACGGGCATGATTGGCCCAAAGATCTCCTCCTGCATTACAGCATCGTCCCAAGTCACATCGTCCATGACAGTAGGCTCAATCTGCAAAGTCTCGGGGTCAGAGCCGCCGCCCACAATTACCTTGGCCGGATCGATCAGGCTGCAGATGCGGTCAAAGTGCTTGCGATTGATGATCTTGCCGTACTCCGCCTGTCCATACTGGCGCTGAATTTCTTCTTTAACACACTCCACAAATTGCTGCTTGACTGACTTGTGGCAGAGAATATAGTCGGGTGCCACACAGGTCTGGCCGCAGTTCAGATACTTGCCAAACACAATGCGCCGGGCAGCCAGTTTCAAATCAGCATCGGAATGGACAATGCAAGGACTTTTTCCGCCCAGTTCCAAAGTCACCGGAGTCAGATGCTTCGCCGCCTTTTCCATGACCATCTGCCCCACTGATTTGCTTCCGGTAAAGAAAATGCAGTCAAACTTCTCATCCAACAGGTAATTGTTCTCTTCCCGGCCGCCGGTAACTACCGTCACATATTCGGGCGGGAAAATGTCACTGACCAGTTTCTGCAGAAGTTCACCGGTAGCCGGAGAATAGGCGCTGGGTTTGATGATGGCCGTGTTGCCGGCGGCCAGTGCATCGGCCAGCGGATCCAGCGTCAGCAGCACGGGATAATTCCACGGACTCATGATCAATGCCACGCCGTAGGGCATGGGTTTTTGGTAGCTTCGGGAGGCAAACTGTGCCAGCGGCGTGACCACCGTCTTTTCCCGGGAAAATCGGCGGATGTGACGCAGCAGATAGCTGATCTCGCTGATGACCAGTCCGGTTTCACACATATAGCTCTCTTCCGCCGCCTTGCCGAGGTCCTTCTTCAAGGCATCGGCAATAACCTGCTCGTTATCCAACAATGCCTGACGCAGCTTTTTCAGCGCTTTGATGCGGCGCTCCACCGGCAGTGTGGCTCCGGATGCATAGTAGCTGCGCTGCTTTTCAACAATGGCATTGATTTCTTCCCGTGTCATGGACATCCCTCCGCGTTTGAGGTGAATTCATTGCATTGATTTTACACCACAAATCGCGGTATGAAAAGACCCACTTATGCGCCAATAGCCAGTTTCAGCTGCTCCCACAGTTCCAGAACCTTAAATTTAATTACATACCCCTCTGACTCACCGGTCAAAAGGGCTACCTGCTGTTCGGTCATACCGGCTTTCAGCGCCGTCTCAACTGTTGTTTCGGATACCGATGCAAGGCAGAGGGGCGGAAAGACCACACACCACCAGTTTTGACCGCCTCCATCCCCGATCACAATGCGAAGGGCGCGGTATTCCCCAGCCGGCAGAGAAAAATCCTCGTATTCCTTGGTGGGAAACCAGGTATCCAGCAACTCGGCAGAAACGGGGTAATCATAGCCCTCCCTCGCCACAACCGCAGCTCCGGCGGCAGCCAGACGTTCCAGATTCTTTCCAAGGGTCTTTTCGGCCTGCTCCACCGAAGTGCTTTCCGGCAACATCTCTTTTGCCTCCTGCAATACGGCATCCCGCACCTTTAATTTCAATTCCTGATCTTCCGCGCGGTCGGAATGAGCCAGCACATGCAGCCGCAAAACACTGTCTGAAACACCCCTTTGTTCCCGCTCCAACCAAAGGCCAAACAAAAGCAGAAATGAAACCGAAATCAAGATGATCCATTCGGCTTTTCCTAAAAAACTACGTATTTTTTCATTGAACAACATAAAAACACCGTCCATATGTAGGTTTTGTACCTGCAGTATGGACGGTGTTTTGAACTTTTATACCGGCCGGGTCAAGAAAGTATCCGAATAGTGGCCTTTCAGACTTTGGAAAGCCGATTTTGCCTTTCCTTCATTGTCAAATAAACCAAATACAGTCGGACCCGTTCCGCTCATGGCGGCGCCCAGCGCTCCACAGGAGATCAGTTCATTTTTTATCTCTGCGATTTCTCCGCCTCTGCGGTCGGTCAGCACATCTTCAAAAACATTGTACAGCCGCCGGGCCACACCGGCAAGATCACCATTGTGCAGCGCCGCAATAATCCCCTCGGTATCCGGGCGACAGCGGATCTTCCGGCAGTCGATGCATCCGAACAGTTCCGGCGTGGAAATGGAAAAGGTCGGCTTGCAGATAACAATATGGCAATTGGGCAGCGGAGAAAGCGGAGTCAGACGCTCGCCTCTTCCTTCTGCCAGAGCAGTACTGCCCAGAACGCAGTAAGGAACATCGGAACCTACCTGCTCACCGATTTCCGCCAGGCGCTGCACCGACAGATTCAGTCCATACAGATCATTCAGTGCACGAAGCACCGCAGCAGCATCCGAACTGCCTCCGCCCATTCCGGCACAAACCGGAATTTCCTTCTGCAAATCAATGGCAAGTCCTTTCCCATTATAGTTATTGGCTTCCCAAAACTTTTTTGCCGCAATAGCAGCCAGATTGCGCTCATCACCCGGCAGGTAGCGCAGGTTAGTCCGGACGCGGACTCCCTCCTGCTCTTCTTCGGTCAGAGTCAGCGTATCCGCCAGATCCACCGTCTGCATCACCATGCGCAGATCGTGATATCCGTCTTCCCGGCGGGCGATCACATCCAGCGTCAGATTCAACTTGGCATATGCGCGCACTTCCATAAACTCACCGAATCTTTCGTGCTTCCAGATAGAATCGCGTATCGTGTGCCTCACCCATGGAGAAGGTCTTGCGGGGCAGCACGCCATCGTGGATCACGGTGGGGAACAGTTCATCCTTACCCATGGAAGGCAGCAGAAAACCGATGCTTTTCGGCTGTGCGGCAAGCTTGCGCGTCACATCATCACCGTGGATGTAGTCCACCCGGCCACCCCGGGATGCGAGATAATCATCCAGAAAGCTCTGCAGCGTACCGACCGGCAGCTGTGCGGCAGGGGTGGGTACCGTCACACAGCCCTCTCCCCCGGCATAGACATATTCCAGTACATGGCCTTCACCCGAGCCGTAGTGGGCGCCGGGGAATGCTGCAATCAGGTCATTGAGCAGATGCTCCGGCTCCACGTCAAACACCACGCGGTGAATGGGCTCAAACTCCAGCGATTCGTCGTGAAGATTGACCAGTTCCGCCAGCGCAAAGCGGGCCGGCAGCA
>JAZOBA010000124.1:0-2980 GCA_045595705.1 Oscillospiraceae bacterium
CGGGGAAGTTGCTCTCATACCAGGGCTTCAGGGAATCCAGATACAGAGAGTGGGAGTTAAGCCAGTTGATTGCGGGGAAGTGTCTTGCGTAGGCAAGGCTGGAGTCCAGTGCCCAGAAGACCTTGGTTATACGCATGGTTGCCTGAGAAACAGGCTCGGATATGTCGCCGCCCGGAGGAGAAACTGCGCCGACGGCGGTGAGGGAACCTCTTCTCTCATCAGAGCCCATGCACTGGATAACACCTGCGCGCTCATAGAACTGTGCGATACGGCTTGCCAGATATGCGGGGTAGCCTTCCTCGCCGGGCATCTCTTCCAGACGGCCGGACATCTCACGCAGAGCCTCTGCCCAGCGGGAGGTGGAGTCGGCGATAACGGCAACGTCGTAGCCCATGTCGCGGAAGTACTCGGCGATGGTGATGCCGGTATAGATACTTGCTTCACGTGCTGCAACGGGCATGTCGGAGGTGTTGGCGATGAGGACGGTACGCTTCATCAGAGGCTCGCCGGTGCGGGGGTCGTTCAGCTCGGGGAACTCCATAAGAACGTCGGTCATCTCGTTGCCGCGCTCGCCGCAGCCGATGTAGACCACGATGTCCACGTCGGACCACTTGGCCAGAGCGTGCTGCATGACGGTCTTGCCCGAACCGAAGGGGCCGGGAATGGCGGCGGTGCCGCCCTTGGCGATGGGGAACAGGGAGTCCACAATGCGCTGACCGGACAGCAAGGGGGTCTTGGGGGGATACTTGTGTTTGTAGGGACGGCCCACACGAACCGGCCACTTCTGCATCATGGTCAGATTGTGCTTTTCGCCCTTGTCGTCCACCAAAACGGCCACGGTTTCCTCCACCGTGAAGGAGCCCGACTGAATGGACTCGATGGTGCCGCTCATCTTGGGAGGGATCATAATTTTGTGGAGCACAACGCTAGTCTCGGGCACGGTGCCAATGACATCGCCGCCGACCACTTTGTCGCCTGCGCTGACGGTGGCGGTGAACTCCCACTTCTTTTCGCGGTCCAGTGCGGGAACTTCCACGCCGCGGGGCAAGTTGTTGCTGCCCGACTTCTTCATGATCTCTTCCAGAGGACGCTGGATGCCGTCATAGATGTTTTCGATAATGCCGGGGCCCAGTTCCACCGACAGGGGGGAACCGGTAGTGACCACGGTGGCGCCGGGGCCCAGACCGGAGGTCTCTTCGTAAACCTGGATGGAGGCCGAGTCGCCGGTCATGTTCAGAATTTCGCCGATCAGGCGCTCTTCACCCACGCGGACCACGTCTGCCATGTTGGCGTCGGAAAGGCCGGTGGCGACCACCAGCGGGCCGGAAACTTTAACAATTTTTCCGCTCAAGTCATATACCTTCTTTCTTACAGAAAGTTCTTTACAAAATGTCTGCGCCAACGGCTCGTTCGACAGATTTTTTCACATTTGCCATGCCAATGCCGAGGGAGCCTTCTTTACCGGGGATCAGGATGATAGCGGGGGTCAGTTCATCCTTATAGCGGGCCAGTTCCTCGTCCATGTGGGCGGCCAGTTGCTCGGTCAGATAAACAATGGCATAGGTTTCTTTTGCCAGCCGGTGCAGGGTGCTCTTTGCCTTGTCCACCGATTCCACGGGGAACACATCCAGACCCAGAGCCTTGAAGCCCAGAATACTGTCCGAGTCGCCCAGTACAGCGATTTTATACATAAGAGTCACGCAGCCTTTCCCGGATAGTTTCTGTGCTCAGACCGGCCATGCGGCCGCTCATGATGATGCGGATGGTGGTGGCCTCGGCCTCCCGGGCGTACAGGTAACCCAGAATGGGCTCCACGCCGAAGGGGACGCGACGGCTGTCGCTGAGATAGGTCATGACGGCGTTGTCACAAAGGCGTTCGAACTCGGTCAATGCACCCGAATTGGGGGCCGACTTGGAGGCGCCTTCTGCCGCAGCGGCAGCCAGGTGACCCACACGGAACAGATTGCTCAGTTCCTCACCGCGGGCGGTGGCCAGATTGCGCAGGCTGACGGTGCCGCCGGGAACCAGGACCTGATTCAGAAATTCGGTTCCGCGGCCCAGACGGGACGCGCGTACGCAGGCGCGCAGATTGGCTACATCCACCAGTAGGGCGGCGTAACTTTTCAGGAAGGGGCTGTCTGACTGCTGAGCCAAAGAGGTCAGTTCCTCAAAGTAAGCGCGGTCCAGAACAAAGTCTACCTGCTGGGGGTCTCCGGTGGAACCCAGAATCTCGCGGGCGCGGGCAATGCCGCGGCGGAAGATATCGCTGTAGGCCAGCATCTCTTCCCGCTGATAGGACTCTGCCAGGCGCTGGCGGTCGTAGCGGCCGCCGCCCATCAGCAGGTGAGTCGAATCCATACCCAGGGCCTCGGTTTTAACCAGCGCCTTGGCGTTGTGGTAATCGTAGCGCAGTCGGAACACATCTACGATGTATTTGTTGGGGGCGCAGCCGCCCAGATCGGCCATCATGGCCTGCTGCTGCTCGGCAAGCACCCGATCCAGTTCGCTGTTGGTGATTTCGGCCATTTCGGAATAGCCGCAGTCCACCAGTACCTTGGCGGCGTCTTGGTCGGTGGGCGCTTCCAGCATCTGCGCGATTCGTTCACGGTTCAGCAGATTGCGCTCCATGGCCTTGACGCGGGTGGACAGGAAAATATAATCGATGTCCTTGGTTTGTTTCATGGGGCTTCACTCCTTCCCCATCATGCAAACAGCACGTTGGCAACTTCTCCGGCGATCTCGCCGCGCTGCAGGCGAACCAGGGTCTCGAAGGTGCAGTTAACTTCAATGGCGCCATCGCTGAGGATAAATCCGCCGCACATGGGGCGGGTCTGTTCGGACAGGGTCAGTTGACCGTTATTCAACACCTTGTTGGCGGTGGCGATGACCGCGCTGCCCACGCGGGTGCGGTCCTTCTGGGAGAAAATCAACTGCTCTTTGCCGCAGACCGATGCGGCGGCGGCCAGCTTGGCAAGCATGG
>JAZOBA010000125.1:0-4623 GCA_045595705.1 Oscillospiraceae bacterium
CGTGCTGACGGCCATTGAGAGCGAGGGTGCCTCTTACGGCAATTCCGACGCGGGCAAGGGCGAAAAGGTCATGGTGGAGTTCGTTTCCGCCAACCCCACCGGCCCCATGCACATCGGCAACGCCCGCGGCGGCGTGCTGGGTGACACTCTGGCCGAGGTGCTCAAGCGTGTCGGCTGCGATTCCTACAAGGAATTTTACGTCAATGACGCAGGCAACCAGATCCAGAAGTTCGCCGAAAGCCTGAATGCCCGCTATATGCAGCTTCTGGTGGGCGAGGAGAACTTCCCCTTCCCCGAAAACGGCTATCAGGGTGACGACATCCGCGAGCTGGCCGCCGCCTTCCTGCAGGAGCAGGGCGAGGGCTGGAAGGATCGGGACGAGAAGGAGCGCATGGACACTCTGGCCGCCTTCGGTCTGTCCCGCAATATCCCCAACATGAAAAAGGATCTGCAGCGCTATCACATCGAGTATGACGAGTGGTTCTTCGAGTCCACCCTCCACGACAGCGGCTATGTGGCCGAAACGGTGGCTCTGCTGGGCGAAAAGGGCTGGACTTATGAGAAGGGCGGCGCTCTCTGGCTGAACACCAGCGAGCTGCTGCGCCGGAAATACATGAACGAGGGCAAGACCCGCGAGCAGGCCGAGAAGCTGGATCTGAAGGACGACGTGCTGCGCCGCGCCAACGGCTTCTACACCTACTTCGCCGCCGACATTGCCTACCACCGCAACAAGTTCGCCCAGCGCGGCTTTGACAAGGTCATCAACATCTGGGGCGCCGACCACCACGGCCACGTGGCCCGCCTGCAGGCCGCTCTGGACGGTCTGGACCTGAACGGCTCCGAGCGTCTGGTGGTGGTGCTGATGCAGCTGGTCAACCTGCTGCAGGACGGCAAGCCCGTGAAGATGTCCAAGCGCTCCGGCAAGGCCATCGCCCTGCACGATCTGCTGGACGAGATCAGCGTGGATGCCGCCCGCTACTTCTTCAACTCCCGTGTGTCCACTTCCCCTCTGGACTTCGATCTGGATCTGGCCGTCCGTGAGGACAGCGAGAACCCCGTCTACTACGTGCAGTACGCCCACGCCCGCATCTGCTCTCTGACCCTCAATCTGGGTCAGCGTGTGCCCGCCATGTCCGAGATCAACCCCGCCCTGCTGAACACCGAGACCGAGCGTGAACTGATCAAGTGTCTGGCCGCCCTGCCCGAGGAGATCCGTCTGGCCGCCCGCGACTACGACCCCAGCCGCATCAACCGCTATCTGGTCACTCTGGCCGGTGACTTCCACCGCTTCTACAACGCCAACCGCATCAAGGGCGAGGCCCCCGACATGCTGTCCGCCCGCCTGAAGCTGGCCGATACCGTCCGCGCCGTCATCGCCAACAGCCTGAACCTGCTGGGCGTTTCGGCTCCCGAAAAAATGTGAGCGCGTGAAAAAAACATGCCGGTGGCATGTTTTTAGCGCGAACCGACCGGCTATGCCGGGAGAGCTCATGACAGGGCCTCAAAATCAAAAGCAGTCATTTATTGTATTCCTACTATAATCGAGGAGTAATTACGATGGACGTTCCTTTGTGTCTTCCCCTCATTTCCGACGGCGCCACCGGCACCCAGCTTTACAAGCGGGGCATGCCCAAGGGCGTTTGCACCGAAACATGGGTGCTGGAGCACCCCGATGTGCTCATTGACATCCAGCGCGCTTACGTGGAGGCCGGCTCCAACGTGCTCATGGCTCCCACCTTTGGTGCCAACCGGGCCAGTCTGAGCCACCACGGCGTCGCCCACAAGGTCACCGAGTACAACAAGGCGCTGGTGGCCCTGTCCAAGCAGGCCGCCGACGGCCGCGCGCTGGTGGCCGCCGACCTGTCCCCCACCGGGCTGTTCATCCCTCCCTTCGGTGACACCGAATTTGAGGAACTGGTGGACATCTACACCGAGCAGGCAAAGGCCTGTGAGGAGGCCGGGGCCGACCTGTTCGTCATTGAGACCACCATGACCATGCCCGAGGCCCGTGCCGCCGTGCTGGCCGTCAAGAGCGTATCCCAAAAGCCGGTCTGGGTCACCTTCACAGTGGATGAAAACGGCCGCACTCTGTCGGGCACCGATGCCCTTGCCGCCATGATCGTCATGCAGGGTATGGGCGTGTCCGCCTTCGGTCTGAACTGCTCCTCCGGCCCCGATACCATGCTGGAGCAGCTGGAGCGTCTGACCCCCTACGCCACCGTTCCCCTGATCGCCAAGCCCAACGCCGGTCTGCCCCAGACTGTGGGCGGCGAGACGGTTTACAACTGTCCTCCCGAGGAATTTGTGGCCCATGTGCGGGCCATGGCCGCCGCCGGCGTGCGTATCTTTGGCGGCTGCTGCGGCACCACAGCCGAGCACATTGCCGCTTTGAAGGCCGCCGTGTCCAAGGTGGATTTCGATTCCTTTTCCGCCCCCGAGTTTGACCCCGACACCCTCCCCTGCGCCAGCGAGAAGGAGGCCCGCTTCCTGACGGTGGACGTGGACATCGGTGATCCCATCGAATGCACCCCCGACCTGATGGAGGACATTCTGGATGCCGAGGACGAGGGCGACGGCGCGTTGAAGATCGCCATTTACGAACAGGACGATCTGGACATCTTTGCCGAAAACCAGTACGTCATCAAGGATGCCCTGTGCATCGAAACCGATGTGCCCGAACTGCTGGAGGGCGCCCTGCGCATTTATCAGGGCCGCGCCATCTGGGACGGCACCTGCGAAATGGAAGACCGGTTCCTGCAGGAAATGTCCATCAAATACGGCCTGATCGTACTGTAATAAGCACAAAAACGAACGGCACCTTCCGGTGCAATGTCATTTCGTTAAGCACAACCTGTCATTCTGAGGTTTTGAAGAAACCGAAGAATCTTCAAAAACGGCCTCTTTTGAGGCCGTTTTTGTTTCAAGATCCTTCGCTTCGCTCAGGATGACACGTTATCTTAATGACATTGCCCTCCGGTGCCGTTCGTTTTCTGTCAAGGTGTTATTCCGGCCGGCGGTATGCCGCTGTAACAGTTCAGCGTTCCGCAGGCCGCAGGGGCCCCGCGGCCCCAAATAGTCCTCTCTTACGATTTATAGAACAAAAATAAGATTTTACCATTTTAAAATAAAAAAATATTGACTTGCCCCATGCTGTGCTATACCATATTTTCAGTTATGAAATCTCCCCATCACGAAGACAGCCGACTGTGCTGCTTCTTCGAAAATTTTTGGAGGTATATCATGTTGACCGTAAAAGAAAATCTGCGCGAAGTCATGAAAAAGGACGGCAACCCCGACCGCTTTGTCAACCAGTATGAGTTCCTGCACATTCTGGTGCCCGACACCTATTACATGGGCAACTACCCCGTTTTCCCCGGCTCTCCCGATGCCAAGGACCAGTTCGGCGTGACCTGGACTCTGCCCGCCGGCCAGATGGGCGCTTTCCCCATCCACGATGACGAGCACCTGGTCCTCAAGGACATCACCCAGTGGCGTGAGATCCTGCACAAGCCCTTTGTCCCCGAGGACCCCGGTTACTGGGGCATGCTCAACGGCATCGCCGCGCAGGCCGACCGCGACAATCAGTATGTCTGCGCCCTGCAGACCCAGGGCATCTTTGAGCGCCTGCACGCTCTGATGGGCATGGTGGACGCGCTGGCCAACTTCTATGAAGAGCCCGAAGAGATGCACGCTCTGATCGATTTCCTGACCGAGTGCGAGCTGGACTTCGCCAAGACCATGGTGGAGCGCTGCCACATCGACGCCGTTCTGCATCACGACGACTGGGGCGCCACCGAGAACTCCTTCATCTCCCCCGCCATGTTCGAGGAGTTCATTCTGCCCGCCTACAAGAAGATTTACGGTTTCTACAAGGAAAACGGCGTTCTGGTGGTTCACCACAACGACGGCTATTCCCGCAATCTGGTCCCCTACATGGTGGAAATGGGCATTGACATCTGGCAGGGCTGCATCCCCGCCAACGATCTGCCCAGCCTGATCGAAGAGTTCGGCGGCAAGATCACCTTCATGGGTGAGATCGAGACCCGTCTGCTGGACACGCCCGCCTGGACCGACGAAATGGTCAAGGAAGAAGTGGAGCGCGCCTGCCGTAAGTGCGGCAAGCACTCCTTCATTCCCTGCCTGACCGCCGGCATGCCCTTCACCTCTCATGTCCCCTACGACAAGGTCTGCGCCGAAATCGACCGCATGAGCAAGGAAATGTTCTGAGAAGGATAAAAGCTGCAGAACAAATAAGTGAACAATTAAGTATAGAAAATACCGCTCCGTCATCAAATGACGGAGCGGTATTTTCAGCATGTCGCAGCATGTCGCAGAGGCAACTTTGTATTTTTGCTGTATGTTTATTCTTCCACGGTCTCCACATCCGCGGCTTTAAGCACCAGGGAAACCGCCTTCTTCTGGCGAATCTCCTTACCCATAGCGGCGAGACTTTCCTCGTCGAAAAAGCCCTTCACCTGCCCGACGCTCACTCCGCACTGGGCTGCAAGGAGTTCAAACTCTGCCTCGAAATCCTCTTCCAGAGCCTCAATGCCCTCGGTTTCGGCTATATCATCCAGAGCGGCGGTAACTCTTGCGCCGAACTCTGCCTGGTCGCGCTGACCC
>JAZOBA010000126.1:0-3770 GCA_045595705.1 Oscillospiraceae bacterium
GATGCCGCCGGCGTTGTCGGCCACGGGGCCGTAAGCGTCGGTAGCCAGAGTGATGCCCAGAGTGGACAGCATGCCGACGCCGGCAATGCCGATGCCGTACAGGCCCTTGTTGAATGCATCGGTGAACAGACCGGAATCATCGACGATCTGGATGCCGCCGCCTGCAGCGAAGTAGGAGATCAGAATGGCGGCAGCCACGATCAAAATGGAAGTCAGGGTGGACATCAGGCCCAGAGAAACGCCGCCGATGATAATGGTAGCGGAGCCGGTTTCGGAAGCGGCAGCCAGCTTCTGGGTGGGCTTGTAGGTGTCAGAGGTGTAGTATTCGGTGAAGTAGCCGATGGCGCAGCCGCCGACCAGACCGCACAGGATAGCAACGTAAACGCCCCAGCAGTTGTTTTCGGTGCCCAGGATTAGCCAGCAAAGAGGTGCGGTCAGAACGGCAGCCAGAACAGCAGCGGTGTAAGTGCCGGTGCGCAGACTCTTCAGCAGGGACTCCTGAGAAGCATTCTCCTTGGTGCGGACCAGGAAGGAACCGAAGATGGAGCAGATGATACCGACCACGCACAGAACCAAGGGCAGGAACATGCCTTCCCAGCTGTAGCCGGCGCAGGCACCCAGAGCGAAGGTGGCCAGAATGGAACCGACGTAGGACTCATACAGATCGGCGCCCATACCGGCGACGTCACCCACGTTGTCGCCCACGTTGTCGGCGATGGTTGCGGGGTTGCGGGGGTCATCCTCGGGGATGCCGGCTTCGACCTTACCAACCAGGTCGGCGCCAACGTCAGCGGCCTTGGTGTAAATGCCGCCGCCCACACGGGCGAACAGAGCCATGAAAGAAGCGCCCATGCCGTTCATAACGATGATGTTACCCAGCATTTCGGGGTTTTCAATGCCTGCCACAAAGCGCAGGAACACAAACCACAGGGAGATATCCAGCATACCCAGACCGACAACGGTGAAGCCCATGACGCTGCCGGAGGAGAAAGCCACACGCAGGCCGCGGTTCAGGCTTTCGGAAGCAGCCCATGCGGTGCGAGCGTTGGAGTTGGTGGCGATCTTCATGCCGATCAGGCCGGCCAGCATGGAGAAGATACCGCCGGTCAGGAAGGCGAAGGGAGTGTAAACAGAGAGCATGTTGCCGCCGGTGGCGAAAGCCATAATCAGCAGAACCACGAAAACAATGACGAAAACAATAGCTACGGTGGTGTACTGACGCTTCAGATAAGCGTTTGCGCCTTCACGGATGGAAGAAGCAATTTTGATCATTTTGTCATTGCCTTCTGAGAAGGACATGACCTTTTTGCGCTGGATTCCGGCAAAAACCAGGGCCAGAATGGCGCCAATGAAGCCAACGAAGAACAGAGGATTCATTTTTCCAACTCCTTTTGTGTTGTTCCAGATACATGCCTTGGAACAGTACTGTAGGTTAAATAATACCAATTTAGAAAAGAATTTTCAAGAGAATCTTGTACATGAAAAAATGAGGGAGGTATTTTTCGATTTTCTGCACAGAAAATTTTTGCTGCTGGTCCCAAAGAGATACTTTTTAAACAAACAAAATCGGCAGTTTTTAACGGTGTGAAATCTGCTGCGAAAGGAGGGGGCGGCTGTTTCAGTTGCCGCTTGCGTAAAGGGGCGAAACGCGCTATAATAAATTAAAAATCAGAAAGGGTGATTCCGATGATCGAACAGGAACGCCAGTTTCATATTCAGTGCGTTGCCGGTGATGTGGGCCGGTACTGTTTGTTGCCCGGCGACCCGGGTCGCAGTGAAAAGATTGCAGCATATTTTGATGATCCTGTCCACGTGGTGACCAACCGTGAGTACAACGTCTGGACCGGAACCCTGCTGGGGGAGAAGGTGTCGGTCTGTTCCACCGGAATCGGCGGTCCCTCCGCCGTCATTGCCATGGAGGAGTTGGTCAACATCGGTGCTGACACCTTTGTGCGTATCGGTACCTGCGGCGGCATCAAGCTGGATGTCAAGAGCGGTGATGTGGTCATTGCCACCGGCGCCATTCGCATGGAGGGTGCAAGCCGGGAATATGCGCCCATTGAGTTTCCTGCCGTGTCCGACTATGAAGTGCTGAGCGCGCTGGTGGATGCGGCAAAGAATCAGAATCGCTGCTGGCATGCCGGTGTGGTTCAGTGCAAGGATTCCTTCTATGGCCAGCACTCTCCCAATCGGATGCCGGTATCCTATGAACTGTTGAACAAGTGGGAAGCATGGAAACGGCTGGGTGTGCTTGCTTCTGAAATGGAGTCGGCCGCCTTGTTTACCTGTGCTGCTGCGCTGGGCGTACGCTGCGGCTCGGCATTCCATGTGGTGTGGAATCAGGAGCGCAACGCCGCCGGATTGGACCAGATGCAGAGCCACGATACCGATGCTGCCATCCGGGTGGGTATCGAGGCGGTCAAGCTGCTCATTCAGCGGGACCGGGCTGCCGGAAAGTAACGGAACGGCGGTGCTATGACAGAACAGTTGAACATCGTGGAGGCCTGCACCGAGGAGCATTTTCGCGCCATGAGTTTGATCCATGCACTGGGTTGGCGGGATACCTATGCCGATGCCGTGCCAGCTGATTTCATGGCGGCTGAAATTACCGATGACCGCTGGGTGGAAGTCTTCCGGAAGAACTGGGAAGACAAGGTATATACAGGCCTTTTACTTTACAGAGGAAATGTGCCGGTTTCCTGTATTAACTTTGGCCCCGCACGCATGGAAAACTACAATCCGGGTGAGGTCTGCAAGTTTGATAACGCCGCCTACGAGGGTTGGGGAGAAATTACCTCTTTCTACACCCATCCCGATGAGCGTGCAAAGGGATACGGTGCCGTCCTTTTGGAAGAGGCCTGTCGCCGACTGAAGGAGCAGGGGCATCCCAGTGCCTTTGTATTCGTCCTGAGAGAGAATGAAAAATCCCGCCGATTCTATGCCCGCCACGGCTTTGCGTGGGACGGTACCCATGCGGATATCCCCTTTCCCCACGATACCGTTTGTGTGGACCTGCGGTATTGCAAGACCCTTTGACTGTGATTTTACAGGAAGAGACACATTGCTCCGGTGATGTGTCTCTTTTTTGTTGCAATGGGTTGAAAATATCCCACTTCGGAAGGTTCCCTTCATTGACACAACATGTGTCGTCGTGGTATCTTTTTTGTAAGAATTCTTACTTGATATTGGGGTAACCATGATCGTTTTTGACATCGAATGGAATCACGGCCGGGATGCGATCCGCTTGGATGAAATTCTGCAGATCGGTGCCGTGCGGCTGGACCGTCTGGGTGGAAAAATTATAGATACCTTCCGTGTAAATATCCGGCCCATTGTTCACAAAGAACTGGGCGTGGCCGCGCGGGAGGTGCTGGACCTGCCCACTTTTTTAAAGGCTGAGCAGAACTTTCCGCAGGCCATGAGCTCTTTCCGCCGCTGGTGCGGCGAAGAACGCACCTTCGCCGCCTGGGGCAACAGCGATGTGGAGGTGCTGCGCCGCAACTGCGCTTATTGGAACGTGCCCCAGCCGGAGATGGAGCAGGTTTTTGACATTCAGGCCTCCTTTTCCGGCGTGCTGGGCATTTCCCAGAGCCTTGCCCTGTACCGGGCAGCTGAGTACTGCGGGATCCCCGACTGCTTCGACTGCCACAATGCCCTGTACGACGCCCTCTATACCGCTCTCATCGGCGAGTGGATCCCGGCGGACGGGCTGATGCTGCGGGCCCTGCCCAAGCGGCTGCAGCGCCTGTCCAAAGAAAAATTCCCCCGCC